>JAGVAH010000045.1 GCA_020060385.1 Syntrophobacterales bacterium | reverse complement strand
GGCTGGCGGGGCCGCCGGGCCGCGCTGCTGGCCATCTGCGGCTTTGTGGTTCTGGTAACCGCCTTTGTGGGCGCCAACCTGTGGTTCACCGGCTACCACAGTTTTGCCAATTTTTTGAAAAAACCATGAACCTGATGCTTTTAGGGCTCAACCATAAAACCGCGCCGGTGGACCTCCGGGAAAAACTGGGGGGACTCCTGGCAGACCTGGACGCGGCCTACCAGGAACTGCAGCCCCGTCCGGCCCTGTTGGAGCTCATGCTCTATGCCACCTGCAACCGGGTGGAAAGTCTCTGCGCCACCGAAGAGGCGGACGCGGCCCTCATCCAGTTGCGGACCTTCTTCGCCAGCCGGGGGGACATTTCCCCGGCTGACCTGGATGCCTCCCTTTATGTCCACCGGGACCGGGAGGCGGTGCTCCATCTCTTCCGGGTGGCCTCCAGCCTGGATTCCCTGGTGGTGGGAGAGCCCCAGATCCTGGGGCAGATCAAGGAGGCCTACCGCCAGGCCACCCGCAACCGGGCCACCGGCCCCATCTTAAACCGCCTGCTCCATAAAACCTTCTCGGTGGCCAAGCGGGTGCGCCGGGAGACCGGCATCGGCGACCACGCGGTGAGCATCAGCTACGCCGCGGTCACCCTGGGCCGCAAGATCTTTGGGTCCCTGGCCGGGAAGACCGCGGTCCTGGTGGGGGCCGGGGAAATGGCGGAATTGGCCCTGGAGCACCTGAAGAGCGACGGGGTGGGCCGCATCATCGTCGCCAACCGCACCCTGGAGCGGGGCCTGCAACTGGCCCAGCGCTTCCGGGGGGAGGCCGTGTCCCTGGAGGAACTGGCGGACCAGCTGCTGCAGGCGGACATCATCATCAGTTCCACCGGCTCCCCCCAATACCTCCTCACCAAAGAGCAGGTGAAAGGGGTGCTGCGCCGCCGCAAACACCGCCCTCTCTTCTTCATCGACATCGCCGTGCCCCGGGACCTGGACCCGGCCATCAACGAGTTGGACAACGTCTATCTCTATAATATCGATGACTTGAAAGAGGTGGTGGAATCCAACTGGCAGCGCCGCCACCAGGAGGCGGCCAAGGCGGAGCGCCTGGTGGCCGCGGAAACCGTAAAGTTCCTGGAGTGGCTGGAGACCCTGGCGGTCTATCCCACCATTATCTCCCTGAAAGAGAAGGCGGACCGCATCTGCGAGGCCGAACTGGAGAAGACCCTGAAGCAGTTGGGCCCCCTCACCCAAGAGCAGCGCCAGGCCCTGGAGGTGCTGACCCATTCCATCACCCAGAAGCTGCTCCACGATCCCATCATCTGTCTCAAAGGCAATCACCACCCCCAAAAACCCCACCGGGAACTGGACCTGGTGCGGCGCCTCTTCAACCTGGACCCAGACCGGACCGCGGATTTTGCCGAAGAAGATTAATACCGGCCCCTAGCTAAATTATGCGCCAGATATCGCAACTTTCCCAAGTTGCCGATATTGGCAAATAATCAACAATCTTCACTTTTTAAGTAGGCCAAAAAAAAGGAGGGGCATAGCTGGCCCGGTCTGAGATTTGCTTCGATTTCTGTTTAAGATAAACCTCCTCCCCTATCCCCCCCTCACTCATGCAGCAGGAGTTCTGCGATGTGTGGAAGGAAGCGCCTTGCCGCCATGTCCCGGATGTGGACCGCTATCTGAGCTTCATGCTTAGTGACGTCTCTTACGTAGATGGCCCTCCCCGGGTCATAGAGCCCACCCCGGCCGTTGATGGTGTCCCGGGCGGCGGTGAGCCAGGCGTCCACCGCGGCCGAGTCCGGATGGTGGTTGGGATTGTTGTCGATGGGATACAGGATGTACTTGGCGGCCCAATAGTCCAGCGCCACCGGGTCCTGGCCTGCCAGGAGCTGGTTGGTCCGGGTGGTGGTTTCGGGCGGATAGCCTATCAGGGACCCATGGGACACCCAGATGGCGTCCACCAGGTTAAGCACTGGTGTCCTCACCGACACCATCATCTTGCCGCAGGCTTCCCCCAAGTCATCATAATGCCGGGATAAATACGCCACCCCATCCGCCATGGACAGGATGCCGTACATGTGCTTCAGGGAGCAGGTGACACACGAGCCAAAACCCCAATGGTGCTTGAGGACCGGGACATTGATGAGCTTCAAGTTCTGGCTATAGATACTCCTCCACCCATTCCAGAGGCCTTCCCTCAGTTCCACCCGGTACCCGCCGGCAGTAGTGAAGCACGGGTAGGAAACGTTCTCCAGGATGCGGTAGCCGTTTTTGATGTGATCGTCATCTCCGATAAAGTTGGAGCGGATAGGGTCCAGCAGGAAGGACGACACCCTCAAGTCCCGAAAAACTTTATCTACCAGGTACTGGAAGCTATGGTTCTCGTTGGCGGCGTTAGCGTGTCGCTCGAAATTACGGTAGAAGCCGTCGGTATCACCATCACAATTCAGGTTGCCCCAACCCTGGCCGTTCTCAAAGATCACCGCCTCCCCCGAGAAGCCGTCGGGGTGGTCCAGAATCTTTTGGATGAGCCCCCGGATCACGTCGCTGTTGGTGCACCCCCGGTATTTCCACTGGGCGTTGACCTTGATGAGCACCACGTCGTTAGGAGCAATGAGGCCAGACGGTCCGGACAGCTTCCCAACGCGGTCGGATTGGTAAAACTTGAGGTTGTTTTGGCCCATGAGCTCCAGGAGTGCATTAATGCCGGCGTGTTCGTTGGGATGGGAAGGGCTGGTGAAGGGGTTTTTAGGGATATTTCCGACCCAATAAAGGTGGCTGGAGGGCAAGGCCGCCTCCGCCTGATACCGGGGCAGGGACAGGAGCAACCCAGCCGCTGCTGATTCCTTAAGAAACAGGCGCCTGCCAAGTCGCCGATTCCAGAAACTTCGAACCATTGGAACCTCCTTGCCGTTGGCCGGGTATCTATGAGTTGTTGCGTCGTGGGGACGCCGCACCCGATCTCGCTTCATTATTTATCAATGATCCGAGATTATGCCGCCGCCTTGGCCGCCTTGGCCCCAAAATGGTTTTTTCGACTTTTCTCTACTAGGTTTAAGATCCCTAAAGATTTCTCTTTTTGAAGCTTACTTTTCTCCTTCAGAATATGATAACATTTTCTTCGCCAGGAAAGTGCCTTTTCTTCAAATTTATTCCAATCTTCTCCATCAGTACCAAGGAGCCTCATCGATTTGCGGCATATGAACCCCAACCTAGTACCGCTCGATAACGGTGAGTCAAGGAAAAGGCCGAAGCCACATGGACATACCAACTCCTGGCATGTTTGAAAATCCTGCCCCCAACTTTATAATCTATGGATTGCTGTCCGAGATTGAACCAAATATGATGCTCTCTGCTATTTTTTGAAATTTATTCCTGCGTTAAAAACTTCATATATCCAGATCATATCCGGATTTTTCCCGCTCCCGGGATAATCGATGCTCCTGGCGGTGAGCAACCTCTCCCGCAGATTTCTCTAGTCGAGTTCCCCCTTGGAAGTTGCAGACTGAGGCCGGACTGATTATTATTTCTCCACGTAATTGTTGCAAAGGGCGATCGACTCCTGGTTGGTTTGAGGATTGTCAATTAAGATAAAGTAAAGGGCTCCCATGAATTCCATGAAATACTGGCACGCGTTGCTCCTCAGCCTGTGCGGCGTCCTGGCCCTGGCCCCGGCCCTGCTGGCCGGGGAGCTGCAGATCGTGGGCTGGATCGAGAAGGTGCGCCTCTATCCCGGCAATTTCCTCGTCCATGCCAAGCTGGATTCCGGGGCGGAATACAGTTCCCTGCACGCCGGCAACCTCAAGGAATTTCAACGGGACGGCCAACGCTGGGTGCGCTTCGAGCTCACCAACCGGGACGGCCAAAAGATCACCATGGAGCGGCCCCTGCTCCGGGAGGCCACCATCAAGCGGCATTTTCTCAAGTCCCAGAAGCGTCCGGTCATCAAACTGGGGGTTTGTTTGGGTAAGATTTATAAGGAAACGGAAGTCAACCTGGTGGATCGGTCCGGGTTCCAATACCGCATGCTCATCGGCCGCAAATTCATGGAAGGGTCAGTAGCCATCAATCCCGCGGCCAAATACACGGTGGAGCCCGCCTGCCCCAAGCCGGATACCCTTGAATAAGACGCACCTCTATCTTCTGGCGGGAATTCTCTTCCTGGCGGGCCTGGCCTTGTTTGGCTACAAGGTTCTGGTCCTCAATTTTCCCCTCACTCCCGGAGCCGAATCCTATAGCTGGAACGTGGAAGCCAAGGTGACCTTCTTGGCCGGCAAGGAACCGGTGAAGGTTTCCCTGTTCATTCCCCGGAGCACCCGGCGCTATGCCATCACCAATGAGGCCTTTATCTCCCGGGGTTACGGGCTGATCACCGCCACCGAGGACGCCAACCGCCAGGCCACCTGGTCCACCCGCCAGGCCCGGGGGCTCCAGACCCTTTATTTCCGGGGGGAAGTGGTGCGGGTCAATACCCGGGAGCCCATCAATCCCATTCAACCTCCCCACCTGCTCAATCCCGGTTTTTACGGGGCCGAACAGGCCGCGGCCCAGGATCTGGCGGTCCGCATCCGCCGCCGCTCAGCGGACAACGAGACCATGGCCGCGGAACTGCTCCGGCTTCTGAACCGGACGCCCGCGGATCAGAACGTGGCCCTGCTCCTGGGGAAGAAGCCTTCGGAAGAGGCCAAAATGGAGCTGGCGGTCCGGCTTCTGGCCCAGGCCGGGGCGCCGGCCCGGGTGGTGCACGGCATCGTCCTCAAGGAGCAGAAAGAGCGTCTGCCGGTCATTCACTGGCTGGAAGTCTACAATGGCAAGTGGTGGCAGGCCTTCAACCCGGTTACCGGAGCGCCGAGCATCCCCGACAATTATCTGGCTTGGTGGCGGGGGCCCCTGTCCCTGGCCCGCTTGACGGGGGGCACCGACCTGAAGGTCACCCTCTCCGTGACCCGGGAAGTGGAAGCGGCCATCACCACCGCGGAGATCAAGGGCCAGATCAAGAAGCCCTTGCTGCTCCGGCTTTCCCTGTTGAGCCTGCCGCTGCATTCCCAGCAGGTTTACCGGATCCTGCTGATGGTGCCCGTGGGCGGGTTCTTGCTGGTGATTCTCCGCAATATCATCGGCATCGCCACCTTCGGGACCTTCATGCCGGTGCTCATCGCCCTGGCCTTCCGGGAAACCCGGTTGCTTTGGGGTATCTTCTTCTTCAGCTCCCTGGTGGCCCTGGGGCTGGCCATCCGTTTTTACATGGACCGCCTCAAGCTGCTGTTGGTGCCCCGCCTGGCCGCAGTGCTCATCGTGGTGGTCATCCTCATGGCCTTGATGAGCATCTTCACCAATACCTTGGGGATCGAGCGGGGTCTGTCCGTGGCCCTCTTCCCCATGGTCATTCTGACAATGACCATCGAACGCATGTCCATTGTTTGGGAGGAGCGGGGGCCTTTTGAGGCCGTGAAGCAAGGCCTGGGCAGCCTTTTGGCCGCGTCCCTGGCCTATGTGGTGATGCACAACCGGCAAGTGCAGCACCTGTTTTTCGTTTTTCCCGAGCTGCTGCTGGTGCTTTTGGGGGCCACTCTGCTTTTGGGGCGCTACTCCGGCTACCGTTTGCTGGAGCTCCTGCGCTTTAAGGTCTTGCTCAAGGATAAACGCTGATGGTCGGTTGGGGGCGGAAGCTGGCGGACCTGGGCGTCATGGGCATCAACCGGCGCAACGCCGAATATACCCTGGCTTATAATCCCCGGCGTTACTATCCCCTGGTGGACGATAAACTGCGCACCAAGGAGATCGCCCTGGCCGCGGGCATTCCCGTGCCCCAACTCTATGGGGTGGTGGAGACAGAGTACCAGGTGCGGCACCTGCCGGTCATACTCCAGGACCATGAGGATTTCGTCCTCAAACCGGCCCACGGCTCCGGGGGCGACGGCATTCTGGTGATCGCCGGCCGGGCCCGGGGCAAGTTCCGCACCGTCAGCGGTGACTTGCTGGCCCGAGAAGATATCAACCACCACGTTTTCAACATTTTGAGCGGCCTGTACAGCCTGGGGGGGCAGATGGATGCGGCCATGATCGAATACCGGGTGATCTTCGACCCGGTCTTCGACCACATCAGCCACCAGGGGGTGCCGGACGTCCGGGTGATCGTCTTTCTGGGGGTGCCGGTGATGGCCATGCTGCGGCTGCCCACCCGGGAGTCCGGGGGCAAGGCCAACCTGCACCAGGGGGCCATCGGCGCCGGCATCGATCTAGCCCGGGGCGTCACCCTCAACGGCGTGAGCCGCCAGGGGGTCGTCAGCGAGCACCCGGACACCGGCAACAGCATCCAGGGGGTGGCCATCCCCCATTGGCAGACGCTGCTCAGCATCGCCTCCCGGGGCCACGAACTTACCCGCTTGGGCTACCTTGGGGTGGACCTGGTCCTGGATAAGGAGAAGGGACCCCTGCTCCTGGAACTGAACGCCCGGCCGGGGCTGGCCATTCAGATCGCCAACGCCGCGGGGCTCCTGCATCGGCTCAGACTTGTGGAGACCCACTCCCAGAAATTAAAAAGTTCTGAGGAACGCATCGCTTTTTCCCAGGAGCATTTTGGGGTTAAAGAAAAGTAGAAAGTGTACTGATTTTCTACGGTTAAAAATTCTCTTTTAGCAAAACTTGATTTGATATACCCTTAATAAGGGTGCGTATCTTCCTAACGCTCTAGCGAATTCCGCCTATAGAAGCTCATGGACCAGCTCCGAAAGGGGTTTAGGTAGCCCCTCTACAGTCCTTGCCCATCATAGAATTATTGCTCTTGAAATAATCGATTTCTCCATAGCCACAATATCCGCCACCCGGCGAAAATAGCCGAGCCACAAATCAGCGCAAAGCTTAAGGAGGAACGAACAATGACACTCCTGGAATTGGTCTCTCTCGTGGCCGCAATTGTTGCCATTGTTTTCCTTATCCGAAGTATTTTTAGTAAGACAGACACTCTCCAAAAAATAAAAGACTTAGTCCTTTTTCTTGTCTGCGCGGCGTCCGCTATCACCATATACTTCGTCAGCAACTTACCGCCATCTCTCAACAAAGAAGAGAAGTTAGCCTTTCGGAGTTCAGCCTTCGCAGAAGCGGCGCTGTTTCGCCAGAATCCACTGATTCGTGGAGTAGCGAAAAAGGCAGACATAGAAGCCGTTATCAAGAAAATAGAAGCAAATAAATCCTACGAAAAAGAAATGCCGCAAGAAACAGCGATTTACTATCGCCTTTATGCTGCAACAATACTATTAACTGAAAGCCCCTCCAAGCCGTTTTCTCCTAAACACGTTAAAGACTCATTTCCATATCTCCTTAAAAGCACTAAGCTTGCCCCTAATATCTGGGCTAAACCCCACGAAAAGAAAGCCTACAATTATACTAAATCCTTGTTCGAGAATATGCCAAAGGAGGCCGATTTGCGTGAACTGTTAACTTCCATCTTTAGTATTGGGATGATATCTGCCGAAGAAACTGAAGTGGAAAGACATGTTGAAGAGCTCATGAAAATCCTAATTGGTTTGATGGGAAAACCTAAGACCGACTGTGAATATTTCTTGGCTTTCCGAGGTAAAGGTGGCGACTACAGAACCAGCATCCGGGACCTCCAGACCTTAATCGAAGGACAGGGCGGGAAGGTCGTGGGACCGATTTTCTTCCCTGCGGATAGAGGAATGACGAAAGTTCAATATTTTCTTTCATCAAAGACAAAACCTCAGAAAACCGAGGCTTGGTTGGTCGATAAGAGCCAAGGTATAATAAAACCGCTCACTCCATTGGCAAAGGAGCTTGACGATTTTGTTAGAAATGGAAAAAGAGACTAAGAGGGAATAAAGGTCGATAACTACAGAGAGAGCCTATACCTATTGCAAAACCTATTTTCCTTGTCACCCTGAGCCGCAAGCGAAGGGTCTATTCATTAAAATTACTAGATTCTTCGCTTCAGAATGACAAACTGGCAGATCAGGAGATTTTGCAATAGATACTAGTTAATGGCAAGCTTACGGGTAGTAGGTCTGGGCCATTGAGAGAAACTGACAATGTCGAACTAGAAAAATTATCAGAGAAAAGAAGCGAAACTAATTATCTGGATATCAAAGCCCGCTATTGACCCACCCCCCAAGGCTTGATAACTTATTAACTAGCAGGAAAAAAGGGGTCTTAAGCCCCTGACCGTTTGCCCCGACCCCAACCCGAGGTCAGCCATGTCCAAAGTCATCGATATAGAAGACCGGCTCAGGCTGGAACAGAAGAAAAAGGCCAAGGTGGATAAGGCTAAAAAGCTGGAGGCGGTGCGCAAGACCATCCAGTGCACCCGTTGCCTGGCCCGCTGCGCCAAATGCAACGTCGCCTTCGAAACCCAGGAGATGTATCAGCGCTTTAAAGGCCCCCACCGTTTCTGCGCCTCCTGCCAGGAGGAATACGAGGAATTCGTGCGCCTCCGGGGTACCGGGGAGCAAAGCCCCTACTACTGGCATAACCAGCAGTGGCTCCAGGTTTGGCAGACCTGGGTGGACTACCAGCAGGCCATGAAGGAATATGGCGAATCCCCAGAATTCATCGAACTGGTGCGGGAAGTGGAATGGGACCGGTGAGGTGGGAGTGAGCTGTAAGCAGTGAGCAGTGAGCAGTATAAAAGCTATAACTCATGGCCCATTGACTTAACTGCTTACTGCTCACTGCTTTCTGCCTGCTTAGTTACATCTCCCCCCCCACCCGGTAGGCTTGTTGCAGCATTTCCATGGCCAGGTCGAAGGCGGCCTGACGCTCGAGGGTGATTTCCAGATGTTGTTTTTTCTTTTCGCCGCTGCCGGTATAGACCACCACCTTGAGGACCCCTTCCGGGCGTTGCACCACCGCGATTTCCCCTGCCGGCTCCAGAGTTTTATAGGTGCGATGCATCGGTTTGTCAGGATCTTGGCCGTGAACTGGATGAACCATAATTTACTCCTCGGTTCTGGAATGACGTTGACAACTGTTTATTAGATAAGCAGCATTCGATCAGAATTCAACCCTGATTTTCCTTCCATGGCTTTTTATCCGCAAGATTATGATTTGATTGTGGTGGGGGCTGGACACGCCGGCTGCGAAGGGGCCCTGGCCGCGGCCCGCATGGGGCTCTCGGTCCTGATGTTCAACCTCAACCTGGACACCATGGCCCAGATGGCCTGCAACCCCGCGGTGGGGGGGTTGGCCAAGGGGCACGTGGTGAAAGAGATCGACGCCCTGGGGGGCGTCATGGGCCACCTGGCGGATCTCACCGGCATCCAGTTCCGCACCCTCAACCTCTCCAAGGGCCCGGCGGTGCGGGGCACCCGCATCCAGTGCGACAAGCAGGCCTACCGCCTGGCCATGAAGTCGCTGCTGGAGAAGGAAAGCCGCATCCACCTGCGGGAGGCCATGGTGGCGCGGCTGCTGGTGGAAGACGGCCGGGTGACCGGGGTGGTGGAGACCCTGGGCTTAGTCTACCGGGCCCGGGCGGTGCTGATCACCACCGGCACTTTCTTGAACGGCCTCATCCATATCGGCCCCGTGCAGATCCAGGCGGGCCGGGCCGGGGAGTTCGCGGCCACGGCCCTGGCTGAGCACCTCCGGGAGTTGGGCTTCCGGATGGGGCGCATGAAGACGGGCACGCCCCCCCGGCTCCGGGCCGGCAGCATCGATTTCGCCTCCATGACCCGCCTGGAGGGAGACCCCTCGCCCCGACCCTTCTCCTGGCGCACCCCGGGCATCGAGGTGGAGCAGCTGCCCTGCTTTGTCACCCACACCACCGGGGCCACCCATGGCTGGGTCAAAGAGAATATCCACCTCTCACCCCTTTACAGCGGCGTCATCAAGGGGGTGAGCGCCCGCTATTGCCCTTCCCTGGAAGACAAGGTGATGCGTTTTCCCGATAAGGCCAGCCACCAGGTGACCCTGGAGCCCGAGGGCCGGGAGACCGCGGAGATCTACGCCAAAGGCCTGGGGAATTGCCTGCCCGTGGAGGTGCAACTGGAACTCTTCCGCAGCGTCCCCGGTCTGGAGGACGCGGAGGTGATGCGTCCGGCCTATGCCATCGAATACGACTACGTGGACCCCTTGCAGCTTAAACCCACTTTGGAAACCAAGCTCATCCAAGGGCTCTTCCTGGCCGGGCAGATCAACGGCACCTCCGGCTACGAAGAAGCCGCGGGCCAGGGGCTCTGGGCCGGGATCAACGCCGCCTGCCAGGTCCTGGGGCGCCCACCCTTCCTGCCGGACCGCTCCCAGGCCTACCTGGCGGTGCTGGTGGACGACCTGGTGACCAAGGGCACCCGGGAGCCCTACCGTCTCTTCACCTCCCGGGCGGAGTACCGCCTGCTGCTGCGGGAGGACAACGCCGATCTCAGACTGCTGGATTGGGGTTATGAATTGGGTCTGGTGGACACGGAGGCCAAAGAGCGTTTGGAAGCGAAAAAGCGCCTGCTGGCCGAGGAGGAGGCCCGCCTGGCGGGACGCCGGCTCTATCCTTCCCCTGCGGTCAACCGGGAGCTGGCCGCCCGGGGCACCGCGCCCTTAAAGGCCCCGGCCCCCATCCTCCACCTGGTGAAGCGGCCTCAATTGGACCTGGCCACCCTCTACCGCCTGGCCGGGGAAGAGCCGCCGGTGCCCCCGCCGGTGCTGGAGCAGTTGGAAATTAAGCACAAATACGCAGGCTATATCCAGCGCCAGGAGGAAGCGGCCAAGAAATTCGCCCAGGGGGAGAAGAAGCGCATCCCGGAAGACTTCGATTACGACGGGGTGCCGGGCCTGTCCCTGGAGGTGCGGGAAAAACTGAAAGAGGTGCGGCCCCTGTCTTTGGGCCAGGCGGCCCGTATCTCGGGGATGACTCCCGCGGCGCTGGCGGTGCTGATGGTTTATTTGAAGAGGTTTGGGGGGAAACGCCGGGAAAATCAGAAGGGGGAAAGGGGAAAAGGGGAAAAGGTTTAGTTGGTTCAGACCGGTTTTTTCTCCTTTTCCCCTCTTTCCCTTTTCCCCTTTTCGCCCCGTTTCTTTATTAAGGCTGTGGGCCTTTCGAGTCATAAAGGGGTTTGATTTTGATCTCCTTGGCCGAGCTTTTGACTTGGGCAATGTCATACTGCGCCTGCATCTGCAGCCAACTCTCAGGGCTGCGGCCAAAGGCCTGGGACAACCTGACGGCCATTTTCGGGGAAATGCCCGCATGGCCGTTCAGCAGCAAGGAAAGGGGCTTGCGGGTCACACCGGGTCCTTGGGCCGCCAGCGTGACGGTCAGGCCCAGGGGCTTGAGGCACAATCCCGGATAATCTCACCCGGGCGGGGGGGCTCTTCATGTTCATGGTGTTCGCCATCACAACTTCTTCAACCGTTGCTGCCGTTGGCGCTGGCGTTTGGGGGCCCGGTGGGCGGGGCCTTTCTTGGTGGCTCTCTGAGGTGAAGGCTCTTCTTCGGGTTCAGGCTCTCCGGCTGCGTCTGCCCGCAGGTGGGAGGCCTCGAACTGGAGGGCGCTGATCCAGGCGGCCCCCACCCTAGCCGCAAAATCCTGCAGCTCCCGATCGGAGCTCACCACCACCGCCCGGCCCCTCTCCTTCTCCAGGAGGCGCTTGATCACTTCGTCGGCCTTTTCCCCCCGCCGGGAATAGATGATGCTCATCCCGGCCCGGCGGTCCCGGGCTTCTTTCCAATCCCCCTTTTCCCAGCCGTCAAAGACCACGGTGATTTTGTTTTGGGGCCGGGTCTGCCGGTACTCGGCCAGGCTGGACAACAGGGCCTCCCGGCCGGCCTCCAGGTCCCGGGCCTCAATCGCCTGTAAGTAGGGAGACTGCCTGATCAGGTTATAGCCGTCGACAATCAGATTAAGAGCCATGTAATAGAGGTCTCTCCTTTCTATTTCTTTCTAAAAGAATGTGAATAATCAAGCGGTTACCGCCAAGTGTCTATTATTTGCCCAGGAAATGGTATCGTGGGGAATATGCTACAAAAAATAGCATTCTGCAAGAAAATCGGTATTGCCAATAGACTTTATGTTTGCTATAGTAGCTCTTAATAATATTAACGTCATTATTGGGGGGGATGCAACTGCCATGCGTAATTTATGTGGTGTTTTACTCTTTCTCTTTCTGGCCTCGGTATGCAGCGGTTGTGGCGGCCAGGCGAGTAAACCGCCGGAGGCCTCCCTGGATCAGCCCCTGCCCGTGTATGAGCCCCAACAGACGAACCTGACGCCGGAACAGAAGTATCTTGAACAACTCCTCAGTAAGAACGGCTACGGCAACGGCAGCAAACCCACGGTGGTGATGGTCCACAAATTATCCCGCAAACTTACGCTGTATCGAGGCGTCACCCCTCTTAAGACTTATAAAATTGTTTTAGGTAATGACCCTTACAACGATAAATTGCGCCAGGGCGATACCTGCACTCCCGAAGGGGTTTACCGGGTGGTGACCAAATATCCCCACCAGAAATGGACCTATTTCATTCTCCTGGATTATCCCAACACCCAGAACTGGCTGAAGTTCGGCCGGGCCAAAAAAGCGGGGCGGGTGCCCATGACCGCGGACATTGGCGGCGCCATCGGCATCCATGGCACTGAGGACGATTTTAAAAACCTCTCCGGCATGAACTGGACCAAGGGTTGTATCTCCCTAATGAACCGGGACCTGGAAGAAATTTATCCTTTGATCAATCAGAAGACCCTGGTGGTGATTAATAAAGATTAAAGTATGGTGAAGAAGTAAGGAGCGCCAGCGGCAAGAAGCCGGCGCCAGTGGCTCTTGTCCCCTCCTCCCCTTTCTCCCGGAAATTTTCTTGCCGGCAATCAAGGCGGCTTTAGCCAGGGTCCCAGACCCTGGCTAAAGCCGCCAGCTTCTTGGAGGGGAGTTGGCGGCAAGGACGGAGGCACGCGGTTTTTTAAGTCCTGCCCCCCATTAAGGAACCATCGCCTTGATCGATCGGCCTTATCATCTGCAGGCCCTGGTGTTTTCCCTGGTGGTGGCCGCGTTCAGCACCGTGTACATCACCCAGCCGGTCTTGCCGGTGCTCACCGCAGAATTCCGGGTCAGCGAGTTTCTGGCCTCCCTGTCCGTGTCCGCGGTCATCCTGGGGATGGCCCTGGCCAACCTGCCCTGGGGACGCCTGGCGGACCGCAAGCCGGTGCGGCCCATCATCCTGGCGGGGGGGGTGGTGATCACCGCTTGCGGCTTCTTTTCCGCGTCCACCGCCAGTCTCTGGCTCCTGATCCTGGCCAGGTTCATCCAAGGCTTATTCATTCCCACCCTGTCCACCTGCGTGGTGGTTTATCTGGGCCGGAACCTGCCTTTAGAGCGCCTCAACGTGGTCATGGGGACCTATGTTTCGGCCACGGTGGCCGGGGGCTTGAGCGGGCGGCTGCTGGGAGGCTGGATCCATCCCCCCTTGCATTGGCGCTACGCCTTTGTCACCACCTCCATTTTGCTGTTCACCGCCACTTTGGCGGCCCTGCGCTGGCTGCCTCCGGAAACCCAGAAGATAGAGATACCGGAGCAGGAGCTGGGGTTCTTCTCTCTTCTGGCCCGCCGGGACGTGCGCCACATCCTGCTGGTGCCCTTTGGGGCCTTTTTCGTCTTTTCCTCCCTTTTCAACTACCTCCCTTTTTATCTGGCCGCGCCGCCCTTTAACGCCCCCACCCAGATCATCACCCTGATGTACCTCTCTTATCTGCTGGGGGTGGTGATCGGCCCGGTGGCGGGCAACCTCAGCAACCGCTTCGGCAACGGCGCCATCATGGTGGGGGGGACGGTGCTCTTCGCCCTGGCCATCATGGTCTCCCTCATTCCTTCCATTTGGGCCGTGGCCGGCAGCCTGGCCGGGGTCTGCGCCGGTTTCTTCGCCATACACGCCGCGGCCGCGGGGCTGTTGAACCGCAAGCTCACCGTCAGCCGGGGCCGGGGCAATTCCCTCTACATCCTGTTTTATTATTTGGGGGGCTCCGCGGGCATCACCCTGAGCGGTCTGGCTTATGAGCGGGGGGGCTGGACCGGGGTCGCGGCCCTGGGAATGCTGATGCTCCTCATCCCCTGCACCATCGGCTGGCGGGAGAGGCAAGAGGGAACCTAGGGCGGCCATCTTGGCCGTCTAATACCATTTCGCAACCACAAGGCATGAAATGTAGGGGCGAATCTTGTATTCGCCCTATGTGCCCGGGCGAACACAAGGTTCGCCCCTACAAAAAAATGCTGTTAGATGGCGACTTGGTATTAGTTGGGGGACATAAAGGCCCCACCCACCCCAATAAAATCCACATTCATCCTAACCCACCGGCATTAGGGCAGGCAAACAAGCCAGGAAAAATTTATTAACAATTATGGACCGCTATACTATTCATAGCTTTACGGCTCAGCAAAGCTAGCGTAAACTTGGGTCTAAAATCTCTACAAATCCTGAAAAATTTAATTATACTCTTCAGGGAAAAGCCATGGAAAGACGTATCTACCTGCGCATGGAGTCTCCGGAAAAGGCCCGGGAGATATTTCTCTCCCGGTTTGACCTGCAAGGTCTCCTACCCCCGGAGGAAATATTCACCGTGGGGGCCCGGGGCCGGGTCACCGCGGCCCCGGCCATAGCCCGCTGGTCTTCCCCCGGGGTGCACCAGGCGGCCATGGACGGCTTTGCCGTGGCCGCCGCGGCCACCTTTGGGGCCACCCCCGAGTCACCCCGCCATCTGCCCTTGGGAAAGGAGGCCTTTGCAGTCAATACCGGCCACGCCCTGCCCCCGGGCACCGACGCGGTGATCATGGTGGAACAGGTCCCGGACCCGGAGGCAGACCCCATTACCGTGGAGGCCCCGATATTCCCCTGGCAGAACGTGCGCCGGGTGGGGGAAGATTTAGTGGCCGGGGAAATGGTGCTGCCGGAGGGCGCCCTCATCACCCCCTGGGCACAGGGGGCCTTACTGGCCGCCGGGGTGAGTCTGGTGACGGTGCGCCGCCGGCCCCGGGTGATCATCATCCCCACCGGCTCGGAACTGACGCCGGTGGAGGACTTAACCGACGCGCCCCCCCCGGGACGCCTGCCAGAGTTCAATTCCATCATCCTGGCCGGGCTGGTGACGGAGGCCGGGGGAATCCCCGAGTTCCGGCCCATTGTCCCGGACGATCCCGCGGCCCTGACCCGGGCCCTGGAAGAGGCGGTGGCCGCGGGGGACGTAGTGCTCATCAATGCCGGCTCCTCCGCGGGCACCGAGGATTACACCTACCAGGCCATAGCCGCGCTGGGAGAGGTGCTGGTGCACGGGGTGGCCATGATGCCCGGCAAACCCACCCTCCTGGGGGTGGTGGCCGGCAAGCCGGTGATCGGCAACCCGGGCTATCCGGTGTCTGCGGTCCTTTCCTTTGAGCAGTTTACCGCGCCCCTGATGGCCGCCCTGGCCGGACTGCGCCCGGCCCCCCGGCCCACCCTCACCGTGCATCCGGCCCAGAACCTGCCTTCCAAACCCGGCCTCACCGAATTCATCCGGGTGACCCTGGGCCGGGTGGGGGAGAAGGTTATGGCCACCCCCCTGCCCCGGGGCGCGGGGACCATCACCTCCCTGGTCCGGGCCGATGGTCTCCTGGTGGTGCCGGCCCTGAGCGAAGGGCTGGAGGAAGACCTGCCGGTGGTGGCGGAACTGCTGGCGCCCCCGGAAGACATCGACGGCACCCTGGTGGTCCTGGGGAGCCATGATAATACCCTGGACCTTTTGGCCACCCTGCTCCGGCGCCAGGACCCGCAGCTGCGTCTCTCCTCCGGCCACGTGGGCAGCCTGGGGGGCCTGATGGCCCTGCGCCAGGGCCGGGCCCACCTGGGAGGCAGCCACCTCTTCGACCCGGAGACCAAGACTTACAATGTTCCCTATATTCAAAGATATCTGCCTGACCTCCCCTTAAAGCTCATCAATCTGGCCTGGCGCCAGCAGGGCCTGATGGTGCTGCCGGGGAACCCCAAAAATATCCGCACCATCGCCGACCTGACCCGGCCCGGGGTGCGTTTCATCAACCGGCAGCGGGGGGCGGGGACCCGGGTCTTGCTGGATTACCTGCTCCAGGAACAGGGACTGAAGGCCCAAACCATCCAGGGCTATGAGCGGGAGGAATACACTCACATGGCGGTGGCGGTGAATGTCCACTCCGGCACTGCCGATGCGGGGCTGGGCATCCTGGCCGCGGCCCGGGCCCTGGGACTGGACTTCATCCCCTTGCTTCCGGAACGCTACGACCTGGTGGTGCCGGAGAGCACCTACCAGGACCTCCGCTTTCAGACCCTGTTGACGGTGATCCGCTCGCCGGCTTTCCAGGAGGGGGCCCTGGCCATGGGGGGCTATGACCTGCACGACTGCGGCCGGATTCTCTGGAAACAATGACACCGTGCCTCTGACCTGGCGCTGGCCGCTCCTCCTCCTGGCGTTGCTCCTTTTGCCGGCGGTCAACCCCGCCCTGGCCGCCGGCAATTCTCCCCCAGGGGAAAAGACGTTAAATCTTTATTTTTTCTGGAGCCAGGGCTGTCCCCACTGCCTTCAGGAAAAGCAATTCCTGGGGCAGCTGGAGAAAAAATATCCCCGTCTCCGGATTCACCGTTTGGAAGTCAGCGGCAATCGGCAGAATCTGGAATTGCTCCATCAAGTGGGACACCGGCTCCAGGTGGGAATTGCCGGAGTGCCCTTCACGGTGGTGGGCCGGGATTACTTCGTGGGTTGGCAAACCGACGCCACCAGCGGCGCCGCTTTGGCAGCCGCGGTGCAAAAAAATCTGGAGCATCCCGGCACCGACGTAGTGGCGGAGTGCATCACCGCCAAGGCCCCCATCGCCTCTCCCCCGGGAACGAAAGTCATTCCCCCAAAAATCAAGGTGCCCCTCTTGGGGGAAGTGGAGACCAAGGCCTTGTCCTTGGGCCTGGTGACCGTGATCATCGGCGCTTTGGACGGCTTCAATCCTTGCGCCATGTGGGTCTTGATTCTCCTTTTGGGCTTTCTCCTGGGCATGGAAAACAATAAAAGAAGGTGGATCTTTGGAACCACCTTTGTGGCTGTCTCCGGGCTGGTTTATTTCCTCATTATGGCCGCCTGGCTCAACCTCTTTCTGTTTCTGGGATTTTTGTTCTGGGTCAAGCTGGGCATCGCCCTGGTGGCCCTGGGTGCAGGGTGTTACAACCTGTGGGAATATTTCACCAATCCGGACGAGGTCTGCAAGGTCAGCACCGGGGGCAGGAGGCAGATACTATTCTGCAAACTCCAAGATTTCATTAAAAAAGGGAGTTTTTGGCTGGCATTGGGGGGCATCATTGTCCTGGCCTTGGCCGTGAACGTGGTGGAGCTGATCTGCTCCGCAGGTTTTCCGGTGGTCTATTTGCAGATACTCAGTTTTACTCCGCTGGCCAAGTGGCAATATTATCTATACATTCTCCTTTATATCGCGGTCTTCATGCTGGATGACCTGATGGTCTTCTTGGCGGCCATGATCACCTTGCAGATCACCGGTATGTCCAGCAAATATCGAAGAATCTCCCACTTGATCGGCGGCGTGCTCATGCTGGTCTTGGGTTTTTTGCTGATCTTCAAACCCGAAGCCTTGATGTTCGGATAGAGTATCAGGGGCCAGGGACCAGGGGTCAGGTTATTTGGATCTATCTTTGCTGATCCCTGGTCTCTGGCCCCCGGCCCCTGGCCCCTTATTTCCTTGACCTCTGGTGAACAGGAAATAAACTGAAGGGAACACCTGCGAGGCAGATATGTCCCCAAAACTTTCTTTAATCACCCGGGGCTTGCAGATCGCCCGGCGGAATCCGGCCATCATCGCCACGGTCCTGAGGATGGAATACCGGCACCGGCTGGGCATTCCCCGGGACCGCCGCCTTCGGGCCGGTTGGAGCGCTCCCCCCACCAACCTTTCCATCAACCTCACCAACCGCTGCAACCTGAAGTGCGTCATGTGCCGGGGCATCCGCCTGGGCCAGGAGGTCCCCGAGAACCGGCCCTGGTACTCCCGGGCCCGGGAGTTGGGATTGGAGGACTGGACCCGTCTCCTGGAGGAAGCCGCCTCCTTCCGCCCCTGGCTCTACGTCACCGGGGGCGAACCGCTGATGTACCCCCATTTCCGGGATTTTGTGGGGGAGGCCAAGAAAAGGCGCCTGGTGGTGCACCTGCAGACCAACGGCACCCTCCTGGCCCGGGAGGCGGCGTTCCTGGTGGAGATGGGGGTAGAAGCGGTGAATGTCTCCATTGACGGCCCCCCGGCCGTGCACGACCGGATCAGGGGCCTGAAAGGGGGCTTCGCCAAGGTGGAGGCCGGAGTGCAGGCCCTGGTGGAGGCCCGCCGCCGCCGGGGCCGCCCCAACCCCATCCTCTCCTTCAACTGCACCATTTCCAAAGGGAATCTGGAGCACCTGGAGGAGATGGTGCCCCTGGCCATCAGGCTCCGGGCGGACGTCATGCAACTGCAGCACACCATGTTCGACTCCCCGGAGAACGTGGCCCGGCATAACCGCTTCCTTTCTCCGGAGCGGAGCCGGGACCTGGGCCTGGAAGTCGCCCACCCCTCCATCTGTGAGGGGGAATATTACGAGAACGAACTGCAGCCTGAAGACCTGCCAAAACTGCAATCCGCCTTGAACCGGGCCCGGCAACAGGCCCAGGGCCGGCTGTTGCTCCATTTTATGCCTAATCTCCCTGACGGATTGCTTTCCCCTTACTATCTGGACCTCAACTACCCGTTCCCCCAGGGCTGTGATGATTTTTGGGCCACCGCCCGCATCCTGGCTGACGGCACCTTTTCCCCCTGCCTCAACCTGGTGGTGGGGAATATCACCAGTCAACCTTTTTTAGAGATGTGGAACGGACCCCGGATGCGCCAATTACGGACCTTGATCGCCCAAGGGCTTTTTCCGGGCTGCGCTCGCTGCTGCCACCGGCAATTCACCAAGGCCAGCCGCGCTTTCTGAAGATTTTGGGGGGATGGTAGGCAAGAGCCCGGGGCTCTTAGGTGGCAAAATTCTAGCGGGTCAAAAAACAGAAAAAGCCCCAGAGGGCCGCGGTGATGCAGATTACCAGAGACGCACCAGGCACAGGTTCTGGACCCGGTGGACCTCTTCGATATTGTCTTTGCCTTGCTCCACCTGAAACAAGAGTTGTTCCAGGAGGTGGTGAGCTTCTTCCAGGGAGTGGGGGTCCAGCCGGGAGGCCCTCTCGTTTTCTGAGGAAATGAGGGAGGCTACTTCCGGCGGCATTTGCGATCGTTGCTTTTTCGACCTACGGGTGCGCTTCCCCGAGGCGGACTGGCCGCGTACTACTTTTAAGCTGGGTTCCGCTTTCATATCCTCTTCCCGGTGGCGCCCCTCCACTCAGACTTTGCCCTGCTTTTTTATCGGCTCTTTAAGATGAATTCTTTAAAATTAGACCAATTGCTAATTTATAGATAATTTAGTAAGTTATCCTAAGTTTAAAGATCGAGGAGATATCTGGGGGGGCTATGGCCTGTTTTTTCGGACTGACATTATTGGCGTATCTTCTGGGTTCCATCCCCTTCGGTCTGGTGGTGAGCCGCCTCCTGGGAGGACCCGACCCCCGGGGCTTGGGCAGCGGCAACCTGGGGACTGCCAACCTTTACCGCCTCCTGGGCCTGAAGGCCGCGGTCCTGACCTGCCTGGGGGACGTTCTGAAAGGGGCCGCGCCGGTCCTCCTGGCCGGCCTCTGGCTTGCCCCGGGAGCCTGGCGGGAAAGCATGGTGGCCGTGGTGGGAGGAGCCGCGGTCCTGGGCCATGTTTTCCCCCTCTACTTGCAGTTCCGGGGGGGTAAAGGCGTGGCCACCACCTTTGGGGTGGTGGCGGTCCTGGCCCCCGGGGCCGCGTTCAACCTGGTCCTGGTCTATATTATGGCCCTGGCCTACACCCGCATCTTTTCCTTAAGCGCCCTCATCTGCGCCTGGTTGCTGCCCCTGGCCATGGGGCTGTTCTCCAATTCCAAGGCCTATCTCTTGCTGGCTGGGGGCCTCTCGGGGCTGATCCTGGTTTGCCACCGGGAAAACCTGGCCAGGCTTTTTAAAGGGGAAGAACCGCGCCTCTAATGCGGTTTTCTGTTTTCTGTTTTCTGTTTTCTGTTAAAAAAATGCTTATAATGTCCTGGAGATAGGACCGGGGCCCGGGAACGGCGCCTGCTCTGAAAATATCTTCTCCACCTTGACAATGGGAGGCGTACATGCTGGTTAAAGACTGGATGACCAAAGACCCCGTCACCATTACTGATGAAACTTCCATGATGAAGGCCATCCATATCATGAAGGAGCGGCGCTTCCGGCGGCTGCCGGTGCTCCATGAGGGCAAGCTGGTGGGATTGGTCACCGACCGGGACCTGAAGGAGGCCTCGCCTTCCAAGGCCACCACCCTGGATGTGCACGAACTCTATTACCTCCTGGCGGAACTGCAGATTAAAGAGATTATGTCCCGGAATCCCCTGGCCGTTTCTCCCGAGGACACCGTGGAGCATGCGGCCCAGCTGATGCTGGAGAAGACCATCTCGGGCCTGCCGGTGGTGGATCCAACCGGGCATTTGGTGGGGATCATCACCCAATCCGATGTCTTCAAGGCCTTTATGCATATCACCGGCGTCGCCCAGGGGGGAGTGCAGTTTGCCCTGCGCCTGGAAGACCGGCCCGGCCTCATCAAGGACGTGGTGGACCTGCTCCGGTCCAAGGGGGCCCGGTTTGTCAGCCTGCTCAGCTCCTATGCCACCGCCCGGGAGGGCTACCGGGACGTCTACATCCGGGTCAAGCACCTGACCCCGGACGCGGCCCAGGCGGCCAAGGAGGAGTTGGCCCAGCATTATGAAGTGCTGTACGTGATCCAGGAAGAGGATAAGGGCTGATAAGCCTCCCTGGGTGGAAACTTAATTTCCATGAACCAGCCAGGCACCGCGGCCCCCCCGCCGGCAGTCCAGGACTTCGGGCCCATCAAGTTCATTCCCGGCAAAAAAGGGGGGCGCTATCCCTATTGCCATTCCCTGGTCATCGACGGGGAAGAGACCTGGGTGGTGGACCCCGCCTCGGACAAGGATTACCTGCGCCGCCTGGCCAAGAACCGGCGGGTGACCGGGGTCTTTATCAGCCACTTCCACGAAGACCATCAAAAATATAATCATCTCTTCCCTGAAGCCCGGTTTTACGTGCCCGCCGCGGAGGCGGAGGCCTTCCGGTCGGTGGCGTCCGCCCTGGACCTGATGGGCCTGGATGACCCCCAGTCCCGGGACTACTGGGGGGAAATCATGGTCAAAGAATTTAATTTCCGCCCCTTAGATAACCTCCTCCCCTATGAACCCGGGCAGCGCTTCCAGCAGGGGGAGATCACCCTGGAAATCATCCCCGCGTCCGGGCATACCCCGGGGCATAGCTGTTTTTATTTCCCGGGGCAGGAACTCCTCTTCCTGGCCGACGTGGACCTCACCCCCTTCGGGCCCTGGTATGGGGACAAGACCTCTTCCCTGGAGGACTTTGAGGCCACCCTGGAGGAACTGGCCGGGTGCCAGGCCCGGACCTATATCACCGCCCATGAACAAGGGGTTTACAGCCGGGAAGAATTTGAGGCTGCGCTGCCGGCCTACCGGCAGACCATCGCCACCCGGGAGGGCCGCCTCCTGGAGCTGCTGCAGACTCCCAAGACGGTGAAGCAACTGGCGGACCACCATTTCTTCTACGGCAAGCCCAAGGACCCGCCCTTTATCTACCACCACATCGAAACCCAGATGCTCACCAAACACCTGGAGCGGCTGCAGCGCCAGGGCCGGGTCTCCAACACCGATGGCGCCTATGCCGCCAATAAATAAGGCGGCGCCGGTCTTGAAGACCGGCGCCGCCTTATGCCAAGTCGCAATCTAATATACAAGGGGCGAACCTGGTGTCCGCCCGCCCACAGAGGGCGAATACAAGATTCGCCCCTACAGGGCAGCGCCTTTGGATGGCGAAATGGCATTATAATTTACGGGGTTGGGAGGGGGTGTGGGGGGAGGGCAGAGGTCTGTGACCCCTGGCCTTCCCCCCACCCTCCTCTCCTAGCCCATATGCTCGATCAGGCTTTGGCCGAATTGGGAGCAGGAGACTTCCTGGGCGCCCGGGAGTTGCCGGGCCAGGTCGTAGGTGGCTACGCCCGCGGCCAAAACCCGGGGCAGGGCCTGATGGATGAGCTGCGCGGCTTCGTTCCAGCCCAGGTATTCCAGGAGCATGGCCCCGGAGAGGATCAGGGAGCCGGGGTTGACCTTGTCCTGGCCCGCGTACTTGGGGGCGCTGCCGTGGGTGGCTTCGAAGATGGCGCAGCCGTCGCCGACGTTGGCCCCGGGGGCCATCCCCAGCCCCCCCACCTGGGCCGCCAGGGCGTCGGAAATGTAATCGCCGTTGAGGTTGGGGGTGGCGATCACCGCGTATTCCTCGGGGCGCAGCAGGATCTGCTGGAAGAGATTGTCCGCCAGCCGGTCCTTGAGGACCACCTTGCCCGCCGGAACCTGGCCGTGGTAGCGGCTGCCGATCTCCGCCTCCGGCACCACCCGCTCCCCCAGTTCCAGGGCCACCTCGTAACCCCAGTTCTGGAAGGCGCCCTCCGTATATTTCATGATGTTGCCCTTGTGCATCAGGGTGAGGCTGGCGCGGCCGTGGTCCAGGGCGTATTTCAGGGCCATGCGGATCAACCTTTTGCTGCACCTTTCGGTCATGGGCTTGATGCCGATGGCCGCGCCCTGGTCCACGGAGCAACCCAGCTCCTTGTTGAGGAAGGCGATGAGGCGGCGGGCTTCCTCGCTGTGGGCCTGCCATTCGATGCCCGCATAGACGTCCTCGGTGTTTTCCCGAAAGACCACCATGTCGATTTTCTGGGGCTCTTTCAGGGGGCTGGGCACCCCCTGGTAGTAGCGCACCGGGCGGATGCAGGCATAGAGATCCAGGACCTGGCGCAGGGTGACGTTCAGGGACCGGAAACCGCCGCCGATGGGGGTGGTTAGGGGGCCTTTGAGGGCCACCCGGAACTCCCGGAGGTCGTTTAAGGTTTCCACGGGCAGGTAGCTGCCGGTGCGCTTAAAGGCCTTTTCCCCGGCCAGGACCTCCTGCCAGGCGAGGCCGCGCTGACCGCCGTAAGCCCGGTCCACGGCCGCGTCCAGGACCGGCTGGGTGGCCCGCCAGATGTCCGGTCCGGTGCCGTCCCCTTCGATGAACAGAACCACGGGCCGGTCCGGCACCTTAAGGCCGCCCGCCGGGTTCAGGGTAATCTTTTCCGCGTCATGATGTGGCATGGGGTTTCCTCTTCCAGAAATTTTCCGTGACCCTAAATCATATCAGTTCAGGTAAAAATCGCCAATTCCTTGGAGGCTAGGTTGGGGTCATTTTGATAAACCCAATTTTATAAGCCATAGATTTTATAATTTCTGGCAACTTTTCGATAAAAATATTAAGATAAATTTGTGAGCCATATGGAATATGGCCTGTTTATACCTAAATTAGAATATATGTGGTATCTCCCAAGAATATTTTTTGCCGCTGATTTATTTTTTAGAATGCAATCCTAAATGCCATGCGAATCTTTGATAGCCACATAAAGGACACGGTCAACTCGCGTCTTTCAAGATTGGAGGAGCATTTTGATGCGGATATCGTGTTCTTTTTTGGGCCTATTATCCCACCAGTCGATAAATTGTTCAGAGATTTCATTGAGAAGCTAAGAGCTCAATATCCAGACAAAAAACAGGTTGCCATATTTCTTACGACCTCTGGCGGCTTAGCTGAGACCGTTGAAAAGCTAGTTGATATTATTAGATTTCATTATAATGAAATTTATTTCATTGTTCCCGATTACGCCATGTCAGCCGGTACAATATTTTGCATGTCCGGGAACAAAATTTTCATGGATTATTCTTCATCCCTTGGGCCAATCGACCCACAGGTATATACAGGAACATTTCTGTCCGGTTAAGCCAAGGCGAGGCATAACTGTTTGTTAGCGTTCATATTATCCGGCAGCGAGCCGGATGGTTCAAAGAGTTCCGGCACGGTGCAGGTTTGAAATAGGTTAAGCTGC
>JAGVAH010000079.1 GCA_020060385.1 Syntrophobacterales bacterium | reverse complement strand
GAATCTCCTGTCTGTTTGATAGGTTACGCCAAACCCATTCTAACAGATTCCCAGGATTTTTCGGGCCTTTTTTAATCAGTTAACCGGACACAAATGATAATTACTCTATGTTTGACATCAAATTAGTATAAGACCGCATTTTTTTAAGTTGTCTGGAGTCAACATCAAAAATCTTCATACTGTAGTGATTACGGCAAAAATTGAAATAACCACCAGAACTGCAGAAAGAATATTTATTGGGGATCATATCTTTATAAACTGCGGGACAAGATATGCTGTTTCCGGTGATGTGGAAAGATATATCGGACGCGGTGTACAGATTGGATCGAGAGTATGTTTTGAAACAGTTATACCAAGTTGCCATCAAAGAAGTAATTCGTAGCTGTTATTCTGAACGGAGCGCAGCGGAGTGAAGAATCTCGTATTTTGAGATTCTTCGCTGCGCTCAGAATGACAAAATTACTCGTTTGACCGCAACTTGGTATTAACCATTACTTAAAACCAGATTCCTTTAGGGACCGGGAGGCAAATTCCATTTTTGTGGCGGATTATGTCTGGATCGGTTCAGGAGCAATAATCACCCCGGGCATTCGCCTGGGATAAGGGAGCGTGGTGGCCGCAGGCGCGGTGGTGGTGAAGGATATCCCCCCACATGCCCTGGTGGGGGGGGGCCGCCAGGGAAATTAAAAAATTAAGATGAGTTGCCAATCTACCATTTGCAAGTAGGCCCGGAAGGAAGTTTTCCCCCACAGCAGTGTCCTTGCATAAACTAATTCTATTTTTACCTGCGCATAGTATCCTGGGCGATGTAATGGAATAGCGTGCGGGCCAGATGCAGGTCCATGGTGCTGAGTATGTCGTATTCCGCCAGGGCCCCGGTCTTCACGCCCTGGCGGAGATAGGCGCACCCCAAGGAGAAATGGGCCCGGGCATAGTCGGGTTTGAGGCGTATAGCGGTTTGCAGGGCGTCCACCGCGTCGTCGTAGCGTTCCAATTGGGTCAGGGCTTCTCCCAGGCCGGTAAAGGCCTGGTAAAAGTCCGGCTTGAGGCGGAGGGCCAGCTTGTAAGCCAGCACCGCATCGGTATACTGGCCCGTGCAGGCGTAAAAAACCCCGAGGCCGTAGTGGACTTCGGGCCAATCCGGATGGCGGCGCAGGGCCTCCCGGCAGGCTTCCAGCCCCTTCTCATAAAGGCCCAGGTTGTTGTAAGCCGCGGCCAGTTCTAGATAAGCCCCGCCATTGGGGGGATTGAGCCGGACAGCCTGGTTCAGGGCTTCCACCGCCTCCTGGTGTTTCCCCAAATAGTTGTAGGCCTGCCCCAGCCCCAATTGGGCCTCGGCGCACTGGGGGTTGAGCTGCACCGCCCGATGGTAGGCGGCCGCGGCTTCCTGATAGTGGCCCAGCAGGAGATGCGCGCCTCCCAAAAGGTTATGGCCCTCCAAATTATCTTCCTGGAAACGCAGGCCCCGATTCAGTTCTTCAATGGCATCTTCCGGCCGGTCCCAGAGGATATAGGTCCCCCCCAGGGCCAGGTGGGCTTGGGCAAAATCGGCCTTGAAGAGAATGGCCTGTTTAAAGGCCTTGACCGCGTCCCGGTGGCGGCCCAATTTAACGTAGACCTGGCCCAGTTGGAAATGGAGGGTGGCGTCTCCGGGATTAAGAAAGACCAGTTGCTTTAAAGTCTTGGCGGCTTTTTCATAATTTTTCGCCCGGAGTTGATCCTGGGCAATGCCCTGAAGCTCCCGGGCCATCTCCGCGGCGCTGAGGGTAAAGGCTGGTTTTTCCGGCCGGGCCGGGAGGTTCTGGCCCCAGCCCGGGGAACCCCCCAGGAGAAGAAGCGCCACGGCGGCGCAGGACCGGGCCAGTTTCGTCACCATTCTCCTCAGATAACCATGGTTTGCTGAAAAAGTTTATTCCTTAACGAGTGTAGCCTAAAGCCAGGGCACCGGTTGACCAGTAACCCCATTATAAAACTTTTCCCGGCGTCAGTCATGGAAAAGCCACTCCCGGGGGTTTCCCCTCAGGGGCCCCTGGGGCGAAACCTCAACTTCCTGCCCCGGTCTCCGGGAAAATGGCGGGATCATGAATTTTAATTTCCTTGCCGATCTTTTATCAGTATATTAATGCGCATTACCCCGCCAGGCAGCAGCCTAAGGGATATGCTCCTGAGGTTAACCCGCTGCTGGACCTGAAGTTAGATGGCGGCATTTTCCACCGAGCTGCGGTCAAACCAGGGAAAATGCTCTTTTAACCGCCGCCCGGTATCCGGATTTAGCCAGCCGCGGCGCGCCGTTCATGGGGGCCAGGCAGAATTACCCTTTGGCGGCAACTTGGTATTGCCCCCGAACCGGGCACCGCTGGCTTCCCCCGAGGGCAGATGACTGCTACGCCAGATAAGACCATACCCATCCTGGGAGTGCCGGTGGCCGTCCTGGACATGGATTCCCTGGTGGCCCGCTTAGAGGAATTGATCGCCGCGCCCGGGTGCGCTGCGGCCTACGGGGTTAACGCCCATTCCTTGAATCTGACCTGCCAACACCCGGACTTCCGGAGGGCCATCTTAAGCGCGGACCTCATCTATGCGGACGGAGCTTCCCTGCTCCTGGCGGCCCGGGTCCTGGGGGGATATCTGCCGGAAAAACTGACCACCACTGACATCTGGCCCCGGCTTTGCCCCCTGGCGGTGGCCCGGGATTATCGTTTCTTCTTTCTGGGGGGGGAACCCGGATTGGCCGAAAGGGCCCGGGATAAGGCCCTGGAGGACTATCCCGGACTGCAGATCGTGGGCACCCATCATGGCTACTTTGATCTGGACGATGCCCGCCCGGTTGCCCAGATCAATGCCGCCGCGCCTCAGATCCTCTGGGTGGGGATGGGGGAACCCCGGCAGGCGCTCTGGGTGGAGGCCTGGCGCCAACATCTGCAAGCCAATCTGATCCTTACCTGCGGGGGCATGTTTAAGATCGTCGCCGGGGAACTGGAGCGCGTGCCCCACAAATGGCGGCAGCGAGGCGGGGAGTGGCTCTATCGCCTCTGGCAGGAGCCCAAAACCTGGCGGCGCTACCTGCTGGGCTTGCCCGCGTTTGGGCTGCGGGTGCTGGCCTCCCGGTTCCAGAAGCAGAGAGGGTCCTCCCCCAATTAGCGGCGCGGCCTGTTATCCTTACCCCTGGCCGCCAGGGCCGCCAAAAAAGAAATTGGGGGCTTTCCCTTGCCACTGCGGGAATTGGCGTGGTAAAATTATTTATATATTATTGGCTTTCCTGTTCTATTAATACCATGAGTTATAAGCCAACATTGGATGACCTTACAACCAGATCATAATTAAATGGCGTCTGTCTCCATTCACTTTGGTTGATCAATGCGGAAGCCTTCTGTAAAGTACCGGCCCAGCATCTCTGTAGTCTGTCCCACCTATAATTCGGCAGATTTTGTTCTCGATACTATGGCCACGATTGTGGATCAGGTGCTGCCGCCGGCCGAATTAGTAGTGTCAGATGACGGCTCTACTGATGATACCGTGGAAAAAATAGAAAAGTTCCTGCAGGAGCGCCGGGCGAAATTTTCCACCCGCATCCTCAAAAACCCCCATGGAGGCGTCGCGCCGACTCGGAATGCCGGGATCATGGCGGCCTCAGGGGAATGGATCGCCTTTCTTGATTCGGATGATCGGTGGCTGCCGTCGAAATTATCAAAAGTAGCGGAGGTGATGCAGAAATACCCCGAGGTTAATTTTATTTACCACAACCAGGAGCGGCTTTTTCCTAGCGGCAGAAAATCTTTGTTTGATCATGAATCTAAATACAACCCTGACCTCCCGCTGATTAATCAGCTATTTAAAATGAATATATTTGCGACTTCAGCCATAACCTGTAAAAAAGAATTGCTGGTAAATGCAGGGCTATTTAATAGCAAATATATTTGCTCCGAAGATTATGATTTATGGATTAGAATGTCACCGCATATAAAACCTTATGTAATGAAAGATGTCCTGGGTTATTATATTACCAGGACAGAAAATCTTACGAGCTCTAATTTAGAAAGAACCATGATTAATGATATTAAAATAAAAACTGCCCATAAAGATATGGTTAGTTATAGTATATATTTTTGTGGAGTCTTAGTAGCCATTGCCCACTATGTTTTTGAGAAATTTGGCATCAGACAAGATCCCCAAATAGACCGGTTGATTAAAAAATCCGCCGACATCTTGCGAAAACTTTAACTTCCTGTATTTAAATATTTTTAGGAAAACCTCTATGCGCCTTGCTTACCTGGGCCGGATTCTGCCCTGCCTCTCCGAAACCTTCGTGGTCCGGGAAATGGCGGCCCTGCGCCGCCGGGGGCTGGACGTCAAGCCCTTTAGCGTCCACCCCCCGGAGGCCATCGACAACCCGGAAATCCCCACCCTGTTGCAGGAAGTGGAAGTGCTGGTGCGGCCCCGGCGCCCCCTGTTCTGGCTGGCCCATCTCTACTTCGCCCTGGCCTTTCCCTCCCGTTATTGGGGCTGCCTGCGGGATTATGTCCTGCGGGACCCGCACCACCAGGGGGAAATCTGGCGCCGCTGCCAGTATTTCGCCATCTCCCCGTACACGGCCTGGCTGCTGCGGTCAGGGGGGATCAGCCACGTGCACGCGCACATGGCCAATGTCCCGGCCACGGTGGCCATGATGGCCTCCCGGCTGGCGGGGATCACCTTCAGCTTCACCCTCCATTCCTATTACGATACCTACCTGGACAATCTGCTTTTTCCGGAAAAGCTGGTGGCCGCCGCCGCCGTGGTCAGTGTCAGCGAATACTACCTGGAGATGCTGCCCCGCCGCTATCCAGAGGCGGCCCAGGTGAAGATTGACGTGGTGCGGTGCGGCATCGACCCCCAGTCGTATATCCCCCGGCCGCACCCCAGGAATGACCCCCCCCAGTTGCTCTCGGTGGCCCGGGTCACCGATACCAAGGGCTTCCCTACCCTGGTCCAGGCCTGCGCCATCCTCCGGGACCAGGGCGTGCCCCTGGAATGCCGCATTATCGGCGACGGTCCGGATATGGAGGACTTGAAAAAATTGGTGGCCCAGTTGCAGCTCACGGACCGGGTCATCCTTCTGGGGGCGCGCCAGCCGCCGGAAGTCAAGGCCGCTTACGCCCAGGCGGATTTGATGGCCCTGCCCTGTTGTTACAGCCGGGACCCCCGGTGGTTTAACAACCACGACTGCATCCCCTATGTCCTGATGGAATCCATGGCCATGGGCCTGCCGGTGATTTCCACCCGCCTGGGGGGTATCCCGGAGTTGATCAAAGACGGGGAAACCGGCCTGCTGGTGGAGCCGGAGGACCCCCAGGGCCTGGCCGCAGCCATCGTCCGCATCCTGAACGATGCCGATTGGGCCCGGCGGTTGGGCCAGGCGGGACGGCATTATTTGATGGAGGAATTCAACGCCGAGAAGAGCGCGGCCAAATTGCAGGAGATCTTCACCAGGATCATGGAGGGCGGAGGCAAGGGGAAGACTGGCTAGAAGCTGTTTCCAAACCAATTTTTGCAGTCATTTGGATTCATCCAGGAGGGTTTTATTGGCGGTAGGATCACCCCCCTTTTCTAAAGGGGGGTAGGGGGGATTATACAAGCGCCTAATAATCCCCCTAAGTCCCCCTTTAGAAAAGGGGGATTTAAAGAATCCTCCTTCCCTCCTTTTACTCATTGATAACCTGTCTAAGGCCTTGGAATAGGCTATGAAATAGGTTATAAAGCCGCTTTTCCCATCAGAAACATGAGAATATCCTACTTTAACTATCACTATGACATCGAGGGCATGACCCAGGGCGCGGCCAACCAGATCCGGGCCCTCGCCCAGGGCCTAAACCGCATGGACCACCAGGTGGACCTGCAGTTCCGGCGCGCCAAACCCCCCGGGGAGAACCGGGGCTACCTGGGTTTTAAGAAGATCGGCTGGGCCCGGCGTTACGGACACTTTCCCCGGCTTTTATTCCGCAATTTTTCCCAACTGCAAGAGGAGAAAAGGCTGCTGGACGCCTTCCAGCCGGACGTGCTCTTGGCCGTCAGTTCCTATGCCAATTTCTCGGCCCTGCTGGCGGCCCGCAGCCGGCGGCTGCCCTTCGTCCTCTTCTGCGACGGCCCGGTGGAATATGAATATTCCCTGTTTTTCCACCAGGTCTATTACAGCTATCCTTTGGTGGCCCGGGGAGTGGAAGGGTGGAACGTCCGGGCCGCGCAGCGGGTCATCACCATTTCGGAAATCCTCAAGGGTTACCTGATGCGCTATAACGTCCCGGCCGGCAAAATCCAGGTCGTGCCCAACGGCGTGGACCCCCTGGCCTTCCGGGCGCAGCCCCCGGATCAGGAACTCCAGGAGCGGCTGGGCCTGCAAGGCCGGGTGGTGGTGGGCTATATCGGCAACTTTGAATATTTCGGCCATGTGCCCCAATTCGTGGCCCTGGCCGGGGACTTGGGCCGCACCTTCCCGCAGTTGGCCTTTTTATTCGTGGGGGAAGGCACCGCTACGCCCCAGCTGCGGCAGGAAGCGGCCCAGGCCGGGCTCCAGGACCGCTTTATCTTTACCGGCACCCTGCCCCATGCCCAGGTCCCGGCCTACCTCAGCCTCATGGACATCGTCATCAGCCCCTACCGGGATGATTACCTCTTCTATGGTTCCTCCATGAAACTGCTGGAATACATGGCCGGGGGCAAGGCTGTCCTCTTCCCCGCCTTGGGCCAGATCAAAGAGGTCCTGACCGACGGTTACAACGGCCTGCTTTATGAACCGGGAGACCAGGAGACCATGGGGCAAAAGCTCCGGGAATTGCTCAGCAATCCGGAGCTTAGGGCCCGGCTGGGGGTTAACGCCCGGCAGACCATCGAGCGCAGCTGGACCTGGGAGCGGCAAGCCGCCAAGATAGCCAGGGTCTTGCAGCAGGCCCGGGAGGAATACCGCCCGGGCCGGTAATCCGGCCTAGCCCCGGAACCACCACCCCGGGGGCGCCGGCTCCGGCTCTGGGGCCCCCCCTGTTATCCGACAAGAAGAGGGAAAACTGTGGCAGACTTCAGTCCCGCCCCAGACTTCAAGCAAGGATTTTACCGCCGCCGCCTCCCCCGAGCCTGGCTATTATTCTGGATATTTCTGGCCCTGATCTTCTGTGGCAGCCAGGGGGCGGCCCAGGAGGCGAAGGAAAAAGTTGCCGCCATCGTGGTGGACGCCAAGGCGCCGGTCACGGTCCTCAACCCCCTCCTCTTCGGGCAAAATCTCCTCTTTGCCGGCAACGGCCTCTGGAGTGACAGAATCAACGCCGTGGACCCGGAGGGGGTGAAGCTGGTGAAACCCCTGGCGCCCACCAACCTCCGCTTCCCCGGGGGGGGCGTCTCCGATCAATACTTCTGGGAGGACGGCCTAGGACACCGGACCACGGCCCCGGTGTCCCCTGGAGACATCTCCATCCCCCTGGACGCCACCCCTGCCTGGGACAATGTCCTGAAGGCCCGGATCATGGCTCCCGGTTCCAATTCCTGGGGAGAACCCTTTAATTTCCAGAAAGTGGCAGGTAACCGGCTGCAAGGGGTCATCGGCCTGAAACGTTCCTATCCCCAGGGATCTATGGTGCGCCTGGAGAGGCGGCCCGGCCAGCCGGACTGGTTCAGCCATACTTTCGGCATCCTGGAGTTTTTGAAGGTCACCAGGTCCCTGGGGGCCCAGGCCATAATCACGGTCAACTACGGCACCGGCCTGGATAGGGAGGGCCGCATGACCACCGGCGCCTCCCTGAGCCAGAAGGTGAAACGGGCCGCAGCCCTGGTGGCCTTGGTGAACGGCAACGCCGGGGACTCCCGGCCTCTGGGCAAGGATGAGGAAGGCCATGACTGGCGGACCGTGGGCTATTGGGCCAGCCAACGCGCGGTTTTGGGGCATCTCCAGCCTTTTAGGGTCCGCTACTGGGAGGTGGGCAACGAGGTTTCCGACCAATCGGAGACCGGTTTTACGGACGCGGCCAGGTATGCCAGCGATTTTGTTGCCTTTGTCAAAGGCATGAAGGAGGTGGACCCGGCCATCAAGGTGGGGGCGGTGGGCCTCAATTTTCCCCGGGGCAAAGGGGACGCGGACCGGGTCCGGGAATGGAACCCCACGGTGCTCCAGACCACGGGCCACTACCTGGATTTTTTCATCCTGCACCCCTATTACCCGGCCTCGGGCACAGGTAAGGACTTATATAATACCCGGACCTGGTTCGCGGCGGTGATGGCCGGCACCCACCAGGCCATGTTAAACCTGCGGGAGATCAGGTCCATCATCAAGGCCACCGTCCCCCCGGGCCGTGAGGTGGGGCTGGCCATCACCGAATACGGCATCTGGCCCGTGGCTTCCAAGGATGCCCGGGATTATTCCAATCTGGCCGCGGCCCTCTATGATGCCGATCTGCTCATGCACCTGATCCGGGAGGGCGCGGATTTGGGGATTATCCTGGCCGCCTCCTGGAATCTCCACGGCAACAATCCCACGGCCGCCATCAGCTACAACTGGAACACCGGCGCCCGGGTCCTGAGGCCCCAGTATTATGCCCTGGAACTCTTGGTCAAGAATGTGGAACCCCAAATTCTTAAGACCCAGGTGCAGGCCCCCGTCTTTGCCACTACCTTGATGGGCAACGTCAAGCCCCGGGCCGATATCCCCCTTCTCACGGCGCTGGCCTCCCGTTCCCAGGACCGCAGCCGCCTCACCCTGCTGGTCCTCAACCGTTCCTTGACCGCCCCCATCCAGGCCGCCATCCGTTTCCAGGGCTTCACCCCCCGGCCCCGGGCCACGGTGCAGACCCTGGGGGGCAGCAACCCGGGGGACCATAATGAAGATAAGGCCCCCACTGTGTCCCCCATGGCCGGGGCCCTGGACTTTGCCGCCCCGGAATTCCCCTTCACCTTCCAACCCCATTCCCTGACGGTGCTGACCTTTCAGGCCCAGCCCTAAAGGCTTTGGCAGGAATCATCCTGGGTAACTAGCAGGGGCCAGGTGGATAGCAAGGGAAAGGACTATCAATTAATGGCCCAAATGGTTTATAAAAATTTATTGGCATGGATAGGTCTTAAACCGTAATCTGGTGATAGGCTGTAATAGCCTCTATCTCTTTACCCTCTACCTTCGGAGCTTAACTATGGCTCGTGCTATTGGCAAATTTTTCTTATGTGGGCTGGCAATCCTGATCTGCCTGGAAGTGCTGGTGCGCCTCTGGGGATACTCCCAAATGTACCTGTACGATCCCATCTATATGCCTTATGCCCAGAGCCAAGAAATTCCCTATGTCTTGAAGCCGAACCTGGTCCATGCCCGGGCCCATGGGATGATTTACATCAACACCGACGCCATGGGGCTGAGGTCCCAGACCCCGGGGGAGAAATGTCCTCCCAAGGGTCCCCATGAGTATCGCATCGCCTTTGTGGGTGATTCGGTTACTTTTGGAGTGGGCGTGGCCACCCCGGACGTTTATCCCGAGGTGGTCCAGGCCACTTTGAACCGGTTGCAACACCGCTATCGGGTCAAGGTCTTCAACTTTGCCGAATCCTCGTACAGCATCAGAGAAATGGTGGCCACCCTGAAATACCGGGTGCCGCAAGTCCAGCCCGATCTGGTGGTCATGGGCATTATCATCAATGATTTTTACCTGGACCGCACTCCCGGGGTTGATGAATGGGGGTATAATACCTTTGGCGGCCCGTCCAAAATTGTCAATAGGTTCCCGACCATCAAACTCGTCTTAAGAAAGTTGCATCTGAGTTACGTGATCAGAGATGTGCTGGCGAGATTCATGAAGAAAGAGCAGGTGGAAGTCGCCTTGATGCAGGGGAAAATGCCGGAGTGGATCGTTAAATCGTATAAGTATATCCTTGATTTTAAAAAGATAGCCATTGGCGACGGTTATCAATATTTGGTGTTAACCATACCCACCTTGGGGGGAGATGGCTCGCAATTCCGGGGGGTGATCGATGCCTTCAACCGGGATCATGTAGCTTATTTCGATGTTTCCCCCCTCTCCCTGGAATTCACCGAAAAACAATTCCGGGCCAGCCCCTATGATTTCCACCCCTCCGCCGCCGTGCACCGTCAGATCAGCGAGAAGCTGAGCAAATTTATCCTGGAGAACTACCTGGGAAGCGCCACCCAGAAGGGCCCATAAGCATTCCCAGTTAGCGGCCGGCCGCGGCCCCAAGGCTTATCCTGCCGCATTCCCGGGGCTCGCCGCCGGCGCCGCTTCCGGCTGCAAAGAGACGAAAAAGGAGGTGCCGTGTTTTCCTTCTGCGGCCTCCTGGGCCCGGGTCTCGAAGCGGATGGAGCCCCCGAATTTGGTGACAATGGCATAGCTGACGGCCAGGCCCAAGCCGGTGCCTTCCCCCACTTTTTTGGTGGTGAAAAAGGGATCGAAGATGCGGTCCGCGATCTCCTTGGGAATGCCGGTGCCGGTATCCGCGATAATCGCTTCCACCATCTGGCTGTAGGGGTTGATCCGGGAGATGACCGTGAGCTGGCCGCCGCCGGGCATGGCGGCCATGGCGTTATTGACCAGGTTCAGAAATACCTGCTGCAATTCCCCGGAATCTCCTTTCACCCGGGGCAGGCCCCGGGCCAGGCGCACCTCCAGTTCGATCTTTTTGGTGAGCAGACTGTTTTGCACCAGATTCAAGACGTTCTCGATATCCTTATTGACCTCGGTGAACTCTTCATGTTCCGCAGGTTTCCGGGCGTAGGTCATCAGATTTTCCACGATTCTTTTGGCATTCAGCCCTTGCCGCTCGATGGTTTTCAGGATCTCGTGTTCCTTGGTACCCGGAGGGATGCGGTCCAGCAGAATCTCGGTGAAGCCCAGAATAACGCCCACCGGATTATTGATCTCGTGGGCCACCCCCGCGGACAGCGTCCCCAGGGAGGCCAGCTTCTCCGTCTGGAACATCTGTTCTTCCATGCGCTGGCGGTCGGTGATGTCCCGGGCCATGACCAAGACCCGTTCCACGGTGCGGCCGTCTTCCCCGAAGACCGGGACAAAATGGGTGGAGAGCCAGTAAACCCGGTCCCGGATGCGCATCGCGGACTTCAATTCCAGGCTATTCCTGGTGGCAAAGACATCTCGCACTTGACCCAAAATAGTGGCGGCATCGTCCGGGGCAAAAAAATCTTCCAGCAATTTCCCGGCAAAGCCCGCGGCGGGGATGCCCAAGGCCCGGGCCGCGGCGGTATTGGCGCTGACAAAGGCGCCGGTTTCATTAATCAAAAAGATAAAATCCCGGGCATTCTCCACCACCGATTTGTATTGTTCCCGGCTGCGCCGCAGATCAACCGTGGTACGGTCCACTTCCTGCTGCAATTCTACGGACCAGCGCAACTCGTAGTAAATAACCGCGGCCGCGGCCAGAAGCAGGGCGAAAATAAGAATCCCCTGGATTAAGAACTGTCTCACATATAAAGAATGGATGGTGCCGTAAACCTCATCGGTGGGCGCGACCACCGCCAGGGGCCAAATTTCAGCGCACCCGGGCCGGCCCTGGGCCTGGGCAGAGGCCGGCGCCAGGTGGGCGTAAGGGCAGTCAGGCCCCACATGGGCCTGGGTGTAAGCCAGGAATTTCTCCACCTGCCCGATTAGCCCCCGGTGCCAGCCGGAAATATACTGCGCGGTCCCTTCTTCCCCGGCCAGCATCTTGGTCTTTTGAATCTCGTTGATCTTGTCAAAGCTGATGGCCGGATTGCGGCGGCCCCGGGCCTTAAAGGCGTCTTCGCCGATAAATTCCTTTTCCGGGTGGTAGAGGAAGACTCCTTGCCGGTTCATCACCCAGCAATAGCCGGTGCGCCCGGAACGAATATTGCCGCAGTAATGGCCGGCAAACTTGCTGGCGTCGATTTTGAAAAGCAAAACCCCGTCCAACTTGCCCGTGGCCTTGGGATGCGACTCGTCCACGCTTTCTTCATATACCGGCATGGCCATGCTGAAAAAGGGGATCTTATGATCTCCCTCCGGCTGCAGTTCAATGGGCCCCTGGGAGATGCGGCCCCGGTGGGCCGGGTCCCGGGCCCAGAGAACTTCCGGGGTGTGGTCAAAGTCCTGGGCAATGACCCGGGGGCCGCTCCCATCCAGGATGTAGGCGCGGTCCGCCTTCCCCTCCTGGAAATCAATGCGCACGATAGCAGTCACCCCCAGCTTGGAGAGGTCGTCAAAACTGACCTTCATGCGATTGGCCCAGGCCACCTTCTCCAGGTACTGGATGGCCGGGGAATAATTGAGGATCTTGAGTTCCCGCCGCATAAACTCCAGACCGTCTTCTATCTGCCGGGCCGCGGTGCGGGCCAGGATCAATTGCTGCTGCTGAAAATCATCGGCCACAATCTCCTGGGTGCGCCTCAGGGAAAGGAGCCCCAGGACAAAGGCCACCGCCAAAAGCACGACCACCAGCAGGCCCAACGCCGTCAGCCACCGCTTGATGCCGGTCTTCTTTTTAAAGTTCCCTATCATCCGCTTTGCCGCTCTTTCTCAGGCCGCAGCCCGGGGGGAGATGAGTCCGTCTCCACTGCTTTAAAATAGAGAGGCCGGTACTGACTATAACCTATTTCAAAACCTATTCTGAAGCTTCAGATAGGTAATCAACGGGTAAAAGGATGAAAGGATGATTCTTTAAGTCCCCCTTGTATAAAGGGGGACTTAGGGGGGATTATCAGGGGTTTATATAATCCCCCCTACCCCCCTTTAGAAAGGCAATTATCTACCTCTTGACACAAGCCCAAATATGTGCTATCTTTAGAACCATCAAGGTTTGAAGGAGATAACCCATGAAAATCCCTAAGACCAATCAAATGACCCTGGCTGAACTGGAAACCAAATTCTCTACTGAGGACGCTTGTAAGGCTTATCTGACTTCCCGGCGCTGGCCCGAAGGGGTCAGGTGTCCCCGTTGTGGCAGCGATAAGGTCTATGAACTTAGCCGTCCCTTCCACTGGCAATGCCGCTGCTCTGCTCAGGGCGGCTATCGGTTCTCCGTCCTGGTGGGAACCATTTTTGAGAATACGAATTATCCCTTGCAAACTTGGTTTAAAGTAATCTACCTTATGCTGAGTAGCAAAAAAGGTATCAGCGCCTTGCAGGTTCACCGAATGATCGGCACGGGGTCTTACCAGACCGCCTGGTATATGTGTCATAGAATCCGAGCGGGTCTTGGTAATGATGAATTTCGCAAGCTCGTTGGCTTTGTGGAAGTTGACGAAACCTTTATTGGAGGCAAGGCTAAAAACAAACATAGGAATAAGCGGGGCGGCGGGGGGCGCGGCCCGACTGGCAAGACCCCCATTATCGGAGCCGTGAGCCGTGGCGGTAAGGTCGTTGCCAAGGTTATTGATAATGTTGATACCAAGACCCTTGATGGCTTCGTGAATCAAACTGTTTCTCACAAAGTCAGTCTGATCTCTACCGACGATGCTTCCGGTTATCGGTTCTTGAATGATGAAGGTTTTAATCATGGTGTCGTTCATCATGCCCAAGGCGAATATGTCTGTGGAGCCATCCATACCGCCAACATTGATAGTTTTTGGTCTATGATAAAACGTGGTATTGTTGGAACGTTCCATAAGGTTAGCAAAAAGTACCTACAACTCTACGTTGCCGAATTTCAGTTCCGTTATAATAACCGCAAGAATCCCGATATTTTCAGGGCGGCGATTGGGTTATGTTGAACAGATGCAGCTTAATAGGTTTAATATTAATTATCTGTTTATTAATAGGAGTATTAATGTTGAATGTACAATCAGATAAATCTCAAAATCCACGGACCCCACAACCAAGTAAAAACAAAAACAATCAAGCCAATAGCGACAATAAAGCCACTCCCCCGATAGCCCAACCTCCGCAAGGTAGTTCCGAGCCAAGCACAAAAACAACAGAAAAGCCACGAAATAATCACGATTGGTCCAAATTTTTTCCCGATAGGTTCACCGATTGGCTCTTGGTTGTGTTTACGGGACTGCTTGCACTTTTTACTTATTTTTTGTGGGACTCTACATATAAATTGTGGAAATCTGGAGAACAACAAATAGTTATTGCTACTGATGCTGCAAATGCCGCAAAAAAATCCGCAGAAGTTGCAGAAAAAACCTTGTTCGCCATCCACCGCCCATGGATTTCTGTCAAATTGCAAGTCGGAAGTGAATTGCAATTTAATGAAAGAGAAGCCACAATCAACATTGTTGCTAAGATGAAAAATATTGGTAATTCCCCAGCAATAAGCACGTTTATTAATACAACAATTTTCCCGCTTAGTCCAAAGCGAAATTGGAGAAACGAACAACAAAAAGTTTTGGATGGTACTAATAGAATGAAAATCGGCCCAGACCTGATAGGATATACCATTTTCCCAGGAGAAGAAATTACTCAGAATATCGCTATTGTATTGGACATGGAAGATATCAAACAAAGTCAACTCGAAATAGTCCAAGAGTCTAAAAATAAAACCATATACAATTTTATACATCCTGTTCTCGTCGGCTGCGCTTATTACCAATTTCCATCCGATATGTCTGTTCACAAAACCACCTTTATGGCCAATATCGAGCGGATCGACCCCGCGACTGGTCATTGTCTTGCTATTGATATAACTCGTGGTAATGTCCCCATGGTACTGTTGAGTCTGACCCAAGACTTTATCGGTAGTTTTGTTGATTAATATTACTAACGCAAGTACCGCACATAAAATAACTATTTTTTGCCTCATTTCCCCTTCTCCGGGCGATTATCGTGTGTCAAGTTCTGGATAATCGCCTTTAGAAAAGGGGGGGTGATCCTTTTGCCAATAAAACCCTTCGGGAGGACCCAAAACGACTGAAAAAATCGGTTTTGAAATGACTTCTAAACCTTACGTCACCTTTCTTAAGCATTATAGAATAAATTCACTCCCATAAGCATAAAGTTCCAGGGGCAGAGCCGAAAAATTTACCCAGGTAAAGGCCAGGGGGCCGGTGGTCCCGCCTCCAGCTCCGGGCCCCTCCCCTCCCTGGCGGCGGCCGGAAGATTGACATCCCCCTGCGGCTGTGGCATGGTGGAGAAGGTGAAACCAGAACCGGGAGGCCCCAGGCCTTGAGGCCATGTTCCCCGACAATCGACAGCCCGAGCGGCTCCGGCAGCCTGTGCCGAGGTCCCGCCCGGGCTTTTTTTTACGGGCAATCCTAGCAGGAGGGGAGGGTCTAGATGCGGACTTTGGCCATAGCCAACCAGAAGGGGGGAAGCGGTAAAACCACCACCAGCGTCAATCTAGCCGCGGCCCTGGGAGAAAAAGAACGCCGGGTTCTGCTCCTGGACCTGGACCCCCAGCACTCCGCCACCGCCTGGTACGGCGTGAAGAATGCCGGCAAGGGGGTGCTGGGCCTGTTTGTGGACGGTGGCAAGATGCTGGATTTTGTCCAGGAGACCGAGGCTAAGGGAGTGGACCTGGTCCCCTCTTCCGCCTGGCTGGTGGGGGTGGAGAAGATTCTGGCCGGGGAGGTGGGCGCGGAGACCATCCTGCGCCGCCACCTGGAGGGTCTGCCCCTGGACCGCTGGGATTATGTGCTCATGGACTGCCCTCCCACTTTGGGGATCTTGACCCTCAACGCCCTGGCCGCGGCCAAAGAATTGCTGGTGCCGGTGGAGGCCCATGTCATGGCCCTGAGCGGCCTGGCCCAGCTCCTGCACACCGTGGAGGTGGTGAAGGAACGCCTCAATCCGGAGCTGGTGGTCTCCGGCATCCTGGCCTGCCGGGTGGATGGCCGCACCCGCCACGCCCGGGAGGTGGTGGAACGGCTCAGGGAGCGCTCCGGCGATCTGGTATACAAAACCGTGATCCGGGAAAATATCCGCCTGGCCGAATGTCCCTCCTTCGGCCAGCCCATTACCCAATACGACTCCCGGAGCGCCGGGGCCGCGGATTACCGGGCACTGGCCACGGAAGTGATGCAACAGGAAAGGAGGCGATGATGGCAAAACGCCCCACCATCGGGGAGAATCCTCTGGATGCGGTGGTGTCGGAGACTCCCCTGGACGCAGTGGTCCCCCTGGCCGGACCCAAGCCCGAGAAACCCCAGATGCTGCCGGAGGAGCCTGCCCCGGAAGTTAAGCAGCGCCTGGCTATTCTGGAGGCCGAAATAAAAGCCCTGAAGGGAGAAATATCTCTCCTCCAGGGCAAGATCATGGAAATCCAGGTGCGTATACCGCCGCCGGAGCCCAAATGGGTGAGCCGCCTCCGGGAGAAGCTGGCGGGAAAATGAGGGGTAAGGGGGGTCTTGAGAGAATGTCCGGGGTGCGCTCCCGTTCTCTGCCATCCTGAGTATTTCAGTTTCCATCCACTCCATTCGATAAGTCTAGAGGTGATGTTACCTCCACCCCTGGGAAAAGGGGAATCTTTGCTATTGCCAGGGGGCAGGGGGAACGAGAATAACCATTGATCGCTGGAAAATAATTGGCTGCCAATCCCGATTCTTCGGCCCTGAACCCCATTAAGTATACCATTAACACCAGTCCCTCCTTTCCGGCCTTTACCGCCAATGTGCAAGAATTGCCGGCCATCCAGGATAATCCTTATAATACTGTGAACGCGGTCTCGGCCATTATTCTCCGGGACTTATCCCTGACACCCAAATCCTGAAAGTGGTCAACTCCGTCTTTTATCAGACCCATGCCCGCCAGGTGCATACCGTGTCCAGTGCGGTGATGATCCTGGAGGGCATCTTCCGGGGGATCCGCTTTGACCGGGTCATCTTTCTCCTGGTCAACCCGCAGCGCACCTGGATCACGGGTCGCTTCGGTTTGGGGGTGGGGGTGGAGGAACTGTTGCCGGTGTTGCATCTACCCCTCAAAGGCAAAAGCAATGTCTTTGCCCTGGCCCTGGAAGAGAACCGGGAGTACCTGCTAAATCCCCACCAGAACCCCGGGGATCGCGCCTTGATGGATGCCAATTTCTGGGCCAGCAGCGGCAGCCAGACCATTTTGGCAGTCCCCCTGCTGGTGGACCAGATTCCCATCGGCGCCTTCTTCGTGGACCGGCTGGACGGGGCTCAGCCCCTCAGAGATGAGGACCGGCGGCGACTGCGGATTTTCCGGGACCTGGCCATCGTTGCCCTCCGCATGATCAAAAAAGCGAAAATTTAAAAAAGTACCGGGTTGAATCCTCTGCTAAATTACCCGTTACAGTCCTTCCCCGGTTCCCAAGCTTTGGGTGTAATTCTTTTGGCGGCAATATACAAGGTTCCCATTACCCCCCACAATCCTCCAGGAAAAATGGCCGGGCTAAAATTTCCTCTCCCCCAATATTTTAGTTGGACTAAAGTCGATTCGATAAGAGTTTTAGTGTATATACACCTTGATGGGGAAATGGCCTGGTGGCAACTTGCCGTTTTCGCAGGTGGCGGCGGCTCCCGGTAATGGTAAAAATTCTCTTTGCTCCCACTCTGGCCCGCCGCCCACCCCAGTATCCCCAGCCGCAGGTGGCCGCCACTCCCGGGCAACCCCGGTGACCCTGACACCGCCGGGTGTCGGCCGCGGCTGCATCATTACACTCATGGGCGGGAAATGACTACCAATCCTCCATCCCCGGCTTTTGCCGCCTTGCAGCGGGCCATCAACAACGACTCGTCTTTCCCGGCCTTTGCCGCCAATATCCAGGAATTGCTGTCCATCCAGGAAGATCCTTACAAGACGGTGAACGCGGTTTCGTCCATCATTCTCCGGGACCTCTCCCTGACCACCCAGATTTTAAAAATCGTCAACTCCATCTTCTTCCAGACTTATCAGCGCCAGGTGCATACCGTGTCCAACGCGGTCATGGTTCTGGGCTTCGACCGCGTCCGGGATCTGGCGCTGGGCCTGCGCCTTTTCGAACATTTCAACCAATCCCCCTTTCTTTCCCACCTCAAGCAATTAATCGTGCTCTCTTTTCTCACCGCCATCGAAGCCCAGGAGCTTACCGAGGAGGTCCAGAATTTAAAAGCGGAAGAAGTCTTTATCACCGCCTTGTTGTTTAATGTGGGCGAAGTGATCGTGGCCTATTATCTGCCGGAGCCCTACCGCCGGATTCTGGACCGCCAGGAAAAAGGGGAGGTCAAATCCGAGGCCGCCCAGAAGGTTCTCATGGCCTCCATGGAAGAACTGGGCCTGGCTACCCTGAGGGAGTGGAATATACCGGACAGCATGATCAAGAGGCTCTCTTATTTACACAGCGCCAGCGCCTCCAGTATCGGCCCCGAGGGCCGTCTGCGGAAATTGATCAAGGGCGCCTTCGATCTCTCCAAGAATTTGCTGGACCCCCAGATGGAACCGGAAGAGCGCCAGCAAAGAGAAGAAAAGATCTGCAAAAACCTGGGGCTGAATCCGCAAAGCCTGACCCAGTCAATTACCGCCAGTAAGAAGCGCCTCCACGAGATGGCCACCCTCCTGCGCATCGATCTCCGGCAAATGGAGATCTCCGAGGCCCTCCGCCTGAAGGACGTCCGGGAAGACAAGGCCGGGGTGGAGGCCTCTCCCAGGGCCGGGGTAACCCCACCCAGCGCCCATCCGGCCGCACCCAGGACAGAGCCTGCCGCCCTCAGCAGTACAGAGCCCGGTGGCGTCCAAGGGGCCGCGCCTGGCGTCCCCCCCGGCTCCGCGCCTGCCGACCTTCAAGGGGCAGGGTATGCCGCTCTCCCCAGTGAGGGCCCTGGCGCCTCCCAGGAGCGTCCGCCCCCGGAGACTGCGGCCCGGGCCGCGGATAGCCAGTCCGAGGACCTGAAAAAACTCCAGTTCCTCTATCAGGTGATGGAAGAAGTAAACCAGGCCCTGGTGGTCCAGGCGCCCATCAATCAGGTGTTATTGATGATTCTGGAGGGCATCTTCCGGGGCATCCGCTTTGACCGGGTCATCATCCTCTTGGTCAACCCGCAGCGCACCTGGATCACCGGGCGTTTCGGCCTGGGAGATGGAGTGGAGGAACTGCTGCCGCTGCTTAATCTGCCCCTGAAAGCCAATGGCAATGCCTTTGCCCTGGCCATGGAGACGAGCCGGGAATACCTGGTGAATCCCCAGCAGCGGTCCGGGGATCGCTCTTTGATGGAGGATAAATTTTGGCAGGTTAGCGGCAGCCAGACCTTCTTGGCGGTTCCCCTCCATGTGGATCAGATCCCCATCGGCGCCTTCTTCGTGGACCGGATGGACAACACCCAGCCCATCAGCGAGGAAGATCGGCGGCGCCTGCGGATGTTCCGGGATCTGACGATTATCGCCCTCCGCCTGAGTAAAAAAGCGAAAATTTACGAGTGACCCGCCCCCTAAAAACTGCTCCACAGGTTATCGGGGCGGCAGGAGGCTCGGATTCTGAGAAGGCGCTGGCGGCAGGAATACCCTAAGGGCCCCCAGGGCCCTGGGGGAGCGGCCGCCGGCCACCAGGCAGCCATCGCCGTGGCCCCCTAATACCATTTCGCAATCAAAAGACATGGAACTTTAGGGGCGAATCTTGTATTCGCCCTGTGAGGGCGGGCGAACACTAGGTTCGCCCCTACAAGAAAGTTGCCGTTAGACTGCAACTTGTTATAAGCTCCTTACTTGCCTCCCTGCAACTCGTTATATTTTTTGATGACCCTGTCGGTAATATCAATGGACTTCTGGAAATAGCCCACATTCTCGTTGGTGAAGATGATCAGAAATTTTTCTTCCTGGCCGACGGTATCGAGGGCCTTCCTGATATGTTCCAACACCACTTTCCGCAAGTCCCCGGCCTTCTTCTTAACCTCCTCATCCGCGGCGGCCACCAATTTTTGATAGGCCAGCGCCGCCTTATTGAATTCGTCCCTTTTCGCCTTGGAAGGTTCGCTGCCGAGGCTATTTTTCAGCTTCTCCACAGCCTCAGCCTTCTTGTTTAGAGTGGCCTGTCTAGCTTTCACCAGTTCATTGACCTCGGCATTGGCCTTTTTGCCCTCATGGGAATCATTGACCACTCTAACCACATCCACCACCCCGATCTTTGGGGCCTCGCCGCTGCAGCCGCTGGCTGCCAGCAGCAAGAATCCCATGAGCATATACCCCAGTCTCTGCAATCTCTTCTCCTTTCGCCAGGCATTTGCCTGCGTCGTCTTATTAGCAGCCGCTACCAGATTAGCGGATTTTGCCGGCGGCGGCAACGACAAGCCAAAGCAGGGCTCAGGAAATTTCTCTTCCCCCAGAAACTGTTGCCAAACCGCTATTCAGAAGCAAGGTCATTCCGAGGGAAGACAAGAATCTCTTCAGAACAGTTACTCATGAGCCAGAGGCTCACCCATAAATAATGAAAAATCCGTAGGGGCGGGCGTCTCGCCCGCCCCAGCGTAGCCCAGGCGAGACGCCTGTGCCACTGGCAGACGGAACTTTTCGGAGCAGAGGTCTCCACTTCCAGGGTTAACCAAGAAGCTTGCTGTCCCATGACCTACAGAGGTATATGGAGCCCGAAAATCTGGCGGGAATTTGACGCGCCAGGCCCCCGCTAACCACCCAAATACGCCACTGAAAACCACTTGCCATTTCCAGCTTGATCTGGTAGATACTCAGCAATCAAGCGCATCTGGGCCGTTAGCTCAATTGGTAGAGCAAGTGACTCTTAATCACTAGGTTTGGGGTTCGAGCCCCCGACGGCCCACCAGGAAAAACAAAGGGGGGTTGGCTTCAGGGGCCGCCCCCCTTTTCATTCTTGATTGGAAGCCATGGCAAAAGTTTTTTCTGTTATCCTAAAGACAGTGAATTATCTCCCTACCTTGAAATAAGAGACTCTTCGCTGCGCTCAGAATGATAGTCAAAGGGAAATTGAGATTTTGACCCGGCTTATTGGCGTGAGCCTCATGCCTCCCCGGTGCAGCCAGGTCACCTGGCCTGATTTGCAGACCACACTCCCTGAAAACTCGGTCCAATTCCTGCGTAATATAACGCCAGTGTTACCCTCTTGGGTTAATAGGGACGCGGCCCCAGGGTCCGGAGGTCCTAAATCATCTCCGTCATCGCGGCCGCAAACTTCTAGGCCGCCGCAGACACAATCCAGTCTTTGGGGAAGCGCTCCGGCTCCCGGGCCAATTCCCCAGCCTCAACTCCCTTCCGGTCCCCCGGCCAGTAGCGTCTACTCCTCCAAAATCAGGGCGTCGGCCACCATCTCCCAGAGGTATTTCACTTCGATGTCCAGGTTGAATTTGGGTTTCAGGTTTTTCATGATCTGGTCCCGGCAGTTGGAGCAGCCGGCGATGACCAGGTCCGCGCCCGTGGCCTGGATGTCCCGGGCCTTGAAGCTGCCGTGCTCCGTCTTCTCCTTCTCGAAGGGCCCCGGCCAGTTGCCCGAGCCCGCGCCGCAGCAGTAGCTCTCCAGGCGGTTGTGGGGCATCTCCCGGTAATCGTTCATGTCCATCAGGTAGGAGAGGATCTTCCGGGGTTTTTCCAGGTTGGAGTCGTCCCCG
>JAGVAH010000049.1 GCA_020060385.1 Syntrophobacterales bacterium | reverse complement strand
CTGTTACCCATGTCTCCGAACAACTGTTACCTATGTCCCCGGTCTATACAGCTGGGGGGAGAGGGGATAAGAGGAAAGAACTTTTGGCAAATGCTATAATAGCCGCGGCAGTGGCAGGCGGGCGGCGACCAGCGACCCGAGTGCGCAAGTCGCGGCTGCAATTTTAACGGGACAGTGCAGTGGGCAGGCCATTAAAGAGACAGCCAGGGTCGCGGCTAGCCCCGCTGCAGGAATCGAGAGAATGACCATCCGGCCGCCGCGTGGGGCCGGCAGCCCAGCCAATGGCCCCGGGGCAAGGACTGGCAGCATCTCTTCCGGCGCCAGGGAGAGATGCGCCAGGCCTTAGATGGATTCATCACCGGCCGTTTCCGGCCATCAGTTCCCTTTGGTGCCAGCGTCCGGCACACCTTGGCTCACTACCCGGAGTTCATAGTTGGCGATGCCGAACTCGTTGCCGCGGACACCGTAGTATCTGTCCGCGACTTTATAGATCATCGCCTCATATGGGGTGTTTCCCAGCGCCGTGATGAGCCGCCCACCTTTAATCTCGTAACTGGCAGGCGAACCCGGTTCACCGGTGGGCGAGTACCAGATGGGCGAACTCCAGGCCCGTTCCTGGACGGTCAGGGGCACCGGGTGCTCGACTCCCATGGTTTGGGCGGTGGTGGGCGGCGCCATCCCCAATTTCCTCGCCTGCATGGTGCTCCAGCGGGGAGTGGGGATTTCCAGCACCCGGGCATAGTAAAAGGCTTGCACGGCAGGATCGAAATCCGGGTCGGTCCACACCGTTTTGAGTTCAGCGGCCCCGATGGTGTTCTTGTAGGTAGCGGCCGAGATACTCACGGTGTTGCCCACCGGCGGCAGTTTGCCGGTCTGCGGCTCGATCTGGCGCTTGCCGGACCAAGCCACGTCATAGATCTTCTCGAAGGTCTTGCCGTTCTTGGTCCAACCCTTGATGATCTGGATACGGTCGAGATTGCCGCTGTCGGGATCTTTCACCGCCCAGACGATGAAGGATGGCGCTTTGGCTTTAGGAGCCGCCAAGTCGCTGCCCATGGGGACACCTTGTTCATAAGCGGCCTTCACCCATGCTTGGTTGCCAAAGCCCCCTTGCAGGTTTAGTCCTTTAAACCCCCAGCCCCCAAAGAAGCGGAGCTTATGGCGGGGTCCGCTGGTGGCGTAGGTCTCCCGGCGTTGCAGAGCCGCAAATATGGCTTCCCGGGTATTTTCTTCCGCCCACACCCCGGTAAGTCCGGCCGGGTTTTCCTGCAAAATATCCAGGCCCTCCATATTGACGCCGGACATCCGCTTCTTGAGAGTACCATCGATGGCCCCATGGGCTCCGAAAAAGTTCTGTTGCCGATACGGTGACCCCGCGTCATGGGAATCGGACCCGCCCACGAAGCCGACTTTGTAAGGGTTATCGCCGCGACGCTCCTGCATTGCCAAACCGTTCTCCAGGCCTTCCCGGATGTAGCTGCCGTGAATCTTTATAGGCCGTTTCTTCTTGACAAACAACAAATAATCCAAGACCTCAAAATTGGCAAACTCGTCATTGGGTGACAGCAGCGGATGCGTTTCTGACTGGCCCTTAATCTGCTTAACCTCCGAGAGCGGTTCATTGCGCATACGGGCTTCGGCCCAGGCCGCGTCTAAAGGCCGTCCCCGGCTGTCTACCTCTATTGGGAATATCAGGCCGTCGCTCAGGTTGGCGTTGTGGGAAATCGCCAGCACTGCATGGCCCGCCTGGCGCTGGCTGTCCATCCATTTCCACAGGTCTTCAGGATGCTGGGAATTAAAAGAACTGAAAGGCACCTCCGGCACCTTTTTGGCGTCTTTGAACAGAACATTGCGGTGCAGGTTGCAATTGTTCGGGGTGGAGGTCCACTCGTAGGCGGGGAAGGTCGTGAACTTGCCAGGCTGGTAATATTTTTCGGCAATAGCCACGTTTTCCTGCCAGACGGCGCCCGCCACCTTGGGGTCAGCCAGTTCCTTGACCGGCTGGTTCTTGGCTATCGTATCGCCGAGCCACGCGAAGATGCGTTGGATGTCGGCCTCGCTGCGGACTTTAAGCTTCTCCGCGATGGGCAGCTTGCTTATGGCCGACCCGGGTTGATTGGCCAGCCGGACCGTGCCCGCGTATTCCGAATGATCGGTAACGGCCACCCAGTCAAGCGGGTGCTTAAGTTGGATGGTATACCCCTCCGGGTGCTTGATGGGCTTACCCAGCGCATACTTGTAAGCCTCTGCCGGTCCGGTATGCCTGTTGCCAAAGATGTAAGCATCAAAGGACCAGCCAGTGTGCACGTGGGTTTCACCGAAATAGACCTCCCTGAGAGGATTCATCCCGGCGAGGGCCGGCCCGGCTGCCAGAAGGGTGGCCAGTGCGAATGTCAACATTATGGGAACGAGCGCTCTTGTCTTCAAAGTGAGCCTCCAGGGTCCAACCGATTTAAGGGGCTTACGTGAACAATTTGGTCCCGCTCAAGGTTTAGCATGTTTCTCACAAAGACGCAAAGAGCTCCAGGGAAAGATAAAGGGTTTGCGCTCTTTGCGTCTTTGCGAGAAAATGTTTTTCTTTTTCAAGTCCTAAAATGAGAAACGGACTTGGCCTATTACTCCGTGATTTTGGGTTTTTTCTCCAAGTTCCCCCATATATTGTAGGGAGGAGGTGATACCGCCTTTGGCCTTGAAAGTTAAGCCGGCTCTAACCACGGCCCGGTCCTGACTCACCCGGGGCTGCGTAATCGTCACGCCCACCGGCGCCCCGACCAGCGTGAAGGGCACGCTATTTTTGGACACCCCGTAATCATGCTGCCAGCTGGCTTTGACCATGGGGACCAGAGTGCCTTTGGACGTCCGGATGGGCCGGTCCACCCTCGCCCCCAGTTCGGAGACCAAGGAGCCGGTTTGCCGGCTGTTGACCTGCATAGTGGCCACCGCCCCTGATTCTTCGAGCCGGCCTTCACTGAGATGACAATAGCTGAGGGAGGCAAAAGGCTGCAGGTTCCATTGCTGCACCGGGAAGTTGTATCCTCCCTCCGCCAACGCCGAAAAAGCGTTCCCTGTGTGACTGCTCTGGTTGTTGGACTGCAGGGCGCCGATGTTGACCCGGCGGCTGTTATCATAGTGATGATTGCCGTAACCTAAGATGCCCTCCAGGTAAAAACGCTCGGTAAAGTAGGCGCCATAGAGAGAACCGTAGAGGCTGTTGATCTTGCCGTTACCCACACTGTTGTCCATGGTCAGGCGGCTGTAAGAATAGCCGAAATTGGCGCCGAGGATCAGATTTTTGGCAAGGGCGTAATCGAGGCCGACGCCGGTGCCGGTCAAACCATAATTATAGCCGCTGAGATTATCCACCGACCCCTGAGAGCCCCATTGGCCAAAGCCCTCCAGCCAGACCCCTAGCCTGCCGTCACCCCAGCCGGGGTTGTCCTGCCCCTGGCCCAGTATCTGCCCCAGACTGGCATTGGCACCGTTATAGGCCAGGAGGGGGAGGGGACGGTCAGAAAGGGCCTGGGGTCCAGCTTCTTGCCACTGGAGGGAGCGCAGGGCCTCCAGACGTTGTGCAGGGTGCGGTTGTATTGCCGGGTGATGGCAAAGGTGGTGTCGGTATTGGCCCCATAGATGCCCGGAGTCAGGCTCTCGAAGGCGGTGGGGAATTGGGAGGGGGCCATCTTCTGAAATTCCCCCAGGATCTGGGCGATGTTCCCGGTGGGATTACCGGCCAGCAGTTGGTCGAGGTATCCGCCTACCACCGTCTGGGTGGAGCTGTTGGCCATCGTGGTATGACTCTTGACATGGCTCACTATCTGGACCCCATTGCCCGCGGCCGCGGCCTGGTTCCCGCTCTGGGAACTGGCGCCGGTGTACTTCACGCTAAAGTCCACTAAGGACGTGCTGGCAGGTAAGATCAGGTTGGTAAAATTACCTGAGGTGGTTCCCGTTAAGAAGGAGGAGCTGGTGCCGTCTTTAAAGAGGCCCGTGCCTTTCAGCACCTGCAGGGTGCCGGCCAACTGGGCCGTCCCCGAGACGTTCAACTGGCCGATGCTGCCGTCCCCGTTGACCGTGGTCTGGAAGGTGCCGGTGCCGGTCTGGGTGTAGTTGCCGGTGAGGGTCGACTGCACGGTGCCCAGGGACAAAACGCCGCTGTTGGTCAGGGTGCCCCCCCCCGAGATTGATGATGGGTCCGGCATTGTAAGTGGAGCCGGCGTAGTTTTTGAAGGTGATGGTGCTGTGGCCCGTGGGCAGGCTCAGGTTACTGCCGTTGGTCATAGGCGTTGATTCCGCGGCGCCCTGATTCACCGAACCGGTGATGGTGCCGTAATTGCTGATGGTCAGGTCGCCCCAGGCGGGGGCGCCGTAGGAGGCCTGGACCATGACTGCGGTGCCGTTGGTGGCGTCCAGGGTGCTGAGGGCGCCGTGGTTGGTCAAGGTGTTATTCTGCCCGTCCATGATCAGGACGCCGTAGGCATTGTAGGTGGTGGTGGTGCCGTCGGTGTTGGTCACCGTGCCGGAGTGGCCGCCCTGCACTGGGCCGGCGTTGGCGCGGGGCTGATTGATGGTAATGTCAATAGTGCCGCTGCCGTTCTTGCCCAGGCTTTGGGCCACGATGCCGCTGGAACCGAGGCCGTTGGCGATAATATTACCAGGGGTGGCGGTAGAACTGGGATCATTGAGCGTGACGGTCACATTTCCGGCTTGGTCGTTGCCCGCCATGCTCTGGGCATAGATGCCGCTGGCCTGATTCCCGCTGGTATAGATGGCGCCGCTGTTGGTGACCTGGACCAAGTTGCCGGTGGCGCCGCTGCCGCCCGGGCCGCCGATGGCTACCGAAACATTGTTGGTAAATGTTTCAGTGGCATAACCCGACAAACCGAGGGCGAGGCTCCAGCCGCCCTCACCGCCGTTGCCGCCGATGCTCTGGGCCAGGATGCCGTAAGAGGAGAGACCTACGGTTTGGATGCTGCCGCCCAGCTTGACGGTCACGTCGCCGCCAGCTCCGCTAAGGCCCGCGCTGCCGGGATTATGGCCGGCGTTGCCGCCGGCGCCACCGGCGCCTCCCCAACTTTGGGCCAAAATGCCGTGGAGGTAGTCACCGCTAATGGTGATGCTGCCGCTGCAGTTAACGGTAGTCGCAGCCCCGGCGCCCCCGTTACCCCCGTCGCCCCCGTATGATTCCCCACTGCCGGCGGCATTGCCGCCGGCGCCGCCCGCGCCCGAGACACTCTGGGCCCAGATGCCGTTGATATTGCAGATATTGGTAGAGAGATCGATATTCCCCTGGCAATTGACTTGAACACCACCGCTGGCGCCCCCGTTGCCCCCGCCGCCGCCATAATTCTTACCTTCAGAGCCGGTCCCACCCGAGCCGGCAATACTTGCCGCCGCAATCCCGCCGGTGAGGGTGATTCCCGGGACGACGTTGACGCTGACCAGGCCGCTGCCGCCGCCATCGCCCCCCGTGCCGTTATCCGACGTCCCTTCATTGCCGCTGTTGCCGCCGCCGCTGCCGCCGTCGCCGCCGTTACTGGCGGCATTGATCGCTAAGGCCAACCCGGCGGTGTTGATGGCGGCGTTGCAGTTTACCGTCACCGCCCCGCCTTTGCCGCCGTTACCCCCATCGCCGCCATTGCTTTGGGGTCCATTTTTACCCTCACCGCCCTGACCGCCGCTGCCCCCGTTAGACATGGCGTTGATGCCATAGGCGCCTAAATACGTACCTGTATTAATGGCGGCGTTGTTGGTGACGGTGACGCTGCCGCCCGCCCCTCCGGCTCCGCCCGTGCCGCCCCCGCCCTGGGTACCGCTCGCGTCGGCCTCGCCGCCCGTGCCGCCCCCGCCCCCGAGGGATTGGGCGTAAATGCCGTGGGAGTTGCCCGTGCTTGTGGTAGTGATGGGACCGTTATTGGTTATCTGGACCGAGCCGCCCGCGCCGCCGGTTCCACCGGTGGCATGGCCGGAAGATTCTTCTTTGCCGACTCCCCCGGCTCCCCCATAGCTGAAGCCGCCGATGCCGATGCCCGAAACCTGGATGGCCCCGCTGGTGCTGATAGTGACCCCGGTTACCACCCCGCTGTTATTTGTCCCGCCGGCTCCCCCGGCGCCCCCGTCAGACTTGCCGGTACCGCCGGTCGTGTTGACATAAGCCCCGTAATTTTGGCCAAGGAGAGAGTTAGTTCCGCCAGTATAGGTGAGCGACAGGGCCTGGGAATTAGCGCCGGAGCCGTCGGCGCCGGTATTGGTCAGGGAAATGGCGGTGCCGGTGCTCGGAGAGCCGACATTGGTGGTCAGATTTTGGACGTTGATGGTGTAAATGCTGGTGTTGTTTTGGGTAATGGGGTCCGGCTGCTGGTTGCCCGAGTAGGTGGCGGTGTTCCCGTCAATGACCGGGGCCTCATTGGCCCCGGCCGGGCGGGGCCCGGCCGGCCCCAGCAAGCCTGCGGCCAGGGTTGTCAGGATGAAGAGCAAGATCCATCCGCGTTCCCGAAAGCTGGTGATATTCCCCTTTGATCCCTGCCGTCGCTCCTTTAACATAACCGCCCCTCCCGGAGGTTCCACCAATATCAACTAATCAGCGCTTTCAAGCCAAGATTATGTATAGATCACGGTAACATGGCTAATTTTGCTTGGTCAATTGGACCTTGGGCTTAGGCATAATGGACTTTAGTCCAATACCGGTGGCGTCCTTTCAATGCGAACTTTACGTCTTTTCGGGAGATTTCTGGTCCCCAAGTTGCACTTGGGAACCCATTTTTGCGGCAAAGCTGCGCTTTGGGCCTTATTCCCGGTGATACCCAAGCGCTGAGCCGAACTCACAATTCCTTCCCCAGGGCCTGGAAAACCATATTCAGCAGGCCCTGGTCCGGCACCGGCTTCTCCAGGAAACCCACGGACCCGGCCTGCAAGGCTTTGGCCCGCAGAGACTCGGAGCCGTGGGCCGTGTGGAAGATAACGGGCAGTCCCATCCCGGCTCGGGCCAGTTCTGCCTGGACCTCCAGACCGCTTAAATCCGGCAGGTGCAGATCCAGGATCAGGCAGCCCGGTCCCAGCTTGGGAGCCTGGTCTATAAATTCCCGGGAACAGCCAAAGATCTGCGCCGCCAGCCCCGCCGACCTGAATAATCTGGCCAGCGCGGCGCAGATGGAGGGATCGTCATCGACGATGAAGAAAGAGGATGCAGCCGGGCCCACGGGCCAATGCTAAAAAAAAGAAAAGGCTCTGACAATTGGACTTTGGTCCAATCCGACTAGGCCTTTAGGCCAATATCTTGAGGCTGGGGAAGGGAAAAAGGTTTAGGAGGCTTTTGGGAAAGTCTCGATTAGATTCTTATAGGTTGACCTGCCGATCCCCAATTTTTATTGGCTTTCCAGTTCCTGGGCCAGGCGCACCAGGTCGGCCAGGGACCCGCAGTTCAGTTTGCGCATGAGGTTGGCCCGGTGCACCTTCACGGTTTTTTCCACCGTGCCCAGATCAAAGGCGATCTCTTTATTGATCTTGCCCGCGGCTACCATCTCGAACACCTGGCGCTCCCTGGGGGTGAGGATGGCGAAACGATCCTGAAGGGATTGTCTTTGGGCCTGGGCCAGACGAGCTTGCCGGTCCCTTTCCAGGGCCTGGTAAACCGCATCCAGGAGGGTTTGGTCTTCCACCGGTTTCTCCAGGAAGTCCACCGCCCCGGCCTTCATGGCCTTGACGCTCAAGGGCACGGAACCGTGGGCCGTGAAGAAGATGATGGGCAGCCTGACCCCGGCCCGGGCCAGTTCTCCCTGGAGGTCCATACCGCTTAAACCCGGCAGGCGCATATCCAGAATCAGGCGGCCCGGTCCGAGCCCTGGCGCCTGGTCCAGAAATTCCCGGGGGCTGGAGAAGCTCCGGGCGGGCAGTCCCACCGACTTGCATAACCGGCTCAGCGCGGCGCAGATGGACGGGTCGTCATCAACGATGAATACCGTGGCTTCAGGCAGGCTCATTTTCTTGCTCTCCCGCGGCCGGCAGTCTGAACCGGAACGCGGCCCCGCCGTCCTGCTGGGGCTCAGCCCAGATACGGCCGCCGTGGGCCTCGATGATGGATTTGCCCACCGCCAATCCCAGGCCCATGCCCCTGGCCTTGGAGGTAAAGAAAGGCTCGAACAGGCGGCTGCGGATTTCCGGAGACAATCCCGGACCTGAGTCCCGGACCGTCAGCCCTACCCCGCCGTCGTCCTCCTTTCGGGTGATGACCTGCACCGTGCGGACATTGCCGCTCAGGTCTTTAAGAGCCTCCAAGCCGTTGGCCAGGAGGTTGAGAACCACCTGCTCCAACTGTATGCGGTCGCCCATAATTAGGGGCAGATCCCGGGCCAGATCCAGGGTGAGGGCCACACCGGCGGCGGCAAAATCGGCCTGCACCAGGGCCGCCACCTCCCGCACCACGGCATTGAGGTCCACGGGAGCCTGGTCAATCTCCGATTTTTTTAGTAAATTCCGCAATCTGTGCATAATTTCCCCTGACCGTTTGCCGTCTTTGGCAATTTCCCGGAGCGCTTCTGCCACTTCCATGACGTCAGGTGTTTCCCGCAGAAGAAATCGCAAGCCAGCCTGGGCGTTGGTGACGATGGCGGTGAGGGGCTGGTTGAGTTCATGGGTCAGGGAGGAGGTGAGTTCCCCCACCGTGGCCACCCGGCTCACATGGGCCAGCTCGTCCCGGCGCTGCCTGGCCTCCAGTTCGGCCTGGCGGCGCCTGGTACGCTGGATCAGCAGGGCGGCGATCAGCAGGCTTTGGCAAGCCAGGAGCAGGATGACCGCGATTATTTTCCCCCCATGCTCCTCCCACAGAGTTATTTCCCGGAAACGCACAATGCTCCCGGGCGGCAGCCGGCTTTCGGAGATGCCCCAGCGCCGGAGCTGGCGCCAGTCGAACATGGGCACACCGGAGACCAGGACGGGAGGGAGGTTCTCCGGCCTTGCCCCCTTCAAGATCCGGGCCGCCATCTCCCCGGTTTTGCGGGCCACCTCTTCAAATCTGATGAGGTAACCCCCCACGATGCCCTCTCCCAACACGTTTTCCCACAGGCTGTAGACCGGAACTTTGGCGGCCTGGGCCACCATCGCCACTGCATCCCGGGGCAGCGTCGGGTTTCCCTGGTTGTCACGGGTAGTCGTCAAACAGATAACCACTGTGTCTGGGGGAAGTGCGGCAATTTTCTCCCCCAGATCTTTGAAAGAAAAATCGCTTAGATAGGCGACCTCCACATTAACCGGATGAGCTTTTACGGTGTCATTAGCCAAGGCCTCGATTTTGCGGTCCAGGTTGCCGCAACCGACCACGCATACTAACCGGCGGGTTCCCGGATGCAGCTTGAGGACCAAGGGGGTATTATCCCAAGAGAAAATCGTCATTGCGGTGCCGGTAACGAGCGGATCCACTGAGACATTTGGGTGAGCCCCCGCCAGTTGGCCGCAGATCACCACCGGGACCCCGGGCAGGATATTCTTGTTATGAGTAAGGAAAAAGTTAATGGCCGCGGGGAATACCGGAATGACCATGTCCACCGGGCGCCGGCCCTGGCCGTATTTCCGCGTAAGGAGGTCCTGGATGAGCTCTTGATAACGGGGGTCGCCGAATCTCACTAGATCCAGATATTCGGAATCCCACTCCACCGGCGGGCCGCCAACAGCCCGCCATCCGGCCTTAACCCCCCCGGTCAATTTCCAGATAGCCGGGCGTAAGGATTGAGTGGAAAGAATGGAGCACCAGGACGCGTTTGACCCTGTCCCCTTCCCCGGCTCCAGCGGGATAGGGCAGCGCCAAAACCGCCAAAAAATAGATGAGGAAAACTTTGGTGAGAAGGGAGGGCGACACTCTTTTAGAGGCAAAGGTTTTAAGATTATTTGGGAATTTTTATTAGCACAACCAGAACATTTTCACCAATAACAAAGCCCAATAGTTGCGTCCCGGCGGCGATGGCCGCAGCCGCGGCCCGCCTTCCGGCCCAGTTGCTGGAGCACTTCCTGTTGCCCGGGTTTGCAGGGATAATCCTTGAACCTATTTCAAAACCTATTCTGAGGCTGCTGATAGGTTATCAACGCGTAAAAGGATGGCAGGAGGATTCTTGAAGCCCCCCTTTTCTAAAGGGGGATTTAGAGGGATTATCAGGCGCTTATATAATCACCCCGGCCCCCCTTTAGAAAAGGGGGGGGTGATCTTTTTACCAATTAAACCCTCCAGGATAAGACAAAACAACTGTAAAAACCGGTTTTGAAATGACTTCTAGTGTCGCGTCCCAGAAATAAGTTACAAAATATCTACACTTAAAAACTCCCCCTCCCCACGGGGGGAGGGGGTTGGGGGGAGGGGGGCGACTTTAGGCAACTGCCTATAATCAGACAAAAAGACGCCACCCCCACCCCGACCCTCCCCCCTCAAGGGGGAGGGAGAAAAGACTGCCTTGATTATGAAGAGTATTTCTGGGACGCGATACTAGTGGCGCTTGGCCGCCAGAGAAGATGTCTGGCCTAGTATGGCTTGGCAATAAGCCCGGATGACCTCACGCTCATAGGCTGCGGTGCAGGTAGAATTATATACATGCAAAATCTTCCTGATATCACCATCGTATTCCTGCATCAGCCGGGCCAAAACCGCCGCCCCTCCCATAATATTTTCCCGGGGATTGAGGGGGTTTGCAATCCCATATTTTTTGGCAGTGTCAATATGTAATTGCATGAGGCCAAAGCAATTCCCCGAATGCGCGTACGGGTCATATCTGGATTCGATGGCGCATACGGCCTGGATGAGGTAGGGCGAAATGTGGTAGCGCCGGGCTGCTTCTTTCATGTAATTCCAATACTCTTGCTTCAATTTTAGTTTCCCTATTTGGGGAGGGGCTTGGGGCCAGGGTTGCGCCCAAGCTGCAGTAGTCAAACAGAGAAATATGATAAGAGTCTTCATATCTAGAACACCTCTGGCGAAGCTTATCGCCTTTTTGTCAGGCACGGGTTGCAGATGTAAGGCTGACAGCGTTAGAGGGTGGGTGGACAGGATGCCCTACTGAGATTGTGCGGATATTAACAAAGAAACATCTTAAAAATCAAAGATTATCTAAAATTACTAGTTATTCCAGTATGATATGTACTGAAATACATCGATATCGAAGGATATAACCGCAAAGGTGAAGTGATGAGGGCCCTACCTCGAGGGACCCTCAGGGTGCGTTATCCTGCCGGAATCAGCAGTTATTGCCAGAGCGGGGAAAATTCCAGATATTAATTTAATATAATAGTTTTAAGGAATTATACGGGAATCTAGCCATCCGGATCTCTTAGCCCATTGACAGGCATTTATTGCAGATTATTGATTAGTTAAATGCCGATAAGGAGAATTTTATGCCCAAACTCACTCCCGGAGACCAGGCTCCCCCTTTCGCCTTAAAGGACCAGGAGGGCCACACCGTCAGGCTGGCCGACTTTCAAGGACAAAAGCTGCTCCTTTATTTTTATCCCAAGGCCGATACCCCGGGCTGCACCAAGCAGGCCTGCAGCGTCAGGGACGGCCGGGAGGATTTAGCCGTTCTGGGGGTGGCGGCGGTGGCCATCAGCCCGGATGAACCGGCGCGGCAGAAGAAGTTTGATACCAAATATGGCTTAGGGTTTCCGCTGCTCTCTGATGCCGATCATGCCGTAGCCGAGGCCTATGGGGTTTGGGGTGAAAAATCCATGTACGGGAAAAAGGTGAAAGGGATTATTCGTTCTTCTTTTTTGATTGAGGAGTCGGGCAAGATCATCCAGGCCTGGTACAAGGTCAAGCCGGAGGAAACGGTGCCCCAGGCCAAGCTGGCCCTGAATATTTAAGGATGGTTGCAGTTGATAACTAATCCTCCATGATTGTTCTGGACCCCCAAAGTGAATTTCACCTTCTGGTATTTTTGAGGCAGGATGAGGGAATTAATATCTGGATATGATCCGGATAGCGTGAATTTCCAGGGCTTTGATCATTTTCTCTGCATAGCAGTACTCCGCAGCTTGCAATAGTTGTTTACGCTTATCTGAAGGACCTTTCCAGTAAGTATCTTGCCGGTGACCTGCGCCGGGGAGCGCTTTTTCCTGGGCTCCTCCTTTCCTCCCTGCGCTCCACCACCCGGGTTTAACCCTTGCATCGGTTTTAAGGGGCAGGTCCTACGCCGGATTTTTGGCAGCCCTCCAGCCTGTGCAGGCAATTGTGCTATAATAAAACATCCCGGCGATGAACCTCGGAAACTTGCACCGGTATCCGGCTCAGCCTGGGTCATTGGCCAAAGCGATGAGGAAAAACGTGCGTCGTCAAGATACCCTGATCCTGGTGGCGGTGCTGGTGCTCTCGGTTTATGGAGCGGTGGCCGGGCTGACCTGGGCCGGGTGGCTGGAGAGGCCGGAAGAAATCTATTATGATCTCTGGCACCAGGTGGCCGGCGTCCGCTATCAGCCGCAACAAGTGGTCATCGTCTCCCTGGATGAGAAGACGCTTAAAGAGCATCCCCAGGAACCCCTGGTGTGCTTTACCCCCCATTTTGCCCGGGTGCTGGAGATCTTGCGGCGGGTGGGGGCCAAAAGCATCGGCATGGACTATCTTTTCCAGGTGAGCATCTCCTCCTGGCTCAAGACCCTGGAGGTACCTTTAAACCCCCGCCTCCGGAATTATGACGCTCCCTTCCAAGAACAGCTCGCTTCCGGCGGGGTGGTCCTGGCCGGGAATTTGTCCACCGATAAGCATGCAAAAAGCAAGATCATGCCGCCCATCCGGGAGTACTTCTCCTCCCTGCCCCGGCCGGAAGCCGACCTGGGCCTGATCAATTTTTACAATGACGATGACGGCACGATTCGCCGTTTCGTGCCGGCCCTGGCCGATGACTATGGTCAGGTGGCCTTCACCTTCGGCAAGCTTCTGGCCCTGAGGGCCGCCCAGCGCGACCCGGTGGCCCTTCTCCAAGGGCTGCGCCGGGATCCGGCCTTACTAAAGGCCTGGTCAGGGGTGGACCCTCAGGGCATCAATACCAGCACCTTCCCCATTATCGGCTTTGCGGGTCCCCCGGGCACCTTCCCCCGCCTCTCCCTGGGGCGTTTTCTGGCCCCGGGTGCGGAGAAGGAACCCGCGATCCAGGCCCTCAAGGACAAAGTGGTGATCGTGGCTTATGAACCCGCCACCCTGCAGGACAGCCACCCCACCCCCTATTCCCTGAGCCTGTGGCCGTGGTGGGGCAGCGACATGAGCGGGCCGGAAATTCACGCCAATATCATCGCCACCCTGCTCACCGGGAAATTTCCCCGGCCCCTCCCCCGCTGGCTCACCTGGCTCTATCTGCTCGCCATCCTCCTGGCGGCGACTGCCTTATTTTATTGGCTGTCCCCCTGGGGGGGCCTGGCCGCGGGGTTGGCATTATGCGCCCTGGCGGCAGTGGGCGCCTACCTGTTGTTTTGCCGGTATTGGCTGCTGCCCACCGCCAACGCCCAGTTGGCAGTCATCCTCAGCTATACGGGTTTTTTGGGGATCAAGCTCACCGGGGAAGAGCGGGAACGGGCCCGGATCCGCAAGATTTTTTCCCGCTATGTGGCCGACGAAGTGGTGGAGAAGCTGCTGGCCTCGGGGAAGTGGCCGGACCTGGGGGGCGAAGCCTTTCAGGTAACGGTCCTGTTCTCCGATATCCGCAATTTTACCACCATTTCCGAAAGACTGGGGCCCCGCCAGGTGGTGGAGATGCTCAACACCTACTTGAGCCAGGCCTGTGAGCCCATTTTGGCCCAAGGGGGCACGGTGGATAAATTTATCGGCGATGCGGTGATGGCGGTCTTCGGGGCGCCGGTATCTTATCCGGACCATGCCCGCCGCGCCCTGAAGGCCGCGTTGGACCTGGCCCAAAAGGCCCAGGAGTTTTCCCGCTGGATGGAGCAGCGGTTCGCCGATCTGGACCTGCCGGGTTTTGCCATCGGCATCGGCCTGCACAGCGGCGAAGCCATAGTGGGCAATATCGGCTCCCCCAAACGCCTGGAGTTTACTTCCATCGGCGACACGGTTAACGCCGCCTCCCGCCTGGAGTCTTTGACGAAAGAACTGGGCTGGACCATTGTGGCCAGCCACAGCACCATCGCCGCGGCCCCCGGGGTGATCACCGGCCGGCAAGAGACCCGCACGGTGAAGGGGCGCCAGGAACCTCTTGAAGTTTATGAGGTTCTGGGGCTCAAAGAAGATGCCTGACCTGGGCCTGATCCCACTAAATACCGGCGCTGGCGGCCAAGGGGGCGGCAAAAGGGCCTGGCTGCCAGAGGGTCCTGCAAAATATTCTTTCTGTCATCCTGAGCGTAGCGAAGGATCTAGATTCTTCGGTCGCTCCGCTCCCTCAGAATGACAATTCTTTTTGAAAGCTGAATCTTGTAAGAGTCTCAGCATTTATCACCAAATCCATTGATGACGATATGCAGCTTAAAGGGGAGAAAGGCAGGCATATGAAAACCTTAATGCTCTTAATCTGCCTGGGGTTGCTGGCGATCAGCGTCAGCTGTCCCGCAGTGACGGTACCCAAAGCCGACAGACTGGCGAGTGGGGCGCGGTACGCGGAACTGGAAGCATATCTGGAAGACCAGGCCAAGAAACACCCACCCGGCACCAAGGAGTTGTTCCTGCTCTGCGGGGCCTATTTCAATCTGAAGGAATACCACAAGCTCTTTCCCTGTGTGGACCAGCTCCAGGCCAGAATTGACCGGGGGGACCGGACGGCCATGGGTTTTGACATCTCGGCGATGCCCGCGGTGTTGCGGGCCCTGTCTGACATCGACTTCGGGAATTACGGGGGGGCGGTGGCCCAGGCCGCCAAGGCCTACGAAATCGTGCAGCAGCGCCACCTGAGTCCCTGGATGCGGGTGCAAGCCCTCAGCGCCCTGGCTTTATCCACCGCCCTTCACGGCGAACGGGCCCAGGCGGAGAAATACGCCCGGCTATTGGGGGAGATGGCCAAGAAAAATGCAGGCGGTTTTGTGGTCCTGACGGATATCTTGAACGGTCAGGCCCGGGCCTATATGGCCCTGGGGGACTTTCACCGCAGCCTGGCCACTATCAAGCAGGATGAGGCGGCAGCCGGGGAACGGCAGTCGGCCATGACCATGACGGTCAAGATTGGCGCCATTTCCGCCCAGGATGATCTCTTTGCCTTTAATCAGTTGCCCAGGGCCTTTATTTTCAATAAGAGCCTATATGAAACCGGGCAGGTTAGCAAAGCCAAGGCCGGTTACGATAAGCTCCTGGCCCACCCCCAGACTAAGGATAACGGTGACATCTACTGGCTGATCCTCTTTGACCGGGGGAAGATCGCCCAGGCCGAAGGCAAACTTCAGGAAGCCATCGATTTCTACCGCCGGGCCATCGAAGTCATCGAACGGCAGCGCTCCACCATCAATACCGAGGCCTCCAAGATCGGTTTCGTGGGCAACAAGCAACAGGTGTATCACGCCCTGGTGGCCGCCCTCTTGGCCGCGGGCCAACCGGCCCAGGCCTTTGAATACGTGGAACGTTCCAAGTCCCGGGCCCTGGTGGATCTCCTGGCGGCCCAGAAGGACTTTGCCGCGCCCCCGGCCGATCAAAAGCAAGTGAGTGTCTTGCTCACCGAGTTGGATGCCCAGGAGGCCCGGGCCCGGGTGAAAAAGGCCGGCGCGGCCCGCAGTTCCCGGGCCCTCCAGGTGAAGCAGCGGTTGCAGGCCGTGGCCCCGGAACTGGCCTCCCTGGTGACGGTGATGCCGGTGGCGGCGGCCAAGATTCAATCCCTGCTCCAGCCCGACGAAGTGCTGGTGGAATATTATTATGAGGGCGACGATCTCTACGCCTTCGTGGTGACCAAAGAAGCCATCCAGGGGTTCAAGCTCCAGGGCCGCCAGATGCTGGCCGATATCCGGCAGCTCCGGGCCGCGCTGGAACAACCGCAATCACAGGACTATGTGGCCCCGGCCCAGAAATTATACGCCCGCCTCATTACGCCCTTGGAAGCGTCGCTGACCGGGAAGAAGCTGCTGATCGTGGCCCACGGGGCCCTCCACTACCTGCCTGTCAATGCCCTGATGACCGGACATGAATATCTGCTGGACCGCTACAGCCTCCGCCAACTCCCCAGCGCCAGCGTCCTGCAATTTGTCAAGGCGCTGCCCACCTCCCCGGCCAAGGGGGTGCTGGCCCTGGGCAATCCCGATCTGGGCAACCCGAAATACGATCTCAAGTCCGCCCAGGAGGAAGCGGAAGCCATTGCCAAAGACTTCCCCCGGGCCAAGGTGTTGGTCCGTAAAGAGGCCACCAAGACTGCGTTCATCACCCTGGGGCCGCAATTCTCTTACATCCATTTTGCCACCCATGGACGGTTTGACCCGGACCAGCCGCTGCACTCCGGCCTACTGCTGGCCAGGGATGCCCAGGGCAACGGCTTCCTGAGTCTGGGGGATCTCTATTCTCTGCGTTTGCAGGCCGATCTGGTGACCTTGAGCGCCTGCGACACCGGTCTGGGCAAGATCCGTAACGGCGACGATGTGGTTGGCCTCACCCGGGGATTCCTCTATGCCGGGTCCAATACCATTGTGGCCAGCCTCTGGGAGGTGGATGATCAGGCCACTTCCTACTTGATGCAGCAGTTTTATGCCGGCCTCAAGAAGAGCAATAAGGGGGAGGCGCTGCGCCAGGCCCAATTGGCCACCAGAAAAAAGTTCCAACATCCTTACTATTGGGCAGCTTTTGAGTTAACCGGCATAATATAATGGAGATTGAAGTGGCGGATTGCCAGGGAGGGAAGTTTATGTCTCTATTTATCAAAACAGCACTATGTCTAACTGCGGCATTATTTTTGATAACCGCCCTGCACCCCCGGGTGGTTACGGCTGGTGTCAGCAAACCCGAGCCCTTGCTCCTGGCCCAAAAAGCTGAGCCGGAAAAAGCCAAAACGCCTATTGGGGAATGCCCTCCCCCAAAACCGGAACTGCCCCAGCCAAAGGAGCGGCCCCAGCAACAACCGGAGAAAATGGAAAGGAAAGCTCGCAGTTTGGACCTTAAGGACCTTGAACCGGAAAGGGCCGGGACCAAGAAGATTGGCGGTCATCCCATCCGGGCCCAGGAAACTCCCAAGGGGGAATAAGGCTGCAGCAATTGCCATCAATTAAGGCATAAATATCATCACCGCTGCCTCACAGGCAGCCTTACCGGGTAGTTGCCCGGGGGTCAGGGGCGCCTTGCATCAACCGGGAGCAGGACCTGGGGGAACCGGGGTTGCGCCAGGCCAAGCTCTCCTGCCACCCCCACCGCCTGGTGGAAAGATTCAACCTGGCCCTGGCGGGAAAATAGCTGGGGTGCCCTTTAAAGGGCGCCCCTAAAAGCTATCAGCTCGGTCAGTCCAGGTTCGGTGTCTTATACCAAGTCGCAATCTAACGGCAATTTTCTTGTAGGGGCGAACCTTGTGTTCGCCCGCCCGCACAGGGCGAATACAAGATTCGCCCCCTACAGTTCAATGTCTTTTGATTGCGAAATGGTATTACTTCCTCCCCAAAAAATGGCAGGGTTGAGTTTAACTTTCCCGGCGCTCAATGCCATTCAATATAGGAGCGGTAGATTAATAAATTGAGGAGCAGGTAGAGGCCCACGACCACCGCCGAGTACCCAAAGACGAAATAAATTACCCGGTACCAGCGGGGCGGCCCTGCGACCATCACTTCCTCCAGCCTTCCCTCTTCCTGGAGGCGGGCGATCCACAACGGCTTTTCTTTCCTTTCCTTTTCCAATTCCACACTCCCCGCGAACATACATTCATTCATGGGGAACATGCCCCGACGGAAATGGCCGATAGTGAAGTGAATGATGAATATATAGAGCATGGCCAGGAGGGCTTCGGCCCGGTGCAGCAAGACGAAAACGTTGAGGACCCAACCCGGCATAATGCGGCTGGCTGCCAGCGGAAACATAAGCGGCAAGCCGGTTACGGCCAAAAGCGGCAGCCCCCAAAAAACCGCCCAGTAGTCAAACTTCTCCCAGTAGGTCCAGCGATCGAAGGCCGGCGGCGGGCCCAACCCGAAGAACCAGCGGATTTTTTGTCCCAAGTGCACCACATCTCTGCGCCGGGGCAGCAGCGAATCCGCATCAAACAGGCTGCGGCGCCAGGATTTCCATTCCACCTTGGCCAGGACATAGACGATGTGTATCACAAAACCGATGAGCATCAGGATGCCCACCGTATTGTGGACGGCGGTGGCGCCATCATAGCCGCCAAACAGGTTGACCACACCCTTCCCCCAGGCAGTGGTGTACAGCAGCCGCCCCATGCCGGTGACCGCCTGGATCAGAAAGGTCACCATGATGAAGACATGAAAGAGGCGGTCAAAGATACTGAACCGGACTATCCGCACCGGGTCATTCATTTTGCGGCTCCTGGGGAGGGGCCTCTTCCCGGGGTTCGGGCTTCCTTTTTTCGCGGATGGCATGGTAGGTTTCCCGGCCCATCCAGAAGAGGGTATGGAGAATAAAAAAGCCCAGGGTGCCCACGATCAACAGGTACATGAACCAGTTGGCATAATACAAGGAGGCAAAGGTCTTGCGGGTGGCGGGATCCCCCGCCTTGGGCTCATGCACCAGGTAAGTGGCAAAAGAGACGCTGGCCCCCTCATGACACTTGGCGCACACATAGGCATGCCGCCGGATGGGGTTCATCGGGGAATAGTAGTAATTGATGCCGGCGATGGGCTCCCCGCCATGACACTGGCGGCAGGTGAGGTTGCCCCGCACCGTGCGGCTGTGAGTGGCTTCCGTTACGTGGCATTCCTCACAACGCCTTTGCTCGTAGAACTGGATGCCCGCATGGGAATCTTCCAGGCGGGAGCGGACCCCTGCCCCCATGGCCGCGCCGGGACGGTAGGGGGTAACAGGCGTGAATTGCCGTATCACCTCGGGCGCCCGCACCCGGGGGCGCTGGCGGCGGGGCTTGACCTCGTATTCCTCGTAGTAGCCGGTGCTGAGTTCCCGCTGCTTATACCGGCGGATTGACGAGGTCACCTCCTCCTGGGCCGGGACGGCCGGGGGCCACAGCACCATGGCCCCCAGCAGTCCCAAGGCTGCCTGGAGAACGGCCTTCCGGAGCAGCCTCCGCAAGTCCATAACCGTTCTCCTTATTTCTTGCCCGCTTCTTTAGGAGGCGCTTTGGGAGCCTCAGGAACTGCGGCCTTGGGCGCCTCAGCTTTTTTCGGTGCAGCCTTGGGCGCCGGTGGCGGCATTTCCACTTTCAACGGCGTGCCCACAGGCTTGGGCAGAACCGTCAGGGCGTCGAACGCGGCTTGGAGCTTTTTCAAATCCTGGCCCTTGTGCTTGTGGCAAGTCTCACAGGAATTGGGAATCACCGGATTGGCCAGGGTGTCCTTGGGAAGCAAGGCCATGAACACGTGGCTGTGAATATCTCCGGATTCGGCGCTGGTGGCGATTCTAGGCATATGGCAGCCCACGCAGTTGGCAAAGGAATGGATGGAGTGGGCCTGGTTGTTGTTCACCTCCACGTGGCAGGCGAGGCATTGCTTGGAACCCGCGCCCACCGTCTGGGAGCGGGTGGGCGGCATGCCGATCTGGTGGACATAGTGGCAGGAAGTGCAGGTCACCCCTTCCTTGGCATGTATCGACAGGGACCAGTCGATGTATTGCTGATGGTGGCCCTTGGAAAACTCGTTGGCATAGAGGTGTTTGACATCGCCCCCGCCATAAGAAGTGGATTTAAAATAAGTCCCCAGAGCCTTTCCCGGCTCATAACCCACGGGCCACTCGACGCCCTTGACTTTGGTGCTCTTGCCCCGGTTGTGGCAGGAGCCGCAGATCTGCACGGCCACCCCCATGGTGAGTTTGGCGGGGTTGACGATGGTCTGGCGTTTCTCGAAGACCGCGGTCTTGGGGAGGGCCGCGTGCCAGGACCCCTTGCCGTGACAAGCTTCACAGGCTACGCCCGGCTCCACGAAGTCGTTCTTCTTCAAGTCCACGCCGGTGGCATGGCAGCCCCCGCAGCCTTCAATCCAGGGCTTTTTATCCCATTTGTCTTCGTTGTAGTTCACCCAGCGGTGGGTTTCCAGATTGTATTGAATGGGGGAGATGTAAAGCTTGCCCCCCTTTTCCACCAGATAGCGCTGCTTCCACTGGCTGCCGATGGTGTATTTGATGTCTTGCAGTTTGGGGACGTAGATTTTATCGGCAGGCACTTTGAGCTTGGCCCCAAGTTTGGCCAGGTCCGCCCGGATTTCCTTCTCGTTGATTTCCGCGACGATGGCGTCCTGATTAATCTGGGCATTTTGCATCATCCGGCTATGGAGGGTCATCTTCCAAGAGTCGTAGTGCTCCAGGTGGCACATCTTGCAGGTATCCGAGCCCACATACCTTTTGGGCTCCTTTTTCAGGGCTTCCACGTTTATGGGGCTTTCGCCGCAGGCCATCAGGCTTATGACCGCCAACCCCGCCAGCAACCACCACCGCCCGTATCCGTTCATGCCGTCCTCCCAGTCCGGTTAAATAATTCTTGGGAGCCCCCGACTTCTGGCCCGTTAAGGTGAAGCGATTTTCAGCGAATGCCTTATTTTGCAAATTATTTATAAATTAAGACTAATTACCGCTATTTCAATACCAAAAACTTTTTAAATATATTTTTTATAATCTATATTAACCTTATATACTATAGAAAAATTAATGTGTGAAAGTTATTTTTTACATATAAAACCCGTCAACTTCTCCTTTATACCTTGATCCTTCCCTGTTATGCTCAGATATCAGGCGCTTCTCTATGGCTATCTTCGCAGTTTACACCACCAGGACCAAGCTCAAGGCCGGCGCGGTGCTCATTCTGGCCGCCATGCTCCTGGTCCTGGGCCTAAATTTTTCCGGAGTCCTCACCACCTACCGCCTCAAGACCCTGGATCTGCTCTTCCGCCATGCTCCCCTCCCCAAGGCCAGCCCCCAGGTGGTGGTGGTCACCATCGACCAACCCGACCTGGATTTCTTGAAAACCCAGGGCGTTACCTGGCCCTGGCCCCGGCAGCTCTATGGGCCCTTGATTGACTACTGCCGCCGCAGCGGGGCGCAGGCGGTGATCTTCGACATCCTCTACACCGAGGCCTCCTCCTACGGCCCGGAGGACGACCAGCGCCTGGCCGCGGCCGCGGCCGGAGCGGGCAATGTGATTTTTCCCTTCTTTCTTTCCCGGGAAGACAAACCTTCTTCGCCCCAGACCCCGGAGCTGCTGAAGAAAGCCGCGATGTCCATTGCCGGTTCACCCCCCAAGGATTTCCTGGGCTACCGCTCCCTGCTGGCCCCCATCCCCCCCCTGGTGGCCGCGGCCCGGACCCTGGGGAATGTGGAGTGCCGCCCGGATCTGGACGGCATCTATCGCCGCCTGCCCCTGGTGGCCCCTTTCCAGGGGCGCTTTCTGCCCCTCCTGGGGTTGGCCGCGTACCAGGCCTTGCACCAGGGCGCTCCCTGGCGCTTCCAGGACGGGGCCTTGGTCCAGGGGCAGCGGCGGATACCCCTGGACGCCCAGGGGCAGTTCCTGCTTAAATACCGGGGGCCCAGCCGCAGCCACCAGCGTTTCTCCGCGGCCAATCTGATTCAATCCGAGTACCGCTGCCTCCATAACCTTAAGCCCCTGGTGCCCCCGGAGGCCCTGGCCGGGAAGTGGGTCTTCGTGGGCCTCACCGCGCCGGGTCTCCTGGACCTGAAGGCCAGTCCGGTGAGCGCGGTCTACGCAGGGGTGGAAATACACGCCACCTTGCTGGACAATCTGCTCCAGGGCGATTTCCTCCGGACCGTGCCGGCGTGGCTCCAGTGGGTCTGGACCCTGATGCTGGTGGCGGCCATGGTCCTGACGGTGCTCTTCGTCTCCGGCATGTCCGGTCTGGTGGCCAACCTGGGGGCCCTGGTCCTCTTTAACGGCCTCCACGTGGGCCTCTGCGTCCTGGCCTTTACCCGCAGCTGGTACGCGGATCCCCTGCTGCCGGACCTGGCCCTGAATTTGAGCTTCGCCCTGGCCGCCATCTATAGTTATGCCACCGAGGGCAGACAAAAACAGGCCATCCGGGGCATGTTCGCCCAATACATGTCCGAAGTGGTGATCAGCCATCTTTTGCAGCATCCGGAAAAATTGAAGCTGGGGGGCGAACGCCGCCGGGTCACTCTCTTCTTTTCGGACCTGGCCGGGTTCACCACCCTTTCCGAGCACCTGGACCCGGAAACGGTGGTGGCCCTGTTGAATGACTATCTTTCCCGGATGACGGAGATCATCCTGGACGAGGCCGGCACGGTGGACAAATTCGAGGGCGACGCCATCATGGCCTTCTGGGGCGCGCCCTTGGACCAGGAAGAGCAGGCGGTCCTGGCCTGCCGGGCCGCACTGCGCCAGGCTGAGGCCCTGAAAGACCTGAACCGGCTGTTTGCCCGCCGCCAGCTGCCCCTCCTGAATCTCCGCATGGGCCTCCATACCGGGGAGGCCATCGTCGGCAACCTGGGCTCCCAGAAACGCTTCGACTACACGGTGATCGGCGATACCGTGAATCTGGCGTCCCGGTTGGAGGGCCTGAACAAATTCTACGGCACCACCATCATGGCCAGCGAGGCCACCGTCCAGGAATGCAGGGGCCTGTTGGAATTCCGGGAACTGGATTGGGTGGCCGTCAAGGGCCGGGCCACCCCGGTGACCGTTTATGAAGTAATGGCCTTGAAAGGGGAACTGACCCCGGAACAGGACGCAGGCCGGGAAAAGTTCGCCCAAGGGCTCCAACTCTTCCGGGAAAGGGCCTTCGGTGAGGCCGCCCAGGCCTTTACCGCCACCCTGGATCATCTGCCGGCAGACGGCCCGGCCCGGATGTTTAAGGACCTCTGCAGCCAATTCCAGGATTCTCCACCCCCCGACGACTGGGACGGCGTCTTCCGCCCGGACAAGAAGTAGAGGGGTCAGGGATCAGGGGCCAGGGGCCAGTATATTACCTCTCCTCATTTTCCCTGACCCCTGACCCCTGACCCCGAACCCCTAATTAGGGTTTGACAACCCCGGTTTCTTTGATATTTTCTAGCAGCAAAGGAGGGGGGATGCAGGCTCGGAAACGCTGTCTCATATCCCGGGAAGATATCGCCCGGCGGGTGGCGGAATTGGCGTTACAGATCAGCCGGGACTACGCGGGCCGGGACCTGGTGATGGTGGGGGTTCTTAAGGGCGCTTTCATCTTTCTGGCCGACCTGGTGAGGGCCTTGCCCTACCCGGTGGAAGTGGACTTTGTCCGTCTCAAAAGTTACGGCGCGGGCACCACTTCTTCCGGGGAGATCCATATTACCAAGGATGTGGAAGAACCTCTGAAAAACCGGGACGTATTGATCGTGGAAGACATCGTGGACCTGGGCCTGACCCTGGATTTCCTGCGCCAGCATTTACTGGCCCATCATCCCCGTTCCTTGAAGATCTGCTGCCTCATCGACAAAAAGGAGCGCCGGCAGGTGGAGGTGCCCCTGGACTACGTGGGCTTCCCCGTGGCCAAGGGTTTCCTGGTGGGCTACGGCCTGGATTGCGGCGAAAAAAACCGCACCTGGCCCGATGTCTTTGTCCTGGAGCCGGAATCCGGGGGAGACGGGTAGGTGCGGGTTTTCAACCATCCGCTGCGCTTCCCTGGCACTCCCCCTATGCAACGCTTCGCCGCGGTGGACTTGGGGTCTCTGACGGTGCGCCTGGCTGTGGCCGAACTCACCGGACCCAGACGATATCGAGTATTGGGGCATTACCGGGAAGTCACCGGCCTGGGCGCGGCCTTGGCCCAGGGCGACATCCTGGCCCCGGAGGACATGGCCCGCACCTTCCAGGCCCTGAGGAATTTTGTCCAGATAATGCGGGCTCAAGGGGTGGAGGTCTCCCGGGTGGTGGCCACCCAGGCCCTACGCCAGGCCCGGAACCGGGAGGTCTTTGTCCGGCAGGTCCAGGAGGATTTGGGGCTGCCGGTTAAGATCCTCACCCCGGAGGAAGAGGCCCGGACCTCTCTTAAAGGGGTGCTGTCAGCCTTGGCCCCGGAGGTGCTCAAGGCTCCGGAAATAGTGGTCTTCGATGTGGGCGGCGGCAGTTCGGAGTGGGCCCTCATCCGTGCGGGCAAAGATCTCCAATTTGCAAGTCTGCCTTTGGGGATACTGACCTTAAGCCGGAGCCGCCCCCTGGGGGACCCGCCCCGGCCGGAGGCGGTGGCGGCCCTGCAACAGGAAATCCAAGCCCGGTTGGGGGAATTCTATCGACAAACCCTGCAGCCCTCCCTGACCGCCACGCCCCGTCTGGTGGGCACCGCGGGGGCGGTCACCACCCTGGCGGCCCTGGCCTTAGCAATGAGCACTTACGACGCCTCCCGGGTGAATAACCTGCTCCTCACCCGGGGACAGGTGGCGGCCTTGACGGAACTTCTCTGCCGCCTCCCGGAGGCGGACCGGGCCCGGCTCCCGGGTATGGAACCGGCCAAGGCCGGGGTCATGGTGGCCGGAGCTTTAATTATCTTGACCATTCTCCAAGTCTTCCAACAGGACTCCCTGGTGGTCATCGACGCCGGGCTGCTGGAAGGAGTGCTGGGGGAGATGGGGGCAGAATTGGGGGAAGGGAATAGGGGCTAATGGCCCACATCTTCCCCCTCCAGTTAACCTAATTGCGGAGACAGCCGATGCCAGAGCCGATTCCTTATGCTTACACGTTTGACGATCTGTTATTATTGCCCGGGGCGTCCGCGGTCCTGCCCAGCGAGGTGGACCTCTCCACCCGCCTCACCCCCCGCATCCGCCTGAACATCCCCCTGTTGAGTTCGGCCATGGACACGGTCACGGAGGCGGACACCGCCATCTCCCTGGCCCGGCAGGGGGGCATCGGCATCCTCCACCGCAACATGACCATCGCCGCCCAGGCCCTGGAGGCGGAAAAAGTCAAGAAGTCGGAAAGCGGGATGATCATCGATCCGGTGACCATCGGCCCGGAGGAGAGCATCGCCAAGGTCCTGGACCTGATGGAGCGCTACCGCATCTCCGGCATCCCGGTGGTGGAAGGTAAGCGCCTGGTGGGCATCGTCACCAACCGGGACCTCAGGTTTGAGACCAACCTGGACCAGAAGGTCAAGGAGGTGATGACCAAGGACCGCCTGGTGACCGCGCCCGTGGGCATCACCCTGGAAGACTCCAAGGCCCTGCTCCACAAGTTCCGCATCGAGAAGCTGCTGGTGGTGGATGATGCTTACTCTCTCAAGGGTTTGATCACCATCAAGGACATTGAAAAGATTCGCAAGTATCCCCAGTCCTGCAAAGACGAGTTCGGCCGCCTGCGGGTGGGCGCGGCGGTGGGGGTGGGACCGGACCGGGCGGCCCGGGTGGAGGCCCTGCTCAATGCCGGCGTGGACGTGATCGTCATCGACACTGCCCACGGCCACTCCCAGCGGGTGATCAAGGCGGTGGAGGCCACCAAGAAGGAATTTCCCCAGGCGGAGTTGATCGCCGGCAACGTGGCCACCGCGGCCGGGGCCGAAGACCTGATCAAGGCGGGGGTGGACGCGGTGAAACTGGGGGTGGGGCCCGGCTCCATCTGCACCACCCGGGTGATCGCCGGCGTGGGGGTACCCCAATTATCCGCGATAATGGACTGCTCCCGGGCCACCCGCAAGGCGGACATCCCCCTCATCGCCGACGGCGGCATCAAATACTCCGGGGACATTACCAAGGCCCTGGCCGCAGGGGCCGACGTGGTGATGATCGGCAGCCTCTTCGCGGGCACGGACGAAAGCCCCGGGGAGACGGTGATCTTCCAGGGGCGGAGCTATAAGATCTACCGGGGCATGGGCTCCCTGGAAGCCATGAAGGCCGGCAGCCGGGACCGCTATTGCCAGGAGGATTTTGACCTGGAATGCAAGCTGGTGCCCGAAGGCATCGTCGGCCGGGTGCCCTCCCGGGGCAAACTCCCGGACGTCATCTACCAGCTCATGGGCGGCCTGCGCTCCGGCATGGGTTACGTGGGCTGCCGCACCATCCCGGAACTGCGGGAAAAAGCGAAGTTTGTGCGCATCAGCCCCGCGGGCCTCAAAGAATCCCACGTCCACGACGTGATCATCATGAAGGAGGCGCCGAATTATTGGGTGGAGTAAGGGAAGTGAGCAGTAGGCAGTAGGCAGTGAGCAGTGAGCAGAATGTAACTTTTGGCCCACCCGCACATTATGAAATATCGTAGGGCGGGCGTCCTCGCCCGCCCCGGTAAGCCGCATAGGCTGGAAAGCCTGTGATAGCATGATTTGTCATTCTGAACGGAGCGAAGCGAATTGAAGAATCTCGTATTTTGATACTCTTTGCTGACTTCAGAATCGCTCCCTCAGGCCCTCCTGCAATCAGGCTTACGCCTCCTTTATTCCTCCAAAATCAGGGCGTCGGCCACCATCTCCCAGAGGTATTTCACCTCGATCTCCAGGTTGAATTTGGGTTTCAGGTTCTTCATGATCTGGTCCCGGCAGTTGGAGCAGCCGGCGATGACCAGGTCCGCGCCCGTGGCCTGGATGTCCCGGGCCTTGAAGCTGCCATGCTCCGTCTTCTCCTTCTCGAAGGGCCCCGGCCAGTTGCCCGAGCCCGCGCCGCAGCAATAGCTCTCCAGGCGGTTGTGGGGCATCTCCCGGTAATCGTTCATGTCCATCAGGTAGGAGAGGATCTTCCGGGGTTTTTCCAGGTTGGAGTCGTCCCCG
>JAGVAH010000042.1 GCA_020060385.1 Syntrophobacterales bacterium | reverse complement strand
TTGTCAAAGCCGATGAGGTTGTGCTTGATCCTCAGGGTCACCTCCCCCACAATTTTCAGGTCATAGGCCAGGAGCAGGTCGTAGTTTTCATGGATGCTGCCGGTGAGGCTGTTCTCCAGGGGCAGGATGCCGAAGTTCACTTCTTCTTTGTCCACCAGGTCGAAGAGTTCCCGGAAGGAGGAGCAGGTCTGAAAGGGCACCTCCGGACCGAAGAAGCTGAGGCAGGCCCTGTGGCTGTGGGAGCCGGGCACGCCGCTGAAGGCCACGGCCGCGGCTGCGGCTCCGCCTCCGGCGTGGAGTTCCTTGAACATCCTGGCCTTGTCGAGATAGGTGTAGTCCACTTGTTTGCCCACCACCGGGGCGATGACGTACAGATCCCGCATGAGCTGCTCAAACTGGTGGGGATAGAGGCTCTGGGGGCCGTCGGAGAGGGCCTGGTCGGGCGTGGTGTGCACCTCGATGATCAGGCCGTCCGCGCCCGCGGCGATGGCGGCCCGGGCCATGGGGCTCACCTTGTCCCTTAAGCCCGTGGCGTGGCTGGGATCAACGATGATGGGCAGGTGGGTCAGCTTCTTGACCACCGGCACCGCGGTGAGGTCCAGGGTGTTCCGGGTATAGGGCTCGAAGGTGCGAATGCCCCGCTCGCAGAGGATCACCTGGTCGTTGCCTTCGGAGAGGATGTACTCCGCGGACATGAGCCACTCCTCGATGGTGGCGGCCAGCCCCCTTTTGAGGAGCACCGGCTTGCCCATGCGGCCGGCGCATTTCAAGAGTTCGAAGTTTTGCATGTTCCGGGCGCCGATCTGGACGGCGTCAACGTATTGAACCATCAAGTCCGCCTGGTGGGGCGCGGTCATCTCGGTGACCACGCCCAGGCCCGTTTCCTCCCGCACCTCCTTGAGAATTTTTAGCCCCTCCTCCCCCAGGCCCTGGAAAGAGTAGGGGGAGGTGCGGGGTTTGAAGGCCCCGCCCCGGAAGAGGACCGCGCCGCTCTGACGCACCGCCTGGGCGATCTCCAGGGTACGTTCCCGGCCCTCCACCCCGCAGGGCCCGGCGATCACCACCAGGCGGTCGCCCCCTAAGGCCACGTCGCCGATCTTGATGATGGAGGGTTCGGGATGGAGTTCCCGGCTCACCAGTTTGTAGGGTTTGGAGATGGGAATGGCCTTGGCCACCCCGGGTAGGCCTTCATAATAGCCGATATCCCGGCGGATCTTGCCCACCACCCCGAGGATGGTCTCCTCCAACCCCTGGATTTCCCTGACCAGGCAAACGTCGGAGCTGAGGGTCTCCTTCAGCTTTTCCTTTTCTTCGTGGGTGATCCCTTGGCTCAGCACCAGAATCATGGCCGGTCCTCCCTTGCAGCGGTAGCACAGGCTTTCCAGCCTGTGCGGATTCCCGGGCGGGTGAGACGCCCGCCCGAGGATTTTTTTCTTACGGTAAGCCCCAGGCCCGTTACTGGGCAAAGAAAAAAACCCCGGGAATCATCCCCGGGGTTTAACTCCGGCGTCCACCCCAGGGGAATCTATCCTCCACCCGGGGGCATATTTAAGCGTTCAGAGTCCCGGGCGGAGGCTCCTAAAATAAGTAAAAAGGAAGCCAAAAAAGGGGAAAGAGACGGACTTCCCCGGAACCTGCCGGGAAATTATCTGCCGGGAAGTTGCAGCTGCCCACATTAAGGTCATTCCTGCCTGCATGCCTAAAAATATACCCCGGTTATGGATCTTGTCAATTAAAACCCGCCTCCGTCCGGCTCCCGGGTTGGGCGGCAGAAATGGTGGGGCGGCCGTCCCCGGCCGCCTCCCGGACGGCAATTTCCTTAAATAGTATGATACCATTTCGCCATCAAAAGACATTGAACTGTAGGGGCGAATCTTGTATTCGCCCTGTGCGGGCGGGCGAACACAAGGTTCGCTCCTACAAGAAAATTGCCGTTAGATTGCGACTTGGTATGAGATAAACTGAGCCCCGCTTGATTGCCTGGTATTTTAAGCCCCCTTTTCTTAAGGGGAGATTTAGAGGGATTATCTATCGCTTATATAATCCCCCCTACCCCCCTTTAGCAAAGGGGGGGATAAAAACCCGGGTTTGGAGGTGACAGGTAATCCAGGACGCCATGTTAGTTTTACCCCAGGACGGCGAATTTGGCGGCCCTTTGCTCCCGGGCGCATTTGGGGCAGAGCCGGCGCAGCACCTGCTTGCCCATGGCCGCGTCGCTGCGGCTGGTGATGTATTCCAGAAACCGGGAAGGCGCCAAAGGCTCGCCGCACACCGGGCAGTGGGTCGTCTCCAGCCGGTTGAGCACCGTGCCGCAGAGACGCACCTCCCGGTAATCCGGGGCCTCCACATAGCTGATGGCCTGGGTGGGGCAGGTCAGGGCGCAGGCACCGCAGGCGATGCAGGTGTTGGCGGCCAGAGGATAGTCGGTGAGGGCCCGCTCCGTGGTGGTGACCTGGGTAAACTTCAGGGCATGCACCCGCATCCGGTGGCAGGTGCGCTCACAGGCCCCGCAGCGGATGCAAATATCACAGCGCAGGCAGCGCTGCGTCTCTTTTTGGGCCTGGGCGTCGGAGTAGCCCATCTCCACGGGCATAAAGGTGGTTTTGCGCAGTTCCACGTCCAGCATAGGGATGGGGGTGCGGTGGTTGGCGATCTTTTCCGCGGCCGGGATGGTTTGAAAGGGCACCTTGCGGCGCTTCTGGGGGCTCATCACCAGGGCGGGGGTGGTGGCCCCCGTGAGGTAATGGTCGATTTCCGCCGCGGCCTGCTTGCCCGCGGCGATGGCCTCCACCACCGTGGCCGGACCGGTAACCCCGTCGCCCCCCGCGAAGATATCCTGGATACTGGTCCGGGTGCTCCCCGCCTGGGTGACGATGGTGCACCAGGGAGTGGTGGGCACCGGCGGTTCCGGGAAGGGGCAGAAATCCGGCTGCTGGCCGATGGCGGTGATCACCGCCCCGGCCTCGATGACAAAGTTGCTCTCGGGAATGGGTATGGGACGGCGCCGGCCGCTGGCGTCCGGCCGCCCCAACTCCGCCTGGAGGCATTCCACCCGGGTGACCCGGCCATCCTCCCCGCCGATCTTGATGGGCACGGTGAGGAAGTGGATCTGCACTCCCTCTTCCAGGGCCTGCTCCACTTCCTCAGGATGGGCCGGCATCTCCGCCCGGGTGCGGCGGTAGGAGACGTGCACCTCCTCACAGCCCAGGCGCAGGCAGGTGCGGGCCGCGTCCATGGCCGCGTTGCCGCCGCCGATAATCAAGACCTTATCTGCGGGCTTTTTCTTTTCTTCTAGATAGATGTGGCGGAGGAAGGAAATTACGTCATGGACCTGGGGAAAATCGGCTTCACCCTCGATTTTCAATTTGTACCCCAGGTGCGCGCCGATTCCTAGGAAAATGGCTTCATAGCCCTGGGCCCGTAGGTCGTCCAGGGTGATGTCCTGGCCCACCGTCACCCCGGTTTTGATTGCCACTCCCAGGGATTTGATGAGCCGGATCTCTTTGGCCACCACTTCCCGGGCCAGGCGGTAGTCGGGAATGGCGGCCATTAACAGGCCCCCCGGCTCCGCCAGGGCTTCAAAAACCGTCACCTGGTAACCCCGCAGGGCCAGGAAATAGGCGCAGGAAAGCCCGGCAGGCCCGGAGCCGATCACCGCCACCCGGTGACCGTTGGCTGGGGCCGGCTGGGGCGGGAAAAAACTCCCGTGCTTGGAGACCCACTCCGAGGCGAAGGCCTTCAGATAGCGGATATTGATGGGTTCGTCCAGGCTGGCCCGGACGCAGGCCCGCTCGCAGGGATGGGGACAGACCAGGCCGCAGACCCAGGGGAAAGGATTGTCCTCCCGCATCACCTCCCAGGCTTCCTGAAAGTGGCCCTGGGCGATGAGACCGATGAAGCTGGGAATATCAATACCGGTGGGGCAGGCCTGATGGCAGGGGGCCAACAGCAGCTTGGGGCAGGACCGGGCCGGACAGTGCTTATTTTCCAGGTGCAGGCGGAATTCTTCCGGAAAGTAATGGAGCGCGGTCAACAGGGGATTCATGGCCTGGCGGGAGAGGTCACAGGCCCCCTTCATTTTCAAGGCCTGGGCCCGGGTCTGCAGTTCTTGCAAGGTTTTCTGGCTGCCGATGCCTTCGGAGATTTGCTCCAGCAATCCTTTGATACTCCGCAGAGCTTCCTGGCAGGGGGGGCACTGGCCCCCCGGTTGATCCAGAATAAATTCCAACTGTTCCCGCACCAGGGAGACCAGGCAGTCCCGCTCATCCAGAACCTGGATGGAGGCCACGGACAGGGTGGCGCCCATTTCTTTCAGGGTCTCATGGGCCAGGTTCATGTTCAGCAGAGACAAGGGGAAAACCCCTCCCAGGGGGCCTCCCACCTGGATCCCCTTGGGGGTGCGGCCAAAGCGGAAGCCTCCCCCTTCGTTATGAATGATGTCCTGCAAGGTGGCGGACAGGGGCACCTCCACGAAGCCGGGGCGCTCCACCGAGCCATGGAGGCGGAAGATCATGGTGCCCGGGGCGCATTCCACCCCCAGCTTGCGGAACCAGGCCACCGGAGTCTGGGCGATGAAAGGCAGGGAGGCAATGGTCCCCAGGCTGTGGGTGATGAAGATCCGCCGGGGGTATTTGTCCCAGAAGCTCCGGGGCAACAGGCCGGTCACCGCCCGGATCAGCAGCTCCTCGTCCTCCATCATGTAGCGGCCGTGGCCGGCAACCACCTTCACCGGAATGAGGGGTTCCTGCCGGGGCCAGATGGGGGCGGCTAGACAAGCAGACATGGCCTGCTGCAACCTTTCCCGGGCCAGCTCATCCTCCTCCGCCACATATACCAGGGCGGCCTGGGCCTTCAGGGTCTTGGCGGCCAAAAGAACGCCTTCCAGCACCTGGTGGGGGCAGCCTTCCAGGAGGAACATCTCGCTGCTGGCTTCGGGGGTGGGGGCAGCGGCGTTGACCACCAGAATGGGCTGCTCCTTTTCCACCCGCAGTTCGCACCACCGTTTCCCCAGGGGAGAGGTGGTGATGCGGGCAAATTCGCAAAAGCCCGCGGCCACCACTTTCTGGAGAAAGGAGTCAAAACCCTGGCTGAAAAAGGTTTGCAGCCCCTTGTACCCGTCGTAATCCTGGTATTCTTCCCAGGACACGGGGTCGATCTGACCCACCAGTTCCGAGATGAACCGTTTCTGGGGTTCGATGAAGTCCCGGAAGTCTTTGCCCACCAGCCAGCGCTGCACCGGGCGTTTTTCGTCGATGTGGCTCTGAATGATGCGGGGCACCATGTCCGGGGTGATGAGTTCATAAAGGTGGGAGCCTTTGGCGTCCCGGACTTCCACCACCACATCCCTGCCTTCAATGCCCCGCCAGCCCACCAGGTAGACTTCCAGCGGCCCCAGGTCGTCCAGGGAACGCTCCTTCATCTCATTGAGAAAGGCTTCCTGGACCGCTTTGGCCGCTTTCAGACTCTTACCCGGAAAGGTGCAGATGTTGACGCGCAACAACGGCCGCCCGTTCTGGTTCATGGACTTAATCTCCGTGCGAGAGATGAGAAAGTAATTCTGAGGGAGGGGGCCAGGGGCCGCGGGCCCCTGCCCCCTCCCTCAGACTCCCTCCCCCAACCCCCTACGGGAATATGCGGGTTGGGAGGGGGGCGTGGGGGGAGGGCAGGAAGCCGTAGGGCGGGCGTCTCGCCCGCCTATAGTCCCCGGCCCCCCCACAAAACCATCTCCTACCGGGCGCTGACCACGGTTTGGAGTTCGAAGGCCACGTTTTTGGCGAAGCGCTGCCGGCGGCTCTGGTCCAGTTTTTCCGCCTGGCCGAAACTGAGGCAGTGGGTGACGCATTTGGCCACGCAGGCGGGTTCCAGTCCCTGGTCCACCCGGTCCATGCAATAGTCGCATTTCACCACCTTGCCGGTCTCCGGATGCCATTGGGGCGCGCCCCAGGGGCAGGCGGTGATGCAGGACTTGCAACCCACGCAGAGCACCGGCTCCACGTAGACGATGCCGTCCGCGGGGCGTTTGCGCATGGCGCCGGTGGGGCACACGGGCACGCACCAGGGGTCCTCGCAGTGGAAGCAGGGCATGAAGACAAAGGCCATGCGGGGCACGGAGCCCACCATCTTGGGGCCCACGGTGATGATCTGCCCCAGGCGGGGGCCCAGGGGCAGGCCCTTATTGCTCTTGCAATGCACCTCGCAGCTCAGGCAGCCGATGCACCGCTTCTGATCTTGCAGCAGATAGTATTTGCTCATGTATTACCTCTATCAGGCCGGGCGCACTTGCACCAGGGTTTCGTCCAGCGCGGGGCTTCCCCCCACCCGGTCGGAGACGTTTTCTTGGAGCAGGGCGTCGCTGGCCCCTTTCTGGTAGCAGCGGGTCTGGGCCGGCACCGTCTTGCCGAAGCCGTGAAGCATGAACAATCCTTCGGGATGAATGAAATCCGTCACCCTGGCCTTGATGCGGCCGTTGGTGCCCAGGGGGGAGAGGACCTCCACGTACTCGCCGTTTTTGATCCCCAAACGGCCCGCGGGGGCCGGGTTGATCCACAGCTCGTTTTCCGGCACCAACTCGCTGAGGTAGGAGTTGTTCTGGGTGGACACATGGGTGTGGGCCGCGCAGCGACCCACCATGAGACGGAACCTGTCTTCCGGGGGCGGGGATACGGGCTCATAGGGCGGAAAGGACGGGAAACCGGCATTTTCCAGAAGGGAGCTCACCAGTTCGATCTTCCCGGAGGGGGTCTTGAATTTCAGGCCCTCTTTCCGGTCCCACCAGATGGGCTTATCCGTCAGAGAGACAAAGCCCTTGGCCTCAAAGTCCTCAATCTTCACCCCCATGTCCTTTAACTGGAAGTTCCAGATGTCTTCGATGGTTTCGTAGGGAAAATAATGGCCAAGCCCTAACCGGTCGGCCAGGCCCTTGAGGATCAGCCAGGAGGGCTTGGTGTCGTACCGGGGGGAGACCGCCTGCTGCCGCATGCGCAGTGAGGGCTTGAGCCCCGACACCATCTGCAGGGAATCGGCCCGCTCCAGGTAAATGGACTCGGGCAGGATGACGTCGGCATACCAGGCGATCTCGCTGAAATTGACGTCAATGGCGACGATAAGGTCCAGCTGGTCCAGGGCCCGGCGCACCCCGGCGCTGTCGGGGATGGACTGCAGCGGTTCAAAGCGGTTGGCAATGAGGGCCTTGATGGGGTAGGGATCCCCAGTCATAATGGCCTGGGCCAGCTGCTGGGGGTTGCCGTGGGCGGAGTCGGTCACGGGGAAGGCCGCAGCCCCGGAACCGTCGAAGCGGGGCTGGGTGATTTTGGGGAACTCCTGGCTGACATACTTGCCGATGTCCCCCCGGCCCGCGGCCGCCGCGCCCTTCTTGAAGAAGAGGCCGCCGGGAGCTTCGATGCTGCCCATCAGCGCATTAAGAATAATGAGGGAGCGGCGCAGGGCAATCTCGTTGGGGTGGTGGGCCCCCCGGTAGCCGTAATGGAAGACCACCTGGGGCTTGACCTCCGCGGCCTCCCGGGCCAGGGCCATGATTTCCCCGGCGGGAATGCCGGTCTCGGCTTCGGCCCACTCCGGGGTGTAGGGCTCCACAAAGGCCTGGAGTTCCTTCAGTCCTGAGACCCACCGCTTCACATAATCTTTGTCGTGGAGCTTCTCCTTGAGAATGGTGTGAATCAGGGCGTAGTTGAGGGCCAGGTCCGTGCCGGGGCGGATCATCCAGTACCGGTCCGCCTTGGTGGCGGTGACGCTCACCCGGGGGTCGATATAGGTGAGCTTGGCCCCCTTTTCCATGGCATTGAGGAGATTGTTTAGGGGGGCAATCTCCAGGGCCTCGAAGATGTTGCGGCCATACATGATGATGTGGCGGGTATTGGCGTAGTCGATGCCCACCTCCGCGTCGGTATAGCCGGTGAGGCTGCGGAACGCGGTGTTCACCGACCCCTTGCACAGGGCGTCATGGGTGAAGTGGTTGGGGGAGCCCATGGCCTTCATGAAGGTCTTGGAAATGTGGGTATTGAGATTGGTGCGCTCCCCGAAAATCACGCTGTGGCCGCCATGCTCCTGGGTGATATCCTTGAGCCGTTCCGCCACATAATCCAGGGCCTCGTCCCAACTGGCCCGGCGCCATTGGCCCGCGCCCCGTTCCCCGGTGCGGATCATGGGATATTGGGGCCGCTCGTGGTCGTGCAGCAGGGCCTGGCCCGCGGAGCCTTTGGCGCATAAAGCCCCCTCGATGCCCGGCGCGTGGCGGTTGCCCTGCACCCACACCACGTCGTCGTTGGCCACCATCACCTCGATGGGGCAGCGGACCGTACACATGAAACAGATGCTATAGACTTTATTCGCCATGGACTTTCATGCCTCTTTTTTTTATTCATTTTATCAAAATTATGTTTAGATTTAAACAGACGGAGAATAGGGTTTTGCTGCTCATGGCCTTGATTTTTCCAGAAAATTCAAGCTCAAGAATGTCCCTCTTTGGCTCCCAGGGAAATCTCCGGGACGCAGACCGGGGCATTGGTTTGATCAAGGTTGTGCAATATCCCCTTAAGCCGGCGGAAGTTGTGCAATTTGCGTTTTAGCCGCTTAAAGAGGATTACTGCAGGGACATACAGAAGAATGAAAATGCCGATATAACCCAGAGACCAACCGCTGAAAGGCAAGGGAAACTCCACCTCCAGGAAGCGGTACTGCATCCAGGCCAGGGCAAAGAAGACCGGCCAGAGAAACGCGGCCGACAGAGCCGCTTGCTGGAAAAAAGAATGGCCAAAGGCCTCTTTGGCCAGCTTGTTGGCGGCCTGATAGGCTTCCTTGTTCCCGGCTTTCAAGGCGTCCAGGGACAGGTCGTGATACTTCTCCGCCTCCGCGGTTTTTTCACCCAGATGCTTCCGCATCAACCGGAAAGCCAGGAAGGCGGTGAACTCCCCAATAACCAGGGCAAGAAAAACCAGGAATAAAGTGCCGATGACAAAGTCCACCCCGGCGCGGCCGGTGAGGCGGTAGAACCAAATCAGGTAAGGGTCCAGAACCTGATAGAAGGGATGCATTTCCATGAATCACACCTGGTCGACGGGGCCGGTAAAGGCCGGCCCCGCGTTATCTGGTTGATGAGAGGCTATTACGGCAGAATCGAATAGCCCAGGAATCCTTGACTGGTGTACCTGATGCCCACGTAAATCGCCAGTATTACGAACAGGCGCTTCAGCCAGATATCCGGTATGTACTTGGAAGTCATGGGGCCGACGACGGAGCCCACGGCTATCCCTATAAGTTCGGCGCCGATGAATAAGAAATCAATGGGCGTGCCCTTAATAAACATGAAGGTGAAGATGGAGGTGATCATGCTGACGAACACCGCCAGGGCGGAAGTGCCGGCCACGACATACATGGGCAGCGCGGTCACGGAAGTGAGAAAAGGCACGTACAGGAAGCCGCCCCCCACCCCGATGAAGGCGGAGATGGCGGCGATAACGAAGCCGCCCAGGAGCGGCCAGATGGGATTGAAGTGGAAGTCCACCCCATAAAAGGAAAAATCTATCCTGGTGAGACCCCAGGACTTCACCTGCACTCCCTGGGAGGCCACAGCTTCCCCGCCCTTTTTAATAGATTCCTGGAAGGCCTTGGCGGCCGCCGAGGCCTTTTTCTTCTTTTCCTGGCCTTTGGGAGTGGTGTCATAAAAGAGGAAACAGCCGATCACCAAGACGATGATGCCGAAATAGCCCACATAGGCCCTCAAGCTGATCTTGCCCGCGGTGAGCACTGGGATAAGATAAGCGCCGGCAATGCCGCCGATGGCCAGGGCGAGACCCAGGGGCAGAACCAGGCGGCCCATGCGGTAATAGGTGACGGAGGACATTAACGCCGACAGACCCACTAGGTATTGGTTGGAGGTGCGGATGGAGTCGGTGAGCAATTTATTTAGGGTGGGACTGGTTTGCCGGAAACTGGCGGCGTAACTACCCAGGCCGAAGACCGTGATGTGACCCACGCCGGCCATAATGCCGCCGAACGCGCCCACGGTGGAGAAGATCCAGCCCACCCAAATGCCCCAGAGGATGCCGAAAAACCAGAAGGGTTTCGGCCCGCCGGGGATACCCATAAAGCCCTTGGGGGCTGACGGGTCAATCTCCCCTTTGCGGGTCCCCTGGGGGGTTTTGGCAATGGCCGCTTCCAGCTTGCTCATTTTGGCTTTGGCCGCGGCAACCGGGGCCGCCGGGGTGGCAGGGGCCGTTTTGGCGGCTTCCGGGGCCGCGGGTTTGGCGGCCGTTTGCCCATAGGCCAAAGCGGCTCCCAAAACCAGCGTGGTCAGTATCACCATGATCAAAAAATTCCAAGTAGATCTAGACATCAGAACCTCCTGAGATTAATTAAAGAATTTCATAAAATTGTGAATTTCAGGGCCGAGAGCGCCTAGGGGATGGCCGGATCGTAATCCAATTTCAAGTCCGGGATTTTTAACTCCAGCACCCGGAAGAGCAGAACCGGCACGGTGGCGTGACTCACCACCTTTTCGGCGACGCTGCCCAGAACCCAGACCACCTCCCCTTTGCCGTGGGTGGCCAGGGTGATGAGGTCCATGCCGTTGTTCTTGGCGTAGCCGATGATCTCCCGGGCCGGGGAGCCTTCCACGCACTCGATCTTGACCTCCTTGACCCCCTGGGCCTCCAATTCCTTGGCGGTCTGGATCAGAAACAACTCACAAGCCTTCTTTTCTTTTTCCCGTTCTTTCTCAATCCAATCCGGGAAGGTCTCGCTCTCCCCCGGATAGTACACGTGCAGGAGAGTTGCCTGGGAACCATGGGTTTGGGCCAGGTCCACCACATAGGGCAGAATCCTGGCGGCCAGTTCCGAGCCATCCAGCGGCACCAGAATCTTCTTAAACATGCTCTTTTATCCCTCCTCAAACCCGTTACCCGGCCGGTTCTTGAGCCGGTGTAAAATTTGATAAAGTAGGCCCCTTTTTCTGCCCCTGCAATAAAAATGCCGCCGGGGAAGCGGCTCTAGGTATCCACAACAGCCTGATGTAATTGGACATTATAAAATCAGATGAGGACAGTTGACGATCATTCGTATTAGGTGTATGTTAAATGAGTGTTAACGTTAAGTTAACATCCATGTTTCTCCTTTACAGGATTAAGACCATGCTCCAGGAAGGATACGCGGGATTATGTGAGAAGGTGATCGACACCATGATGGAGGGAGTGGTGGTGGTGGATCCCCGGGGAGTCATCCTCTCCGTCAACCGGGCCATGGAGGAGATCACTGGCTACCAGCGCCACGAACTCATCGGCCATCCCTGCTCCCTGATCAAGAGCGACGCCTGCTTTTCCTCTCTGGCCGCGGGCGGCAAAAAACAGTGCGAGTTGTTTCAAACCGGGTCCATCCGCCGCTGTAAGTGCATCCTGGCCAAAAAGGACGGCAGCCTGGTGCATGTCATGAAGAATGCGTCGCTCCTGAAGGACAGTGAGGGCCAGGTCCTGGGGGGGGTGGAAACCCTCATCGATGTCAGTGAAATGGTGGCCAAGGAAAGGGTCATCACCCGCCTGCGCCGGGAACTCAGCCGGGAAGACGGTTTTCACGGCATTCTGGGTAAGAGCCCGGTAATGCTGCAGCTTTTTTCCTTGATTGACAGCGCCGCCCAATCCGACGCCCCGGTGATCATCTATGGGGAGAGCGGCACCGGCAAGGAGCTGGTGGCCGGCGCCATTCACCGTCTCAGCCCCCGCAGCCAGGGGCCTTTCATTAAAGTGAGCAGTGTGGCCCTCCATGAGTCTCTCTTGGAAAGCGAACTCTTTGGCCACGTGAAAGGGGCCTTCACCGGGGCCGACCGCAGCCGGGTGGGCCGCTTTGAAGCCGCGCACGGCGGCGACATCTTCCTGGACGAAATCGGGGATCTGTCCATGAACACCCAGGCCAAGCTGCTCCGGGTCCTCCAGGAAAAGGTCATCGAAAAGGTGGGGGACCAAAAGCCCGTGCCGGTGGATGTGCGGGTCATCACCGCCACCAATAAGGACCTGCAGCAGCTCATGGCTGAGGCCCGGTTCCGGGAAGACCTCTATTACCGGATCAATGTCATTCCCTTGCATTTGCCGCCCTTAAGGGAGAGGCACGAGGATATTCCCCTCCTCACGGAGGCGTTCATTGAACGGCTGCGCCTCAAGACCCGCAAGCCCATCAGCAGCATCAGCAAAGAGGCCATGGAAACCCTGCTCCATTACCAGTGGCCGGGCAATGTCCGGGAACTCCTCAATTCCCTGGAGTATGCCTTTGTCCTCTGCCGGGAAGGGGACATCTTACCGCAGCACCTGCCCACGCCCCTGGCCCAGAGACCCCCGTACCCGCCCCGGACCATGAGAAAAAAAGGCCCGGCCGAGGCCGGCGATGATAAGGAGGCGCTCCTCAAGGCCCTGGAGCAGGCGGGGGGCAATAAATCGGCAGCCGCGCGGCTCTTGGGGGTCAGCCGGGTGACCATCTGGAAACGATTGAAACAACACAATCTTCATAACCCTTAAAGCAGGTTTGCAAACGATGCTGGCTGCCAGACTCATTTTTTTACTCATCTACATTTGGTGTTTCCTGCCCGGCTGTGGGGACAGCGAACCCTCCAAAAAGGTCGATCTGTCCAAACGCCAGGAGATCAAGGTCGTTAAACCCGAGCGGGGCATAACTTATGCATACCTGCCCCAATACGCGCATAGCGTATCTTATAAGCGGCACCATCTGGTAATGGAATACCTGACCCGGGCCACCGGCTTGGAGGTGCGGCAGGTCTTCCCCGACACCTTTGATGAACACATGAACATGGTGGGCCAGGGGCTCATTGATATCACTTTCAGCAACCCCTTCATTTACGTGAAAATCGCCGAACGTTACGGGGCCCGGGCCTTCGCCCGGGTGGTGGAGGCCGTGGGCAAGGAAAACTTCCGGGGGCAGATCATCTGCCGGGCGGATAATCGGAAGATCCGCACCCTGGCCGACCTCAAAGGCAAGAGGTTCATTGCCGTGGACCCCACCTCCGCGGGCGGTTACCTCTATCCCTGGAGCTTGATTCTGGAAACGGGCCTGCGCAAAGAGGACTTCGCCGAGATCGCCTTTGCCCCGGGACCGGGGGGCAAACAGGAAAAAGTGGTCATGGCCGTGTACTCCGGCAAATACGATGCGGGGGCCATTAGGGAAGGCACCCTTGATATTCTTAAAGATAAAATTGACCTGAAGCGGATTCGGGTTCTGGCCAACACCCCCTGGTACCCCGGCTGGGTTTATGCCGCCCGCAAAGGACTGGACCCCGCCTTGGTGGCCAAGATTAAAGAGGCCATGCTGGCCTTGAGTTTCGATAATCCGGTCCAGAGGCCCATTTTGGAAGAGGCCGGCTTTGTGGCCATCATCCCGGCTCAGGACCGGGATTTTGATCCGGTCCGCAAACTGGCGGCCCTGGTGGAATCCGAATCTGCGGCACACCGGGCTACCAAGAAGAATCGGGATTAAACGGGAGGGCAGGATGCCTGCGGTGAACTCTGTGGTGGACTCCTTGATTTCTAAGGGTCGGAGCCTGATGAAATTCTTCTCCCGGATGAATCTCCGCACCAAGATCAGTCTGGGGATCATCATCATCGTCCTGGTCTTTGGCCTGTTGTCGGGGATACTGGTGAGCCGCCTGGCCAGCCAGGCCATGCTCTCGGAAATCAAGAAACGGGGCATGACCCTGGCCCTGAATCTTGCCGCCCGGACCACCGACCCTCTCCTGGCCCAGGATTTCTTGCGCTTGAAGAACCGGGTTGATGAAATCAAGGTATCCAGCGACGATATCATCTATGCCTTCATCCAGGACCGGGGTGGCCAGGTGCTCTCCCACTCCTTTCAAGCCGGTTTTCCGGTGCAACTCTTGGAGGCCAACATCCTGCCCCCAGGGGCCCGCCAGAGGATCCAACTGCTGGATACGGATGAGGACTTCATTTACGACTTCGCGGTGCCGGTGCAGATCGGTGCCCAACGCCTGGGTACGGTGCATGTGGGACTGTCCCGGGAAAAGGCCCAGGCCGCGGTGCAGCGTCTCCTCAACGCCGTCTTTTACATCACTGTCGGCGCGGGGCTGATTGCCCTGGTAATGGGTACCCTCTTTGCCGGCACGGTCACCCGGCGCCTGGATATTCTGCGCCACGCCGCCGAGGAAATGGTGAAAGGCAACATGGACCAGCAGACCGGCCTGGCTCCCCGACGCCACTGCTGGCAAATCATGGGGTGTGAGGAGAGGGAGTGCCCGGCCTATGGCAACCGGTTGCAGCGCTGCTGGAATATCCCGGGGACCCTCTGTGCGGAGTGCGGTGAGGGAGCCTTCGAATACTGCGGTACTTGCCGGGTTTATCTGGAAAGCCAGGGGGACGAGATTCAGGGACTGGCGGAAGCCTTCGAGGTGATGGCCATCAGTCTCCGCAACCGCCTGGATGAGCTGCGGGAAGCCCAAAAAAGGCTGGCCCGGCAGCAGCAGTTACTGAAAACCATCCTGGATGTGACCCCCGACCTGGTCAGCCTACAGGATCAAAACCTGGCCTATCAGACCGCCAATCCCGCATTTTTACATTTCTACGACCTGGGGGAGGAGGAACTCATCGGCAAAATGCCCCCGGAGGTTTACCAGCTCTGGCAGGATACCGATCCCTTAGGGGAAGATCACCACTTGATTGCCAGCGGTGGGATCGTCTCCAAAGAGGTGCTCATCGGCAACGATCTGGGAAAGCGCTGGTTTCATGTGGTCAAAGTGCCGGTGTATGACGAGGAGCGGGTGGTGGGGCTGCTGTTTACCGCCCGGGATATTACGGAAATTAAGCGGTATCAGGAGAAGCTCATCCAGTCGGTAAAGATGGAGGAGTTGGGGAAGCTGGCAGGGGGCGTGGCCCACGAAATCAACACCCCCCTGGCCATCATCCTGGGCTATGCCCAGATGCTCCTGGAGGATCTGCCCCAGGATTCCGAGAGTCATGAATTCCTCGCCATCATTGAAAAACAGGCGCAGATCAGCCGCCGCATCGTCGCCGATCTCCTGAATTTTTCCCGGCACATGGAAAGCCATATGGAAGAGATGGACCTGAACCGGTCCATCTCCGAGGTGCTGCAAATCCTCAGACCCATCTTCAAACAGGAATGGGTGGACGTGGAAGTCAGTTTAGACCCGGAGATCCCCTCCATGGTGGGCGACCGGGAGAAGCTCAAGCAGGTGTGGCTCAATCTCCTCAACAACGCCTTCGAATCCATCGGCCAGAACGGCGCGATCCGCGTGGCCACCAAACTCTCTGAAGATGGCCGCCGGGCCCTGGTGAGCGTGGCCGATACCGGCGCGGGCATTGAGCCCCAGGACCTGGAGAAAGTCTTCGACCCCTTCTTCAGCACCAAGATACCTGGCGGGGGCACCGGCCTTGGCCTTTCTTTATCCTTCGGGATCATTCGGGAGCACCGGGGCCAGATCCAGGCCCTCAGCCCGGTCCCCCCGGAGTATTCCGGAGAAGGCGAATCCCGTCCCCAACCCCATGGTCCCGGCGCAGTATTTCTCCTGGAACTGCCGCTGCATGGGGAGGAGATGCCGGAATATACGGCCGAGGCCTTAGCGGCTCCGGCGGTCTCCTTGGTTGAATGAAATCCGCAAACCGGTCTGCAAAGGGTTAAGCCATGAGTCGCATCTTAGTGGTGGATGACGTGGCCGACGCCGGCTTGATGATCAAGCGCCTCCTGGAGAGAAAGGGCCACCGGGTAACCGTGTGCACCGAGGAAACGGACGCCCTGGATTATGCCCGCACCTACCCGGTGGAGGTGGCCATCCTGGACATCCGCCTCAAAAAGATGAGCGGCGTCCAACTCCTGGCGGAACTCAAAAAGATCTCCCCCGCCACCCGGGTGATCATGCTCACCGGCCACCCCACCCGGGAGACCGCCAACCAGGCCCAGCAATTGGGGGCCTTCGCCTACTGCGCCAAACCCATCGACAAACAGGACCTGGAAGAAAAAGTGGCCCAGGCCCTGGCCGCCGCGCCGTAACTGGTACTCAGTAATGTAGGGTGGGCACGGCCCACCAATTCCCTGCTGCCAAATCGATAGCAAGCTTCCCCCGCAAAAAGAAAGGCCACCTGCGTGGCCGTGAATTTTGGTGGAGATGAGGGGATTTGAGGTCATGCTCCTAAGGGGCCAACTCCAGCTTTACCGCCACCACCTGGAGTTTTTGGTCCAGGGTCCATAAGGGAACCCTGGTCAGGAGAGCGGCTGCCAGCAGATGCATGTCCACGTACCCCAGCCCTTTGCCCATTAAGCGATAATTGTCGATAAACTGCATTACCTCTTCGTGCTCTGCCTGGATGGCCTGGGGGAGGGCTTGCAGCAGGACCAGAATTTCAGACCTGTTCTGGAGATTGCCGCAGGCGAGTTCGCCGATAACGCAGGGATGGCAGACCACCCGGCCGGCATTCAGCAGCGCCTCCAGCCCCACCTCTCCCTGCCGCAGATGGGCCACCCACACCGAAGTGTCCACCAGGACCATGTCAGTTTTCTTCGGCTCTACGGCGAGGGATCATCTGCAATTCTTTTTCTGTTCCCCCTAATGCAGCCAGTCTCTTGGCGCTTTCCACAGCGATCAGGGCTTCCAGCCCGAGCCTGACCAAGGCGGTTTTTTCCTTAATCCCCAGTAGCTCTGCAGCCCTGGCCAGCAATTCGTCTTCTATGTTCAGGGTCGTTCTCATAGAAACCTCAAACGATATGCATATATTATATATATAGATATGCATTATAATGAATATGTCAAGGATTAACTAAAAGGGGAGAAAAAAAGGCCACCTGGGTGGCCATGAATAGTGGTGGAGATGAGGGGATTTGAACCCCTGACCTCCTGCATGCGAAGCAGGCGCTCTTCCGGCTGAGCTACATCCCCACGCCCTTTAAATTATGGCTGCTTCCCCGGAGAAGTCAAGCATAATTGGCTGGGTGCCCTCCCGGCGGGCCACCCCACCTGAGCCCCAGGATGGGCGGAGCAGTTCCTCAGGGGCCTAAGGCCCACCCGTAGATTATGAAAAGTTGCAGGGCGGGCTTCTCGTCCGCCACCTTCATCCACACGGGGTGGAAAGCCTGGGCCGCCAACTTGGCGGAGCAGGGAAAATTGGGAGTTCAGGGCCCCACCGGCAAAGGGCCTCTTGTCTCTCTTAATTTCCTGGGATATTAATAACCGGGAAGGGGAGGTGGTGCAGGGGTGAAAGACCCTGCCCCCGTTTTTCCCGGCGATATCCCCTCACAGGAGGCCCTTATGGCGGCAGAGTGGCAGGCGGTGGCCTTTCCGGTAATCTTGCCCTGGCGGGAGGAATTTTGGACCCTCCCCCTCTATTTTCCGGACCTGCAAGTGGGAGTGATACCCGGCTGGCCCAGCCGGTTGCCTTACCAGGGCCTGTCCCTGCCCCCGGAAGCTGAGGCCGCGGGCCGGGAATTCAAGGGCTTCCGGCCTGGGGAGATGCATCAATGGCAAGCCTTTAAGGAGTACCGCCAGGCCCAGGAAGACCGGGAGGATGACCTGATCCAGGCCATCCGCCGGGGGAGCGCGGCCCCCACCCCTAAATCCGAGGATCTCCCGGACGCCTGGCATCTGGCCTGGCAGATGGAGAAGATGCTGGCGGACCAGGAGGCCCGGCTGGTCACCGTGGACCGGGGCCAGGAGTGGTTGGCGGAAATCCTGGCACCGGAGCCCTGGGAAGAACGGCAGACCCTGGGGCCGGTCCCCGGCATCGGCGAGATGGTGGACCCGGAGCTGGCAGAGATGCGCTATCGACTGTGGCGGCGGGTCATGGCCCCGTATCTGACGGAGCGCTGGACCCCTTTGCTCCTGGGCCGCACGGCCCGGTCCCTCTTCCTCACCTTAAGGGGGTGGCCCCAGTGGACCGGCCTGCGGGCGGTGCAGATTCCCTTGCCGGGGTGCCGGAGCGAGGCGGAATGGCTGCAGGTGCAAGACCGCGCCGGGATGACGGCCGCCCTTAATGACGGCCGCGACCTTTTATCCGCGGCCCTGACCAAGGCCGCGGGTTCCCCGGACCTGGCCGCGGCCGCGCTGGAACTGACGGAATTTGTGGAACAGACCCTGGCCCCCCAATGGCCCCTGGACCCTCTCTGGAACTGGAACCTGGAGATCTGGGCGCCGGAGGCCGAGGCCGGGGATAAAGGGGCGCCGGTCCTCTGCTGGACCGGCGCCGGAACCGGGGTGCTGCCCTCACCTTAGACATTGGGTGCAACATCATCAAGCAACGACGAGAATTCCTGGAAAAAGGCCTTTTGCCCGCAGGAAAGGTTTGATCTCCCCCAATATCAATATGATCTCGCTATCGAAAGGTATTTCAGCATGCCTGAGATGGGCATAGACAGCAGTTATACTGGTTGCCAAAAGTTTTTTCCGCCCCCCCTCACCCTAACCCTCTCCCCCCGCTGGGGGGAGAGGGGATAAGAGGAAAGAACTTTTAGCAAATGCTATAGCTGCGCCCCTACGTTATAGGGCTGGCCTTGCCGCCGATTAATGGCGAACACAGACAGCCCAATAATTATCAGCTATCAGAACCCGGCGTTGGTATTAGCGACATTGACGGTTTTGCTGCCGGCATGAAATGGGGTGCCAGGACCACCCACGCTGTTTTGGGTCACCAGGACAGGGTCGCTCGAAGAGATATAGATTCCGGTTTGAAATTGGCCAGTGGTGAATATTGTATTGCCGATGATACTGCTCGCTCCGAAAGTGACACTGATGTGATACAAAGTACAATCGCCAACACTATTGCCGCTAATTGTCCCGGCGCCAACAATACCATAAACACAATGCGAAACGGTATTGCCGGTTGTCACTCCTGTGCCGTTAGTTATACCGGTACCGCTACCGGTAGTAAACACGGTGCAGCCCTTGATCTGGCCGTTATAGCCGCGAAACATAATACCATTAATGCAGTTAACCACGCGGAGATTGAGGGCCCGTTGATTGAAATCCCCGAGGATGGAATCGACCGCGGTATTCCAACCGCTTATGGTGCCGTTGCGGACCTCCACATTTCTGCGATACCCGCCCGTGTTATTCATAATGATTCCGTAAGAACTGCCGCTGCTTCCTGGACCGCTGAGGGAAAAACCCATGAGGTCGATGGTGACGTCATCGCTGTTGATGGTGATGCCGTTTGAGGCACCCGAGTAAGAGAGGTTGCCAGTGAGATAATAAAATCCCGGGGTATTGATTTCCATAGGAAGGCTAGTTATCTTTGTGCCTACCCCGCGGCCCACCGCCACCACGTAAAAACCGCCATCGGCCAAAGCTGGGGCAGCGGTCATTAGCAACCCGGCCGCCAACGCCAAGAGTAGAAATGTCTTTTTCATTACCGATACCTCCTATGCTAATTGGTGTCGCATGGAAGCCACAATAGCACACACGTACGGCGAAATCTATATTTACAGAATTTACAGAGACTATGCGGTAGCCTCGACCACCGGGGACAAAAAATAGTCTTTGGGACGTCCAAAACAGGCTCAATCCCGAAAACGTCTCTAATGTTTTGACAAAATCATCTTGAGGGACCCCAAATAGCACAAATCCCCCTCAAAATGTAACTTTTTCCCAGGCCAATGGCATACTATCCCCTTGCGAGCTGATTCTTCCAGAGTAGGCAGCTTATGATGGATCCCAGGCCAGCGCCGAACTGTAATGGTGAGCAAGGGGATAGGCCGAGGCCACATGCACATTCCACCGCCGGGTGTCGTATGAAACCTTAATCCCAACTCTGATCAGCTACTCTTCAAGCCAATTCGGCGGTAGTGAAGGGGCTCGTATCTTGCCACTGCAGTTTAGAAAAAGTTGCGAGACAGGATGCATAATTTAATGAGGTGATATTTACAATCTGAATCATAAATGCAGTTCCACTACGTCCCCTTCCCGGAGCCGGTAGTCCCGCTGCACCCGTTGGCCCTCAAAGGTTTCCTTCCCCCAGACCCGGGCAAACTTGAGCTTCCGGGCGATGTCCTGGTGAATCCTGGCCGCCAGCTCCAAAACGGTGGCGCCCGCGGGGACCACAAAGGGGGAGTTGAAATTGGCGGCCTTGCCCGGGGCCCGGGTATAGACCCGCACCAGGTCCAGGAGCTGGAAGAGCGCGGCCCTCAAAGGTTGGAGCCCCTGGTTCCCCCTGGCCGAGACCGCCCAGGTGGGCAGATGCTCCCGGAGCACCTCCAGGTAAAACTCCCGCTCTTCCGGATCGGGGAGGAGATCGGCCTTATTAAAGATGAGGAGACTGGGCCTGGTGGCCACCCCCGGGGCGGCGGGAGAGCCATCCTGCGGCCGGGGGGCCAGCTGGTAGGAGGCCAGGATTTTCTCCAGCCCCTGCAGTTGCTCAAGGGGGTCCGCCGGGGGGGCCAAGACCAGGGCCCAGGCGTCGGCCCGGCGCAGCAGGTCGGGGAACCAGGGCTCCAGATAGTCGTCTCCCAGGGGCGGGGTGTCCAGGAGCTGGACCTGGACGTTTTCAAAGCGCATCATCCCGGCCAGGGGAGTGCGGGTGCTGTAAGGATAATCAGTGATCAGGGGTTGGGCCTTGGTGAGAGCGGCCAGAAGGGAGGACTTGCCGGTGTTGGGAGGGCCGATGAGGGCCACCTGGCCCACGCCCTCCTTTTCCACCAGATAGGCGGGGGCGCGGCGACCGGGGCCGTGGCGGCTGCGGCCCAGGTCCTTCAGTTGGGAGATGCGCCGCCTTAAGTCCGCCTTGAGCTTCTCCGTGCCCTTGTGCTTGGGCATGATAGCCAGCATTTCCTCCAGATAACGGAGCTTTTCGCTGGCAGACCGGGCCTCCCGGTAGCGCTTTTCCACCTCAAAATATTGGGGCGGAAGATTGGCGGGCATCTCTCTCCCAGAGATTTATTGAGGGTGGCTGGCTAGACGGGCCTTTAACTGACCAGGAGCCCGTACCGCCCTTCCTAAATTAACCTTGCCGAAATCTCCCTAATAACGATGGCCCCCCCAAAGGTAAGGGCGAATCCGGTGTTCGACCAAAAGAGCTAAGGGCGAATACCAGATTCGCCCCCAAAAAACCTTTGCTGGCGAATTAGGACAATAATTTGAATTTTTTTCTAGTTAACGGGTTGGGGAAACCCCTTATTCTTCCAGTTTTTCGGGGAGACCCGGCAGGGGACTGGCAGGCGCCACCTTGCCCGCGGCGATCTCCCGCAAGGCCATGACAATCTCTTTGTTGTCGCCTTTGGCCAGCACCGGCGCGCCCTTAAAAAACTGGCGCACCCGCTTGGCCGCCAGATGCACCAGCCCGAAACGGGTGGGCACCTGCTGCAAACAATCTTCAATGGTAACCCGGGCCACGGATTATACCTCCAACAACGATCAATCAGTTTTGCCCACTAATTGCCTGTAATCGGGCAAATTTTCTTATCATCATTTCATAACATTTTTGGACCTTTTCCGCAAGGCCTCTACCGGGTATAGACACCGCGACACCCCATCAATAGCGTTACCTAGCCGGGAAAACCATCAAATCGCGGCCTCCCAACAGGGTCCGGCCCCAGCCTGTCATTAATTTTTGGGTGAAAGTTAATAAAAAAGAATATGTTGATAGATAGCAGATATCAGGTAGTTCAATATCAAGGGGGATTCTACCGGATTAGGTGGAGTTGGAATTTTAATTCCTATAGTGCTTCCATTGGTTTGATGGCATCCCGTCCATTGTCCGCCGCTTTTCGAACCGCCTCAAAGACTGATTTATCGCGGTCACCGCTACAGTGACTTCTAAGGCAACAACATTTGTGGAGTTAAAAAGACTAGACCGATGTACCAGATTTATTTTTTTCTGCTTCGACGGTTAGACAAAAAGAAAAAGCTTGTTATAATAATTAATATCGCCAAAAAAATCGCCGCTAATTTAACTACACGAAGTTGCGCATAACCTTACGCCACTCATGGCCTGCTATTTGTTTCATTCGCGTATAAACAATTCTTCCCTTCCTACCAGCCAGCCTTTAGTTTTCACGTTTATAAGAGTACCCCCCATGATGGTCGCTTCGTAGGTGTCGGCACCGGGGTACCATTGGTAATCAAGAATTAATTTATCTCCTTCTTGGCGCTTCGCCAATAAAGGGAAGGTTAGTCGAACATCTTCATTACCTATAATTTCAATTATCAGGGTTAACTCATTTATCTCACCTAACTTATCTCCCGGAACAATTAAAGTCTGGGCAATGTGGTTGGTGCCTCTATAGATATATTTGCCCCCCACGGTTGGATCATGATCGAGGTTGTCAGCGTCCTGGGCCTGTCCGGTGGATGTGGCCGCCAACACCAGCATGAAGGCCACCATCAATGCAATACTTAGAGTTTTCATGTGTTGCTCCTCCTTAAACGTGCAGCAGGCGCCTGGCCTTACTGTTGGCTGTTACGCTCCAGAACGCTCTTATAAGTTGCCGTATCGCCCACGTAGCTTCCTTTTTCCAACTTCTTCGATGTTGGCGAGAAATGTTTCCATTCGTGGACGAAACCGTTATGTTCTACTGAATCCATGATCTTCCCCCAATGTTTAAAATTACTAACCTCAAGTTGTTTAGTAAACGGCATGTTCGCACAAGATCCATCAAAAACCGAGATTATGCGGCAACCTTGGCCACCGCAGGTTAGTATCTCTAGGCCCGAAGAAAATCCCGCAAAGTTTCTGTTTTTGAAGCCGAATACTCTCAGCGACGTCATGGTAGCACAAATTTCCCTGAAAAAGTTAATTTCCCGGAATCTTGAGCATACCTAACCATCATAACCCGAATACTTCACTGCGATGGAGCTAAAGGACCCCAGGCCAGCACCGCCCAATAATTGGTGAGCCAGAGGAAAAGCCGAGGCAACATGCTCATACCACCGCCCGGCGTGATAAGAAACTCTGGCCTCCACTTCGATCAGTCGATTGATCTGCCAGTCCAGCACGAGAGAAGGTGCGCGTAACTTGCCACTATCAAAACCTGTGGGTCCTACGATATTAATTTCATTAACTTTCCCGCAAAAGCTAATCTATAAATTGTTCCCACATCCCTGCTTTTCGTGCTTTGTTGGATAATTTGAGGACAATATGAACTTAAGGCAGGAGGGCCGATGGCCCCTCACAAGAATAGATACCCTCTCCCCACGAACCCTTCTCCCCGGCCAGGCGCACGAATTCCAGTTGGTCCCCTTCCTTGAGGACGTAGGACGCGGCCACGTCCCGGCCGTTGACCAGGGCCAGGGCCCGGGGATCGATATTCAGGGGTTCTTTCAGTGCCTGGCGCACCTCGCCCACGGATTTTCCGGCAATGGCCACTTCCAAGTGGTGCACCCCGTAGCTGACCTGCACCTGGCCGGCAAGGGCCCGGCCGGGCTGCTTGAGGCGGGTCAGGTCTTTAAGTTGCGCAGCGCTCATGCAATAACCTTATTAAAAACACACCATTAAATTTTTGTCTGGGAAGAGGGGAGCGGTTTTTTAACCAGGCCCCCGCACCGGTCCAGTAGGTCTCTGAATTCTTCAGGGGTATAAATGTGGCCGCATCCCGGGCAGCCGATCTCTATACCGTTTCAGGTGGGTTTGATGATGATTTGTGCCTGATGGCAGTAACCACATTCCATAATATTCTCGCATTTCCTTATGCTTAAAGATACCGGGACAGGCTCGGCAATGACGGGTCCACCTGGCGGCACTCCCTCAGGAGGGCATTCAAATAAAGCCAGGCGAAGCTGATGAGCAGCTCCGGGGCGTACTTTTTGGCCCCGTGGTCGTCAAAGGCTATCTGCAGTTCCCCGGCTGCCACCGTCAGGCGATACAAACAATCCCCCAACAGGGGCCAGACGATCTCCCAGCCGTCCGGGCGGGCCTGATAAGCGCCGGAGTCCAGGCGCCGCACGGCCACCTCCACCACCTCCGGCGCGGCCATTAGCAGCAGTTCCTGGCGCGGCCCCAAAGAGACGTTTTCCAGGGGGCCGGACAGGGCCGCGGCAAAGTCCCGGAAGGGGAGGAACTTCCCCCCCGGCCCGGCCTCCTCCAGGGGGAAAGTCCCCCGGCCGTAGCGGGCCAGGATGGCCAGGTAGTCCCAGGCGAAGACGTAGGCGTCCTCGGTGGGGACCACCAGGCTTTTGCGGGCATAAAAGACCCTTAAGTCCGCGCCGTGGTCCTGGTCATGGTCAAAGAGCAGGTATAGCTCCAGGGGCCGGAAGGGTTTGAGAAGCAAGACCCACTTGATGCTGGCGTACGGCCGGCCCTCCAGGATTTTCCCCCCCAGGAGCCGGGCCAGGAGGGAGGGGTCTTGTCCCAGCAACCCCTCCAGGTCCTGGCGGTATTTCTTCCGGGCGTATTGGCGCACCTGGGCCTCCCAGCCCCAACCCGTCTCAAACTGGCCCAGGGACACCAGGTCGTAAGGAAAATCGAGTCCAGCCGCAGCCTTGCTCAGTTTTTCTTCGCCTCCACCCTTTGCAGGAATTTCTCTGCATTAATTATAAACCGTTCGTGCACGGCCTCGCCAATCTTTTCCTTTTCGTCGAAACCCTCCACCTTGAAGGTGACTTTCCGGCCCTCCACCGCGGTGACTTCGGTGACGGCCCGCACTTCCATGCCCAAGGGCGTGGGCGCGGTGTGCTTCAGTTCCATGGAGATGCCCACCGACTGCTCCCCGGGCCCCAGATGGGGGGCCATGAGCCCCGCGCTGGTCCCCTCAAAGAGCCCCCCCAGAAACGGTGTGCCAAAGACATCGGGCACCCCATGGAAAAACTTTTGGGCGGTATGCTCCGGACCGGTCTTGAGGCGCACCTCATGCTTCATTCCCACTTCAATGGCCATCGGGTCCTCCTTTTGTGGAAATAAGTTGAAAGAGTGCCAGCCTTCCAGTGATCAGTGATCAGTAATCAGTAGTCAGTGATCAGTAGTCCTTACTGGTTACTGATCACTGCTTACTCTATACCGTTCCACCTCGCAAACAATCTTTCTACACCGCCAGCGGGTCCATCTTAATGGCGGGCAGGACCTCGCCCTGGGCCAGGCGTTGCCCCAGGTCGGTGGCGGCGGTGAGCACTTCGGGTCTGGTCTGGATGGCGCCTTTTTCGTCCACGCCCCGCACCAGGATTTCCCCGGCGTAGCGGACGTTGATGGCGTCGAAGAAATATTTGGCCACCAGGCGGGCGCCCACGAAGACCAGGCGGCCCTTGGTGGCCCCGGTGCACAAAAGCACCCCCTGGCGGTCGCCCCCGGGAAAGTCCTGTTTGAGGACGTAGCGCCGGGACCACAAAGCCTGGGTGCGGTCGATCATGGCCTTGGCCTGGGCGGAGACGCTGTAGAAAAAGATGGGGGAGGCCAGGGCCACCACGTCGGC
>JAGVAH010000093.1 GCA_020060385.1 Syntrophobacterales bacterium | reverse complement strand
GCGCCGGGACCACAAAGCCTGGGTGCGGTCGATCATGGCCTTGGCCTGGGCGGAGACGCTGTAGAAAAAGATGGGGGAGGCCAGGGCCACCACGTCGGCAGCCAGGAGTTTGTCGTAAAGGGGCAGCATATCGTCTTTAATGGGGCAGGTGCCGTCTTTGAAGCAGTGGTAGATTTCCATACAGGGGGAAATCTTCAATTCCCGGAGGGAGATCTTTTCCACGGCCGCGCCCCCCTGGGCCGCGCCCTTCAAGAAGGCGTCCAGCAGGACTTCGGAGTTGCCCCCCCGGCGGGGGCTGCCCCAGATGCCTAGCACTTTCATGGTAATCTCCTGGGCGGCCCTGGCCGCGGCCCTGGTGGCCGGGTAGCGCCGCGCCTTAATTGGCGATAAATTTGCATTATTAACATAGGAAAATGTGGGAAGATGTCAAGCAGGTAATCGCCGGGAGAATGCTAACGTACGGCCCGGGAAGGAAATCAAATTGTGGCAGAAGCAGGAATTTGATATAGTCCTTCAATAAACTTGAAGCAGCTTTTATTTAAACATTAAGGAGATTGCGCATGCCAAGAAATTTCCAGGGCGGTTTCCGCCATTTTTGCAAAGGTCTGCTGATGGCCGCCTGCATCCTGGCCATGGCCGGCGGCGCTTTGGGCGCCGTGGACAAAGGCGCCGCCCCCGATTTTTCCCTAGCGGATATCCTCCAGGGCAAGAATTACAGCCTGAGCCAGTTCAAGGGCAAGGTGGTGATGGTCAATTTTTTCACCTTTTTCTGTATGCCCTGCCGGGAAGAGATGCCCGATTTAAACGCGCTCTATAAGGAATTTAAGGGCAAGGGCTTCCAGGTATTGGGAATCGGCCTCAGTTCCGACCCCACGCAACTCCGTTTTCTGGTGAAGCAGATCGGCCTGGATTATCCGGTCCTGCTGGGGAACGATAAGGTGAGCAAGGATTACGGCAACGTGGAGATTGTGCCCACCACTTTCATCATCGACAAATCAGGAAATATCGCCCATAAGATTTTGGGGACCCGCAAGAAAGAAGAATTGAAGAAGATGATCGAGGCGCTGCTTTAGAAATGACCCATCTTTTCGGGGGGCCGGTTAAAAGGCCCCCCGGTATCTGAGGGAGGTAGGCGTTATGGGGCCCAGGACAAAAATGCCGGCATGGGCCCAGGAATTTGCCGCCCATCTCCAGGCCGGAGAATCGGCCCTCTTCATTCTCCACGGCCAGGTGTTCGATTACGTGCGGGTGAACGGCGGCTACCTGCCCTGCAGTGCCTTTCTGGGGGACTGGCTGGGGGAGAAGCGCCATGTAGTTTTCTATAATCTGGGTTTGGGCCTGGCCTTTGGGGACGGCCAGGGCGAGCAGGCCTTCCGCCAGGCCCTGGCGCCGCCCCCCCCGGAAGACGACGCCGAAGACGTCTCCCGGGTCCGGGCCCGGGCCCTGAAAGCCCTGGGGCAGCATCCCTCCCCGGAACCCCTCCCCCAAAACCCCCGGGAAGTGCTGCAACTGGCGGAGCGGGTGATGACCGCCTGCTGCCAGTTCCCAGGGGATACCAAACCCCTGGCCCTGATCCTGGAATATGCCGAGACCATGGTCCCGGCCCTGGAATTGGGGTCCATGCCGGAGGCGGACCGGGCCTCCCTGGTGACCCTGCTGCGCTGGGCCCGCCACCCCGACCTCATCGCCGCCGGCCACGTGGTCATCCTCACCACCGGCAATCTCGCGGATCTCAACCCCATGCTGCTGCTGTCCCGCTACGGGGCCCAGGTTATCGAGGTCCCGGCCCCGGACCAGGAAGCCCGGGTGGCCTTCATCGAGCATCTCCTGGCCCAGGGGCAATATAACCTGGCCCTGACCCCCAAGGAACTGGCTAACCTGGCCGCGGGGCTGAGCCTCAATGTGGTGGCCTCCCTGCTGCGCCAGGCCCGCGGCCAGCCTTTGACCATGGAGATGGTGCGCCGCCGCAAGAAGGAGCTGCTGCGCCAGGAACTGGTGGGCCTCATCGAGGTCATCGAACCCCGCTACGGGCTGGCGGATATCGGCGGCCTGGAGCCCATTAAGGAGTATTTCGGCCAGATCGCCGCGGCCATTCAGGCCGGGGACGACAAGCTGGTGCCCCGGGGCATCACCATGATGGGGCCCCCGGGGGTGGGCAAGACCGCGCTGGCCGAGGCTTTGGCCCGGGATTGCGGCTTCAACTTCATCAAGCTGTTGAACCCCCGGACCAAGTGGGTGGGGGAATCGGAGCGCAACTTCTTCAAGGCCCTCCAGACCCTGAGAACCTTGACCCCGGTGGTGGTGGTGGAAGACGAGGCCGATCAGAGCGAACACGGCCGGGACGAATACTCCGGGGACACCGGGGTGAGCAACCGCCTCAGGCAGATGCGCTTCGAGTTCGTGGGCGACCCGGCCATCCAGGGCAAGGTCCTGTGGATCAGGATCACCAACCGCCCGGACCGCCTGGACAAGGCGGACCTCCGCTCCGGGCGCTCTTCCGAGCGCATCCCCTTCTTCATGCCGGATTTCACCGAGAAGGTCCACATCCTGGAGGTGGTGGCCCGGCGCAGCAACATCCCTTGCAACACCCAGGATTTCCCGGAAGTGGTGCGCCACCTGGAGGACCGCCACCCGGAGGTGATCACCGGCGGCGACCTGGAGGAGATCGTCTTTCGGGCCTACCGCCTGGCCCGGGTCCAGGGCCGGGAAGAGGTGACCCTGGAGGATTTCCGGGCGGTCATCGACGACTTTTTGCCCCCCCACCAGATGGAAGTGCTGCGGCAGATGGAGCGCCTGGCCCTGAACCAGTGCTCCTCCCGGCGCTTCATCCCGGAGCGGGTCTGGTCCTGGGCCGCCCGCCGGGAGGAGATGGAGGAGTGAAATTGAATTTGGGGGAAGGCCGGGGGAGCAGTGGCTCCCCCACCCTCCCCCAAACCTCCTCCCAGCCCCCTATACATCTGTAATGATGGAATTAAGTTTTACCCCCCTTTGAAAAAGGGGGGTCTGGGGGGATTTAAAAAGCGCTCGATGCTCAAGTATAATCCCAAGCTGAAAGGCAGCGCCCGGCAACTCCGACAGAACCTGACTGATAGTGAGCGCGCCTTGTGGTGGCGATTGCGGGGCAAACAGCTTGGTGGTGTGCAATTTTACCGGCAAAAAGCCATTGGCGATTATATCGTTGATTTCTATGCCCCCAAGGCAAAACTGGTCATTGAAATAGACGGTTCCCAGCATTTTGAAGCCCAACAAGCTGAAAAGGATAAAAAACGGGACGAATATTTGGGCAGCCTGGGGTTAATGGTGCTGCGCTTCGACAGCAGGCAGGCGTTAAAAGAAACCGAAGGGGTATTGGAAGTCATATATCGGACGGTAAAGGATAGAATAAGTCAAATAAATCCCCCCTAACCCCCCTTTTTCAAAGGGGGGGATAAGAGAACCCCCTTTTGAAAAGAGGGGCAAGAGGTCGCCCTTTTTCTTCAAAATGAAGGGAAAGAATAAAAAGCTTAGGGGGGAGAAAACCAGGGGAAAGACGCTATCGGCGACAAGATTGTCATAAAAGGCAGTGAAGTGCAGCTCCTGGAAGAGGGCGGGGACCAGAATTCCCGCATAGCCCGGCGGGCCCCCATCCATTCCCTCCTCCGCTATGTGGCCAAGGTGATGCCGCCGCCCCTGCCGGTGTTGCCCCCGGGCACCCGCTGGCTGGCTGCCAGAAAAGACCTCCTCTTCCTGGTGGTGGAGCATCTCCCCCAATGCCGCACCCTCAGGGCCAGTTGGGAAAAGAAAGGTGGCGAAGACTACCGCACTTACCGCCTGGCCTTCCCTAACATCCTTTATCTCCTCAGCTTCTACCGGGGCGACCTCCAGGAAATGAAAATGTTTTACCGTCTCACCCCCCTAACCTCCCTGGAGGACTCCCTTTATCACACCAATCTCCCCAACGTCCGGGGGGAGCCGGGCCATTACGGCTCCCAAAGGGTCTGTCTGCGCTACCGCCCGGAAATGCTGGAGGGCGTGCCCCTGGTGGAGGCGGCGCCCGCGCTCATCGATTTTTTCTGGAGCACCGGCTTCAACCAGGACATCAAAGGCAGCGCCTTCGAGCGGGCCCAGGACCTGGACCCCCGCATCGCCAGTTTCGAGGCCTGGGAGGCCGCCACCCAGATAGACCCCCTATTCCCCCTGCAAATTGAGTGGGAGCGGACCCAGCAGACCATTCCCGGCCTCTGGCTGGAGTGCCTGGAACTCCATGGAGAAACGGCGGAGCCCCTGGCCAGCGCCGAAGAACTGGCGGACATCCTCTACCGCCTGCCGGTGGGGTATTAGGCTGCGGTCCTTTTAGCAGCGCAACCTCCTTCTTCCTAAAAGTTCAAAGTTCAAGGTTCAAAGTTTGAAGTCTTTATGGGTGTTAAATACTGAGTGGAGTCAAAAAGTTATTGACATGTAGGGGCGAACCTGGTGTTCGCCCCTTGTATATTCCGTTTGATGTTAAGTTTGGTATAAAACGCCACCTAATTTCCCCGGGATTTCCAGTAGGGTGCGTTTCCCGCCCCCTAGGAGGGCTACCCCCAGCCTCCCCCTTCTTGACACGCCCCGTAGGCGCCTTATTTTTATGAATACCGCGGCCGACGCCGGGAGGGACACCTAAGTGCTCTTTGCCCTCCCAAACACGCCGGGTGATGCTTTCTCGTCAATTTCCCTGTTTGGCTTTGGGGCTAAGGAGACCTACTCATGCCTCCTGATGACTGCATCTTGACCAGCGCCGCTTCCGCCCGCATTCCCACCGCGGTCAGCGAATTTCAGCTCTTTTTCTACCCCGACAGCCGGGATGACAAGGAGCATTTGGCCCTGGTCAAGGGGCAGGTAGGCGGACAGGACGACGTCCTGGTGCGGGTCCATTCCGAGTGTTTCACCGGCGACGTGCTGGGGTCCCGGCGCTGCGATTGCGGGGCCCAGTTGCAGGAGGCCCTGAGGCTCATCGCCGAGGCGGGGGCCGGGGTGGTCATCTATCTCCGCCAGGAGGGGCGGGGCATCGGCCTCCTGGACAAGCTGAAGGCTTATAATCTCCAGGACCAGGGCTATGACACCGTGGACGCCAACCTCCTCCTGGGCCATCAGGCGGACGCGCGGGACTATTCGGTGGCCGCCCAGATCATCAAGGACCTGGGGGTGCGCTCCATCAAGCTCCTCACCAATAATCCCCATAAGCTGGACAGCCTAAAGGCGCTGGGCATTCCAATAAACGCCCGCCTCCCTTTGCAAACCGGGGTCTGCCCGGAGAACGCCCGTTATCTGCGGACCAAGGCCCGGCGGCTGAAGCATCTTTTGGTCCTGGAGGAGTTGCCCAACGGCTCCACCTGCTATCAGCCCCTGCAGCTGGGGATCATGGAACAGATCAACAAGCCCTTGCTGGACGCGGCCTGCCACCGCCAGCGCACCGGCCGCCCCTTTGTCACCTTGAGCTACGCCCAAAGCCTGGACGGCAGTATCGCCGCCCGGCCGGGCCGCCCCTTGGCCTTGAGCGGCTCCCAGTCCATGGCCCTGACCCATGGCCTTAGGGCCGCGCACGACGCCATTTTGGTGGGCATCGGCACCCTGCTGGCGGATAATCCCCGCCTCAACGTGCGCCTGGTGGAAGGAAAAGACCCCCAGCCCATCGTGGTGGACAGCCGCCTGCGGTTTCCTCCTTATGCCAATCTGTTGCGCAATGGCCGGGTGCCCTGGATCGCCACCAGCGACAGCGCCGACCCGGAACGGCAGACGGCCCTGGAGCAAAGCGGCGCCCTGGTCCTGCGCCTGCCCACCGGGGCCAACGGCTGGGTGGACCTGGCCGCGCTCTTGCAGCATCTGGGAGGATTGGGGATCAACAGCCTGATGGTGGAAGGAGGGGCCCAGATCATCACCAGCTTCCTGGCCGCCCGCCTGGTGAACCAGGTGGTCCTGACCATCGCCCCCCTGCTGGTGGGGGGCTTAAGGGTCATGGATTACCTGGGGCAGGCCCAGATGAATTGTTTTCCCAGGCTGCGCCAGGTCACCTATCAGCGCCTGGGGGAAGACCTGGTGCTCCGGGGCGAACCCCGTTGGGAAACGCCATGATCCGGCAGTCCTTGTTCTTCAAGGGCCCCCGGGAAGTGGAGATTCGGGAGGAGCCCTTGGCCTCTCCCGGGCCGGGCCAGGTGCTGGTGCAGACCCTGCTCTCCGCCATCAGCCCGGGCACGGAAATGTTGATCTACCGGGGCCAGGTCCCCGGGGACCTGGCCGTGGATGAAACCATCGCCGCCCTGGCCGGCCGCTTCGGTTTCCCCCTGAAGTACGGCTACGCGGTCATTGGCCGGGCCGTGGTCCTGGGGGAGGGGGTCCCGGGGGAATGGCAGGACCGCCTGGTCTTTGCCTTCAACCCCCATGAAAGCCATTTTCTGGCCAACCTGGAAGAGCTGCTCCTGCCGCCGGCCCCCCTCTCTCCCGAAGCCGCGGTCTTTTTCCCCCACATGGAGACCGCGGTCACCTTCATCATGGACGGCCAGCCCCAACTGGGGGAGCAGGTGGTGGTCTTCGGCCAGGGAGTGGTGGGCCTGCTCCTCACCGGCCTTTTGGCCCGGCTGCCCCTGGCCGGCTTGGTGACGCTGGATTTGCACCCCAGCCGCCGCCGTCTCTCCACGGACTGGGGGGCCCATCTCAGCCTGGACCCCGGAGCCCCCGGCTCCCTGGAACAATTGCTGGAGAGATGGAGCGGGCCCGCGTCCTACCGGGGCGCGGACCTGTGCTACGAGGTCTCCGGCAACCCCGGGGCCCTGGAACAGGCCATCGCGGTCACCGGCTTTCATGGGCGGGTGGTCATCGGTTCCTGGTACGGCCTGAAAAGGGCGGACCTCAATCTGGGGGGCAGGTTTCACCGCAGCCGCATGCGCCTGATCAGCAGCCAGGTGAGCACCATCGCCCCGGAACTGAGCGGCCGCTGGAGCAAATTCCGCCGCTATCTCCTGGCTTGGCGCCTGCTCCAGGAGACGGCCCCGGTGCCCCTCATCACCCACCGCTTCCCCCTGGCCCAGGCGGCCCGGGCCTATGAACTGCTGGACCAAAACCCGGCAGAGGCCCTGCAGGTGATTTTGACGTATTGAGTAGAGGAAGCGGTAAGCAGTCAGCTTTCAGCAGTCAGCTGAAAGAAAGGGTGGTGGGTTAAATTTCTTTAACTGAAAGCTGAAAGCTGATCGCTGAAAGCTCTCAGTCCTTTCTCAGAAAGCCCTATCCCCAAAGGAGACGTGCATGTACACAGTAGCGGTGGAACGAACCTTCGTGGCCCAGCATTTCCTCTTCGGCGGCGATTGGGGGCCGGAGAATCTGCTCCATTCCCATCCTTACAAGGTGGAAGTCCAGCTCCAGGGCTCCACCCTGGACGCCCACGGCTACCTGGTGGACATCGTGGACATTGAAGCCCATTTGGACGAGATCGTCGCCTACTTCCGGGACCGGACCCTGAACGATCTGCCGGAATTTGCCGGGCTGAACCCCAGCATCGAGCATTTCTCCCGCATCTTCTGGCAGATGCTGCGGATGCGCCTCACCGCCCCCAATTTGCAGGCCCTGCGCGTCCAGATTTGGGAAACCGACATCGCCTGGGCCGCGTACCAAGAGGCCTGGGGGTGAAGATCGGCCTCCTCATATACGGCCATCTGGATATTATCAGCGGCGGTTTCCTCTATGACCGCCTCCTGGTTGATTATCTCCGGGGCCAGGGAGACCGGGTGGAGGTGATTTCCCTGCCCTGGCCCGCCTATGGCCGGGGCCTTTTGAACAACTTTTCCCCCCCCTTTAAGCAACGCCTGGCAAATCTCGACTGCGACGTGCTGCTCCAGGATGAGCTCATCCATCCCTCTTTTTTCCGGCTCAACCGCTGGCTGCGGCCGCGCCTTAAAGGCCCCGTGATCGCCATCGTCCACCACCTGCGGGCCAGCGAAGCGCACCCCCCCTGGCGGCGGCGCCTCTACCGCTGGGTGGAGAAACAATATCTCCAGGGGGTGGACGCCTTTATCTGTGTCAGCCGGGCCACCAAAGACGCGGTAGTTAAACTGGTGGGCAACGGCCGCCCCCTGGTGGTGGCCCCTCCCGGCGGGGACCACCTAGGAGGGTCCATTTCCCAGGAGGAGATTGCCGCCCGGGCCCGGGCTCCCGGGCCTGTGGAGATTATCTTTATCGGCAACCTCATCCCCCGGAAGGAACTGCACAGCCTGCTGACGGCCCTGGCCGCCCTCCCCCGGTCCGGCTGGCGGCTGACGGTGGTGGGGAGCCTGACCATGGATGCCGCCTATGTGGAGGGAATCCGCCGCCAGTTGGGCGCCGCGGGTTTGGCCTCCCAGGTGGATTTGCTGGGGTCTTTGGACAGCGCCGCGCTGCCCCCCCTCCTGGCCCGGAGCCACCTGCTGGCCGTGCCTTCTTCCTATGAGGGGTTCGGCATCGTTTACCTGGAGGGCATGAGCTTCGGTCTGCCAACCATCGCCTCCACCGCCGGGGGAGCCCGGGAGATTATCCACCACGGCCAGGACGGCTTTCTGGTGGCCCCGGGGGACACCGGGGCCCTGGCCGGGCGCCTGGGGGACCTGATAGGGGACCGGGAACTGCTCCTCAAGATGAGCCTGGCCGCGCAGGCCAAATTCGCCCGCCACCCCCCCTGGGCAGACAGCCTGGCCGCGATCCACCACTTTTTGCACGGCTTCAAGGCATAATGGTGACCCGCCCCGCCGCCTACAGCTTCAGCCGCTACCTGGCCGCCAAGAAGAGCGTGGATGACCGGGCCCTGAACCGGCGCGTCTTTCACACCCTGGCCAGCTCCCTGTGGGCGTGGCCCGGAGCGGCCCCCCTCCGGGTCTTGGAGGTGGGCTGCGGCATCGGCACCATGGTGGAGCGGCTCCTGGACCGGGGGCTGCTCCGGAACGCTATCTACACCGCCATCGACCTGGACCCCGAAAATATTGCCGCGGCCCGGGAGCGCTTAAGCCTCTATGCCGCCAACCGGGGCTGCCGCCTCACTGAGGAAGGGGACAGCCTCTGCCTGCATCCGCGCCCGGGCCAGTCCCTCCGGGTGGTCCTGGAGGCCATCGATCTTGAGGATTTTCTCCAGCGGGAGCAGGGGCGGCGGGTCTGGGACCTGCTCAGCGCCCACGCCTTCCTGGACCTGGTGGACCTGGAGACCATCCTGCCCCCCCTCTTATCTTTACTGGCCCCGGGGGGCCTCTATTATTTCACCCTCAATTTTGACGGGGCCACGGTCTTTAGGCCCACCATCGACCCGGATAGGGACCGGCTGATCGAGGAGCTTTACCACCAGACCATGGACCAGCGCCGGGTCCGGGGCCGCCCCGCGGGCCACAGCCAGACGGGGCGGCGGCTCTCCCGGCTGCTCCCCGGCCTGGGGACCCGGGTGCTGGCCGCGGGCAGCTCGGACTGGCTCGTCCGCCCCGGGCCGGAGGGCTATCCCGGGGATGAGGCCTATTTCCTGCATTTTATCATCCACACCCTGGCCACCGCCCTTAACGGCCATCCCCGCTTGCCCCCAGACCGCTTCCAGGACTGGCTAAAGGAGCGCCACCAGCAGATTGACCGGGGGGAATTGATTTATCTGGCCCGCCACCTTGATTTTTTGGGTATATTAAGGGAACTGTGAGAAAGTAATTCTGAGGGAGGGGGCCAGGGGCCCGCAGGGCGGGCGTCCCCGCCCGCCTTTAGTCCCTGGCCCCCTCCCCGCCAATCCTTAATTCCCCATCGAGGTGAGCCCATGATTCGTCCCTTAAACGCCGATGACGTGGAGAGCATCTTCACGGTGATCAACGACGGGGCCCAGGCCTATGGCGGCGTCATCCCCCCGGACTGCTGGCATGAGCCTTATATGCCCAGAGAAGAGCTCCTCTCCGAGTTGGCCGCGGGGGTGCAGTTCTGGGGCCTGGAAAAAGACGGGGGCCTGGCGGGGGTAATGGGGCGGCAAAAACTCCCCGGGGTCACCTTGATCCGCCACGCCTATGTGCTGACGGACTATCAGCGCCAGGGGATCGGCAGGCGACTGCTGGCCCATCTGCTGCAAGACCTCTCGCCCCCGGTGCTGGTGGGCACCTGGGCCGCGGCCTGGTGGGCCGTCCGCTTTTATCAGGGACACGGCTTCCGACTGGTGACGCCGGAGGAAAAAGACCGGCTGCTCCGGACCCATTGGACCATCTCCGACCGCCAGGTGGAGACCTCCGTGGTCCTGGAATGGCAAGGGCCTGAGAGCTCTTCTCAATAAACGATGCGGAAACCCTGGAGGTCCCCCAGGTGGGGCCGCCACTCCATCTCCACCCGCTCCACGTAGGAATATCGGGGCCCCGTGTGGCACCAGGCCAGCATGCTGTTGAGGACCTCCCGCTCCCCTTCGAACAGGGCCTCCACCCGGCCGTCCGGGAGGTTGCGCACCCACCCGGAAAGCCCCCGGGCGATGGCCTCATCCCGGGTATGGGCCCGGAAAAAGACCCCCTGCACCCGGCCTCCGATGAGCACGTGAAGACGGGCCTTTTCTTTCTCCGTCATCGATGCTACTCCTAATCAGGAGTCTATCAGGATGTTGAAAAACTATCTTCAAAAAGAAATTCAAAGCCTTATAGAAAACCAAGGGTATTCAAAGTCCCCCTTTGAAAAAGGGGGATTTAGGGGGATTTCAAAGGCTTATAAAATCCCCCCTACCCCCCCTTTTACAAAGGGGGGGATAAAAACTGCTTCTACTCAGGCCCAAAATCTATTTTTCAATAGTCTGCCTTAAGTCTGCTCTCTATAAATGTAAGGGGTTGGGGGAGGGGGCTTGGGGGAGGGGGCCAGGGGCCATCGGCCCCT
>JAGVAH010000027.1 GCA_020060385.1 Syntrophobacterales bacterium | reverse complement strand
GGAAGTGCAAGGCTCACTGGTGGGGCCCCCGGACTTCAAATCCGGTGTACCGTCTGAGGAAGGCGGTAGGTGGGTTCGATTCCCATGCACTTCCGCCAACGTTTGGCGAGAAAGGAGGTCATTATTTTTGACCTCTTTTTCTTCAGGTGTGCGTCTGTTGTGCCCGCATGCAACCACACGCAGACTATCTCAAGTTCTGCGGTCAGTTTAATAAAAATAATGATCTCAGACAGTTGTCTGGGCGCAGGGGTCTTGCGGCGCCACCACCCCGGTCCGCCTGCTGGCGCTGCCGTTCATCCAGCAGCACCAGGATCGGAAAGGGGCAAAGGACACGGCCGCTGTTGGTGGCCTCCCACCGGGGGAAGACGGACCGAGCCCGACTTATTCATGAACTTTTCGAAATGCACGACAACTTATTAATAATTCTAATTAAATCGAAAAGCCCAAAAAAGCAGGGTGTTTTTTGCGCAGGCTGGAAAGCCTGCGCCACCAGGGTCCTTGCCACCCGGTGAATTATCCGGGCGAGTAATGCCCCCTTTTAGCAAACGACCTGATGGCCCTCCCGGAGGTCCTCCCAGCCCATTCACCGACCCAGGCGCTCATGGCCCAGTATTCTTATTCAGCTTATCCATGATTGTTAGCCCATTTAGATTAACATATTAATAAGTTATCGAAATATTCTGGAAGGGATTTACAAAGGCAAGATGGTTGCCATGATTCTGCCTCCTCTAGGTCGTTGGATATCCCAAGGTCTTTGGAAACTGAGACCGAACCCCCTTTTTAACTTCTGAGAACCATGTATTGTATACAAAATTGTGTGCAAGTTGACCGCCGTTCCTAACATAATTAAATTATACATATAAAATTATCCATGTGGGAATTCCCCCTTCCACGTTGCGAATTACTCTCTCTGCCCCGTAGTAATTCCATCTCCACCGCGTGTTTCCTAATTTAATAACGACTATCCTGACATTGCCCTGAATGGCGGCAATAAAGCATTGGGTTATATACCAATAATTTTGCAGCCTATTACTATAAATAGAATCCTTAAATGCATTGTTATCTTAACTTAATAATTGGCAATACTCATTGAGATATGGAAAACAATGAAAACTATTCACCAACCGATAATTCTTAAGAAAGAATTTTCAAACCATGAAAAGTCAGTTTCTGGGTTGCCAGGTTGTTGCCTAACAAAAACTTTTCCGGTCAATTTGCCTGTTTTTCAGGCAGGGAGGGCAAGCCATGAAAGAATATGATGAAATCATTCGGCAAAAGGGACTTCCCGAGGTCGGCCAGATCGTTCTCAGTAAAAAGTACGATACCTTGTGGCGAGTCATTGAGAAACGGGAGTGGTGGGCGGATTTGGGCAAAGACCCCAAAACCAAGGAACCCCGGTGGACCCACGCCATTTACATAAACTACTGGCGCATTCAGAAGGGAGTAGAACCGGGGATGGGCAAAACTATGGGGTTTCTTTATACTTTGCACGATAATACCTTTGAGGAGAATTGGACTATTGTTTCTTAGAACCTGACTGCCGCTATGACACCAGCACCGCCAGGGGCCGGTAATATCTACCGGCCCCTGGCTTTTGGGGATAGGAAGTAATTATTTAATGTTAGGATTCAGAGTTTATCAACACCATTGGGCTTGAGCTGCAACCGGACCCGCTTCCCGTTTATATGGCCGGATGATTTTTCTCAGATCAGGGCTTTAAGGAAAAATCGCAGCTAACGAACCCAGCCCGTGAGGGTCGAGGAGACGAGTTCCCACCAAACCGTTAGCGGAAAGATCGGGAAAAATCACAAATTATAATAATATATTCATCGACTTATTTGCATTGGCCTCAATGTCAGGGTTGACATGCCTTTTTGTCTTCTTGTAGGATGGGGGAGGTTAATGAACCGAAGGCGTTCTTGCTGTTCTCAAGTTGATTTCCAGCATGTCGTACATTTGCTAATTTCCCTGATCCCTGAACCGATCAACAACCCATTAATTTATTATCAATAATTTGCCATCCAAGGCAGGGCCGCGGCAATTCCGCCCTTTCACGGCCACCAGCGTTCACTAACCGTTAACCCACAGTCAACCTTGCCCATCCTGGGAGGTTAGTTGTTTCGCCCCAAAAGGACGATCAAATTTAACCATAGCGTGTCGTTGAATCTGATGAAAAGGACCCAGACCTGCCTCATCCTCTTGATTGCCGCCCTGGCAGTCTACCTCTCCGCCCCTGTCGCGGCTGCACCGGCTTCCCCAGCAGCTTCGCAGATTGACTGGGAGACGATAGCCGGCCTGAGGCCCAATCTCAAGGTCCTGGTCCTGGTGGAAAGCCGCCGCCCCCTGAGCCTCGATGATCTGGCGTTACTGGCGGAGAAAGGGTTCGTGCCTGCAGATCGCGACCCGGGCCTGGTATTAGGACTTCCCCGGGCTGTATTTGCCGGCCGTCTGGGGAATTGGCTCAATTCAAGTCCTTTACCGTCACACCTGGCTGGCCGCGTACTTGAGCGTTTTGCCATGTCCGGCATCTATCGAGTGGGATTCCGGGTTGAGGGCCAGGAATATACAGGCCCCCTGGAGCTACAAATCACTGCCCCCCGTGGAGGATTCGGGAAGAAACTGGTGTATGCCGATCAGGCGGTGAGGCCGGCGTGCCCACAAACCTTGACGGTGGATGCGGCAGGGAACCGGTGGCTCAGGGCCCGGCTGGAACAGGTGCACTATGGCGAGTCCATCGATTTCTCCTTTGGGTTCCAGTACGACGTGAACGTGGCGCAGGTCCTGGACCATGATTTGCTGCTCTCAGGAAAGCCGCTGGGCACTGAGATCCCGCCGGCAGTGCAGCCCTTCCTTAAACCGGGCCATAAGATCGATCCCGGCATCCCGGCCGCCCAGGCCTGGGCTTCCCGGGGAGACCCCGGGCCACCCGATGCCCGCCAGGAGTATAAGCGATTGATGAAATTCATCAAAAGGAATGTGGTCTATGACAAGCGAAAACGCGCCGCTTATTTCGGGGGAAAAATGGTCTATACCGATCTCGACCAGATGTATCAGGACGTGGATGAAACCCTGGAGCGGCATTCAGGAGCTTGTCCGGATACGTCTCTTCTGGAATGTGCCTTTCTGAGGGCCCGAGGCATACCCTGCCTCACCGCCGGGCGATTCCGCCACTTTTTCACCGTGCTCTATGTCCCTGGCCGAGGGTGGATGTCCACCTCCATCGCCCTCACCGGCATTCCCCTGATCAGGTCTCCCGGTCCGGACCTTGTTCCCTACCAGAGGTGGGAACCGAAAATACCTTTGAAAACCACCCATTGGGAAGCGAGGGTGAAAATAGACCCCCAGGATAAGGATGAGTCATGTCGATGAACAGACTGGTGTTTGCACCGTTCGACGGTTCCCGGGACGGCGAGGTGCGCCGCCTCTTTATGGAATACCCTCACAAAGATTTCCAGCTCAAAAGCATGAAGGTATCCAAAGAAAGAATGGTGGATTATCTGGAGACCTCTCTGCAGTCGGCGGGCACGCAAAGCATCTGTCTGCGGGCCAACGGCAAACTCGTGGGACTGATCGGCTTGAAATCCCTCCCCTGGATGAGTGAGCATTTCGGGATGAAGATGTACGCGGTGCCCCATCTGCTGGCTGGCTTCGAAGGGCCTCTGGTGCGCGCGCGTCTGTTGCGGTACGTGATAGAGGAGCTCCGGGAGGTTGATTTCCTGGACTGCCGCATCGCGGTGGATGATGTGTATGCGGCTCAGGCCTTGGAGGCTGCCGGCTTTAGGTACGTGGGCACCGAGGCGTACCTGGGTCAGGAGCTCAGAGGGGTCGAGCCGTTTGAGCCGCCGGCAGACATGGAGATCGCAGCATGCAGCCGCGCCGACCGTCAACAAGTACTGGAAATAGTCGAATCCACTCACGTTCACAACCGGTTCGCCAGCGACCCCTTGATCGAAGCGGATCTGGCTCGCTCCCTCTACAGGAAGCTGGTGGATAACTGCTTCGATCAGTCTCAATTTACCACGCTCGTCGCTCGCAGCCGCGGTGCAGTCCAGGGATTCATCATCAGCAAGATAAACGAGACCTTCTGCCAAATGGTGGGCAAGAAGACGGGGAGCCTCGACTTTATCGGCGTGAGACCCGATAATCAAAATCGGGGGTTGGGGGCCTGTCTGAATCGAGCAGCTCTCCAGAAGATGGCCCTGCAAGGGGTACATTACGTGGGAGTGCGCACGCTGGCGAACAACTATCCTGCCTTACGGATAACCTTCAAAACGGATTTTACAGTCACCTCCACGAGCTTGCACTTCCATCGATGGATTAAACGGCCCAGATCGAATGGTCCTATATCCGCTTTTAGGACCATAGAAGACCGTACCTAGAGGAATTTTCTGATGAAAAGTTTAACTCTGCTCTTAGGAATGGTCCGTCTGGCGCTCCTGGCGAGACCCCGAGGAAAATCGGACTCCCCGACGCCTCCGAATCCTCAACCAGTTTTGCGCCAGAAGAGTCGTATGACCAGGTTACTGGCAGCGACCATTGCGGGGATCTTTCTCCTCAGCCTGGAAGGCGCCCGGGCCCAGCAGGAGGTGCAACCACCGCCGGTGTCACCCCTCTTGGAAACTCCGCGCCCCCTGGAAAATCTCGAAACCAGAGAGCCGGTCGCGCCTCCAAACCCGCCTGTCTCCAGGAAAAACGTGGGCAAAAGCCTGGCCGCGCCCCAAAACCTGCCGGGGGCCATGAAGAGCATCGGCAAAAAGCGGGCGAACGTGCGGGCGGAACCCAACTTGAAGTCTGAGATTCTTTTCCAGGTTCACCGGGGGGATCCCATCAAAGTGGCAAAACAGAAAGATAATTGGGTCTATGTCACTGACTTTCAGCATAATTCCGGTTGGGTTTACAAGCCCCTGGTGGCCAATATTAAGACCGTGGTGGTATTGGCGAAAACCGCCAATATCAGAAAAGGACCCAGTTTAAAGAGGCCAGTGGTCAAGCGGGCTGCCGCAGGGGAAATCTACAAAATGTTTGCCGAAAAAGGCAGCTGGGTGAAGGTGGGCTATTATTGGGAAAATGAAGTGATCGGCTGGATCCGAGATGATCTGGTGTGGGGGGAATGATTCTAGGCTTACCCCTCCCTGGCAATATGCCAGCACTTCCCAACCCCCGAGAGACAAGGCCGGGCCTCCCCGGCAAGTCTGCTAATCATATGAAAACCTGGTGGAGAACACAGACCACAGAAAAAAGCCGATACACCCGGCCGCAGCCAGCAGCAAGGCGGCGGCCAGGGGATAGGCCAGATATTTCATCCACGGCCTGACCTCACACTGCCGCCGAAGATATTTCAGAAAGCCCCAAAACTCTTCGGTAAACAGCAGGAGAAGCAGGAGAAAACCGACTATAAAGAGAAGAATATTCACCATTAGCGGGGCAACGCGCTTGGTGTCCAGGCCAGAAAATAGAAATGGCCAAATCCGGTGAGGAACAAATTCCCTTCCTCCCCAGAGGGTTCATGAGGAAATTTGCATTATCAAGGCAAGCGCCAACGGCAAATGGACCCCGGGGGTGGTCGGTGCTCAGCACAGTCAAAAACGCGACCGCTCTTCGCGCCTCTTTTTCTATCACATTTCCAGATTGGTGAACAACTTTTGTCAGGTAATCTAAGGGGGCAATTACCCGAGCTCCCTGAAATATTAAATTGTCTCCCATGCTGAAAGCCGGACCCCAGCCAATACGGCTCCGCCTTTTCCCGGGGAACTCTCATCCGGCAACCCGATGTGAGTCTGATCCAGGTGTCGGGCGCCGCGGCCATTGACCCCCAGGGGGACAGCCAGGATCCCCTTGACCTCCGGGCCCAGATGGACTACACCCTGGATAAGATCGCCACCTCGAAGTGAAGGAAAAGGCCCCCCAGTCAGTCCTCCTGTTAGAGGCCTTGCTTCCAGGCTCTCCACCCCGGTAAACAATCCCACTTTTTTGTGATAAAATAATAACCAGATGGATTCCGGTGAGGGAGGTCGCGGCGGGGTTCGTTTCCCGGGCGCGGCCGCCATTTAAGGGAGTCCGGGGTCTGGCAGTAATTGGTGGTAAAAGGAAAGGGCTGTGGGATTGTTGGCAGATCAACTCCGCATCCGGCGCTTCCGTCTGCTTAGCGGGGAAGATATCAGCCTTTATTGTAAGCTGGTTAAAGTGCGCGCCGGCATTGCCGCCACCTACCGGTTATATGAGGATGCCCAGGGTCTGCAGTGGATGGAGATCTCCATGCACGCTGCCTCCCATCTAATACCCCTGAGCGATACCTCCTTTGAACAACAAGTGGCCGCGGAACTTTTAACCCTGGGGGTCAACAAATATAGCGGCTGAGCCAGGGGTGGCGGAGTCCGCCTGCCACCCCTTCCGGGGGGCAGGTGGATCAAAGCCTGCCCCTCTTGCCTATTGCCCTGATGGATTGCCCTTGGATATGGTTGTCCGGGGCGATATTCCCCTCAAGGTCCACAGCACCGCGCACATGAAATTCCAGGCGATAATCCGGTGGCCACCATGCAACCCTGGCCCCATATTCCCCAAGGCAGTGTCCCCGCGCAGCAACTTATGGACTCTAGACTTCTTGCTTAACATATTTTTGGGGGAGGCCTTAATGAGGGGGGAAGACTGAAGGGCGTAGTGAAGGGGATTACTATTCAGGAACGGTTCCTGGCGGCTCCCCTTTTTTTCTTACGCATTGAGGCCCCAAGAGCCGCAAACTCCGGGTAGAGGAGGGGCAGGCAGTCAGGACAGATGCTGTGGGTATAGACCGTGTTTTGCCCTGGCCCGGGTGATCCTGTCACTTCTTGCCATCCTCCCGCGGCGTCAAGGATTTTCTGGCAAGAACAACATTTGGTGATGATTTCTTTGCCGTGACACCACTCTTTGGTCACCTTTCTTCTCCGCTAAAGAGGATCGGGGCTCTGCAAAAAATAAAGACACAGTTATTTTTTCTTTCTTTGGCTATTTCTATTATAGGGCCAACTTTATCCAGAACAATGGGCACAACTACCTATTTCAGCATAGGTAATAATACCTAAATCTGCGAACAATTCCCGAAACTTCCGGCGTTACAGGATTGTCCTGGCAATTACTTAACCCCTCCTAATGCGGCGTTTCGCCAATTATTTTAGAGATTGAAAAAACTTCCGAGTAAGTATTTGACAAATAAGTTTGATGTTATAAAATTTAAACTAGCACCACAGGTGGAAACGTTGCCGCAGCTAAGCCAGCAGGGGGAACGCTTTACCGGTCGTCCCCCCTTTTTTTTTACCTGGAGTGCGTCCCCGAAAATGGGGGATATTTTTGGAGGTTGCAATAATGCGTGTGAAAGGCAAGGTCAAGTGGTTCAGCGATGCCAAGGGCTACGGGTTCATTTCCCAGGAAGGCGGCCCGGATGTCTTTGTGCATCACAGCAACATCGTCGCTGAGGGATTCCGCACCCTGGAAGAGGACCAGGAAGTGGAATTCGAGATCGTGGAAGGCAAAAAAGGGCCCCAGGCCCAGAATGTGGTGAAACTTTAGAAGCAACAGGTTCTTACCCCTTGAGGAATCCGCAGGCCGATTTTCCTCCCCCGGAGGCCCCCGTAAATAATTACGCGTTGACCGCTGATTCCATGGCGGGTGGAAGCTTCATAGGTTTTTCTGGCCAGCGCCCGGGGCCCGGGCCCCAGGCGGCGGCTCTTTTAGGGAAAACGCCCCATGTCCTTGGACGAAGCCGGACCCGGCGTCTTCCCCAGCATCAACCCCAAGATAAGGAGTTTCTTAATGGCTAAAGTTAAACAAGGCGATTTTGTGCAGGTGCATTACACCGGCGCCCTGGAAGACGGCGAGGTCTTCGATAGCAGTGAGGGCCGGGGGCCCCTGGAGTTCCAGGCCGGCGGCGGCGGGATCATTCCCGGTTTCAATGATGCGGTCATGGGCATGGAAGTGGATGAAGAAAAGCAGGTGGTCCTGGCTCCGGATGAGGCTTATGGCCAGCTCCGGGACGACCTCAAGCGGGATTTTCCCATCGATATGCTGGGAGGCGAAAAGGTGGAGCTGGGCCAGATGCTCCGGTTCTCCAGCCCCCACGGCCCCGTTTCCGGAAAGGTCCTGGAAGTGGCCGCGGATAAGTTCGTGGTGGACTTTAACCATCCCCTGGCCGGCAAGACCCTGGTCTTTACCATCAAGTTGGCGGGCATCAGCGATCAGCCCACCCAGGCCTCTTGCTCCTGCGGCTGCTCCTCCACGGACTGCGGCACTTCCTGCGGCTAAGCCGGGAAGCTCGCAGCCCCCTTTTTCCAAAATCTCCCTGAAAAGAAAGGGGAGGAGCCAGGGCAGAGCGCCCCTGTCCTCCCCTATGTCTGCTAGCTTCTGATAATTAGGCGTTATTGGCTGGCATTTGGCTGGTTGGCGGAAGTATTCGGCGCATTCCGGCCTTGGCCCCGCTGCCCCTGGAAACCCTGGGCATTGGCGCCCCGACCCCGGCCCTGGGAGCCGCGACCATATCCGGAGTAATAGGGACAGTTACCATTGCCCTGCCCCCGGCCCTGCCAGGTCTTCTGGCCAGATTGGTTCACCGGGCATACTCCCCCGGCCCCGGGACCTCCGCCGCCCCGGCATTGGGCCCAACTGAGAGGCGCCCAGAGCAAGGATCCCGCCAAAACCAGAGCCAAACTGGTATGCAGTCGTTTCTTTTTGGTCATCTTTCCTCTCCCATAGGCGTTATCTTCTTAAGATATGTTTTTTAGTCCCCGGTGGCGGGCGGGGAGGGGGGACAGCCATGGGGCCCGGGGCCCCCACCCATTCCCGGCCCCTGTCCCATTCCTTGGCCTCCAGGGGGTCCCCGGTGACCCCTCATGCCACCGCCCCAACGGCCACCATGGTGATGGCGGCGCAGCCGGCGGTCCACCAGGTTGATAAAGGCCTCTTGCTGCTCCGGCCGCAAATGTCTTTTACACTCCAGCAGAAACCGCGCCACCTCTTCCTCCAACTGGCCTTGCTTGGCGCTGATCTCCCGGATCTTGGCCTGGATGGCGCTCCACTGGGGATTTTCACCTTTGAGCAGGTTAAAAAGCTCCTGGCGCTTGGCCATCATCTCCCGCCGCAACTGGTGGATCCGCTGTCGATGCTCCGGCGCCAGCCGCCCCAAGGTCTGCCGCTGCTCCTGATCCAGGCGCAGGGCCAGCCACAGGTCCCGCAGGCCCACCGGTTGCGGCTCCTCCTTGCCGGCCACCCCCTGCCGATCCTGGTAGCGCAGATAGGCGAACGCGCCGATGGTCCCCAGGTTGAGGGCCAGGGAAAAGATCACCAGATACAGCAGCCAGTTCCGCTTCATACTCCGTTGCTCTCTTCGGCCTGATAGGAGACCATCACCGCGCCCAGGGACCCCTGGGGGAAGTCATGGAATTCTTCCAGGGCCAGGACTTCGCCATTGCCGTTACTGATGGCCGCGGCGGTGGAGTAGGGATAAAAATCCCGGGCCAGGGCACCGCCTAAAACGATGCCCAGCACCAGAGACGCCACCATGGCCAGGGACTGCCAGCCGTAGCGGCGGCGGGGCTGCAGCCTCTCCAGCACCCGGGCCGGCAACCCCGCAGGCACCGGCGCTTCCAGGCTGCCCAGGGCCGCGTCCAGCCCCTTAAGCAGGTCCAGCTCCCGCCGGCACTCTGGGCACACCTCCAGGTGCCCGGCCACCTCCCGGCGCTCCTCCGGGGTCAATTCGCCGTCCAGCCAGGCGGATAGCCGCTCCCGCACCCGATCCTCTGCCATCTGCATTCTCCCTGGGAATAAAAATCCCTATGATGATAACACCCGAACCCGGTAAAACCGGCGCGGGGCTGTTTTTTTAAGGAGTGGGGGGAGGGGCCAGGGTCCGGGACCCTGCCTCTCCCCCCACGCCCCCCACTCCAACCCCATATTCCGGCCCTGGCCCCCGGGAGCTACAAGCCACCGGGGGCCAGGGCCGGGGGGAAAAATTATTACCCAAGAGGTGGGAGGAAAGGGCTAAGGGTCAGAAGCTTTTGACCCTTCTCCCGCCAACCGGCAGGGGCCGGACTCCCGGCTCCCTTGACGCTGCTTCCTGCCATGCTTACTATGGCTACCAGAAGTTTGATTGTGACGCAGCATTTTTTTTCAAGCCAGGCCGCTATATGCTAAGGACTTGTCGGGCAATGCCCGCCCGCCATTAATCTTGAACTTTGAACCTTAAACTTTTCAGAAAAGGGAGGAGTTATGTTATCCAAAATCCCCGCGGATTTAAGCAAACTCTCTAAGGAAAACTTAAACCAGGAGCTCCTGCGCATCGGCATCATCGCCGAGCTGGACGCCATCAACCTCTATGAGCAGCTCGCGGCCTTGACCGATGACCCCGACATTAAAAAGGTCTTCTTGGATATCGCCCAGGAAGAAAAGACCCACGTAGGGGAATTTCAGATTATGCTCCTGAGGATGGACCAACAACAAGTCAAGGAATTGGAGAAAGCCAAAGAAGAGATCAAGGAACTCACCGGCAAGTAGGCAGCAACCAGAAGCTCTTGCCAAACCTCCTTCTTCTGTCGTTCTGACTTTTTCTGTCACCCTGAGCGCAGCGAAGGGTCTAATTAACGGAAAAACAGGTGTTACGTTCCACAAATAGTGTGATGTAAATTTAGCCCCCCTGCCCGGGAAAACCGGGAATGCTTTTGGTGGAGGGGGCCGGGCCCCCTCCGCCACCACCTGCCTATCACCCCCAAGTTACTAGTCCGTCAGGGTAAATTATCGCCTTATTCAAAGGGCACGGCCCCCCTCCCCCTGAGAATAGTTCGGGATAGCGCCATTAATAACAAAGGCCTGGGGCAAACCTCGGGAAAGGCCAGGTTGGGGGAAATTTTTTAGTAATGCCAAAAGGATGGGGGGGCCTCGGTACTTAAGGCAGGGGTGTGGCGTCCGGGAGGAGGGGCTTTAAAGAGTGCGCTTTCTGGGGGCCGGGGTTTTAATCGCTCAACTCTCCCACCCGCAGAAAGGTGTCGATCTTTTTATGATAACCGCTCAGATCGAGGTCCTCTTCCCTGTCGCTCAGCCTCCTTACCAAGCGGTAACGATCCCGCAGGGGCATCGTAAAGTAAAAAGGGCTTTCCACCAGCACAGAGATGATTGCTTTCATGACTCTTTACCATTGCAAAGGCTATACCCTTTCGGGCTTTACTAGCACATCGTCACAAACGCCGCTTTTCTTTATGGGGAAAACGCCGCGGGGGGGCAAAAAAGTCTTTTCGTGCTGATGCCGGTGGGCCAAGGGGGCGGCGAATTTTGCCTAGGGCAGGGAATGGCGGGGCCGGGAGGCGGCTCAGCCCTCGAACTTGTCGTCAAAGACCTTCATGGCGCAGAATTTGCCGCACATGGTGCACTGGTCTTCTTGGGCCAGGCTCAGCTCCCGGTAGCGTTGGGCCTTATCCGGGTTGATGGAGAGCCTGATTTGGGTCTGCCAGTCCAGGGCCCGGCGGGCCTTGGACATGGAGAGGTCCCAGTCCGCGGCCCCGGGGATGCCGTTGGCGATATCCGCGGCATGGGCGGCGATGCGGGAGGCCACTACCCCGTCAATGACGTCCTCCACCTCCGGCAGCTTCAGGTGTTCCGCGGGGGTGACGTAGCAGAGAAAGGAAGCCCCTTCCGTGGCGGCCAGGGCCCCGCCGATGGCCCCGGCGATGTGGTCGTAGCCGGAGGCCACGTCCGTGACCAGAGGGCCCAGGACGTAAAAGGGGGCGTGGGCGCAGTATTTTTGCTGGAGGCGCACGTTTTTCCTGATGGCCTTTAAAGGCAGGTGCCCCGGCCCCTCCACCATCACCTGCACTCCCTTCGCCCAGGCCCGTTTGGTCAATTCTCCCAGGATCTTCAGTTCGTGGAGCTGGGCCTTATCGGTGGCGTCGGCCAGGCACCCGGGGCGCAGGCCGTCCCCCAGGGACAGGGTGACGTCATGGTCCCGGGCGATTTGCAGCAACCGGTCATATTGGGCGTATAAAGGGTTTTCCTGGCGGTGGCGGCGCATCCAGGCGGTCAGGAAGGCCCCGCCCCGGGAGACCACGCCGGTGACCCGCTTTTTTAGCAACGGCAGGGCCTTGCGGGTGACGCCGCAGTGGACGGTGACGAAGTCCACCCCTTGTTTGGCGTGGTGTTCCACCATGTCCAGGAACCAGTCCCCTTTGACCTCCTCCAGGCTCTTGGCCTCGGTCATCACCTGGTAGATGGGCACGGTGCCGAAGGGTGCGGGGCACTTGGCTAAAAGCGTGGTGCGCAGGTCATTCAAAGGCCCGCCGGTGGACAGGTCCATGACCGCGTCGGCCCCGTAGCGCAGGGCCGCGGCCAGCTTGGCCTCTTCCTTCTCCAGGTTGACGTCGTGGGGGGAGGTGCCGATATTGGCGTTGATCTTCACCCGCACCCCCCGGCCGATGGCCAGCGGCGACAGGTTGCGGTGGCCGGGATTGGCGGGCACCACCAGAGTGCCCTGGGCCAGCCCCTGGCGGATGACCTCCGGGGCCAGCCCTTCCTTTTGGGCCGCCTGGGCCATCACCTCGGTCACCTTGCCCGCCAGGGCCGCTTCACGTTGGGTCATGCATAAATCTTATCTGAATCTTTGGGGAAAATAAAGAGGCTCGGTCTTCGGAAGCAAAGGGGAATATAACTTAAAAAATGTCTGGGGGTGGAGGAAAGGAGAAAATCGAGATTCTTCACTCCGCTGCGCTCCGTTAAGAATGACAAATAGGGGCCACAGCTACACAGGCGGGAGGTTAACTCCCTGGCCCCTGACCTTATCCCCCCCCGCCCCCCATCACCCCTGCTCACTTTTTTTTGCAGGCACGGGTTGAATGGGTTAAGATGTAGGTTGTGAAAAAATTAGCGATTTTGGGGTCCACGGGCTCCATCGGCCGGAGCACCCTGGCGGTGGTGGCGGAGCACCCCTTGGAATTCACCGTGATGGGGTTGGCCGCGGGCCGGAACGTGGAGCTGTTGGCCGCGCAGATCCGGCAATTTCGGCCCCGGGTGGTCTCGGTGCAGGATGAGGAGGCCGCGGCCCGGCTCCGGGAGTTGCTCCCCGCCGACAAGAATCCGGAACTTCTGGCGGGTCCTAAGGGCGCAGCCGCGGTGGCCACCGCCCCGGGCGCGGACCTGGTGGTCTCGGCCATGGTGGGCGCCGCGGGCCTGGAGCCCACCCTGGCGGCCATCGAGGCCGGCATTCCGGTGGCCCTGGCCAACAAGGAGACCCTGGTGGCCGCAGGCCCCCTGGTGATGGCCGCGGCCCGGAAAACAGGGGTGCCCCTGCTGCCGGTGGACAGCGAACACAGCGCGCTGATGCAGGCCATGGAGGGGCAGCGGCGGGAGGACGTGAAAAAACTGTGGCTGACCGCGTCCGGGGGGCCTTTCAGGTCCTGGCCCGCGGAGAAGCTGGCCCGGGTCACCCCCGCCCAGGCCCTGCGCCACCCCAACTGGGACATGGGGGCCAAGATCACCATTGATTCCGCCACCATGATGAACAAGGCCCTGGAGGTCATCGAGGCCAGTGTCCTGTTCGCCTTGCCGGTGGACCGCATCGGCGTCTATATCCATCCCCAGAGCATTATCCATTCCCTGGTGGAGTTCGTGGACGGCTCGGTGATCGCCCAATTGGGGGTGCCGGATATGCGGCTGCCCATCGCCTATGCCCTGACCTATCCCCGGCGGCTGCCCCTGAGCGGGCCGCCCCTGGATCTGGGCCAAATCGCCCAACTGACTTTCGAGGAGCCGGACCTGGAGCGCTTTCCCTCGCTAAGCCTCGGTTATGAGGCCGCGCGCGCGGGGGGCACCATGCCCGCGGTCCTCAATGCCGCCAATGAGGTGGCGGTGGCTGCCTTCCTGGCAGAACGCCTCTCCTACCGGGGCATCCCCCGGGTGGTGGCGGCCACCATGGAGGCCCATGCCCCGGAGTCTTTGCACAGCCTGGAACAGGTCCTGGGGGTCAACCGCTGGGCCCGGGAGCACGCCCAAAATCTGATTGCCCGAACAGGAGCCGGAAACTCTTCATGACCACCATACTGGCCACCATCGTCGTTTTAGGAGTCCTCATCTTCATCCATGAGTTCGGCCACTTCCTGCTGGCCAAGATTTGCGGGGTGCGGGTGGATGCCTTTTCCCTGGGCTTTCCCCCCAAGCTGCTCCACAAAAAGGTGGGGGAGACGGATTACCGCCTCTCCGTCATCCCCTTGGGGGGGTACGTCAAGCTGCTAGGGGAAAACCCCCATGACGAGGTGCCCCCGGAGTTGGAACACCGCTCCTTCATCCACCACCCCTTGTGGCACCGCTTTCTCATCGTCCTGGCCGGACCGGCTTTCAATTTCCTCTTCGCGGTCCTGGCCCTGTTCCTGGTCTTCGCGTTCACGGGCATCCCTTATGCCACCACGGAGATCGGGGGGGTGAGCGCGGATTCCCCCGCGGCCCGGGCCGGGCTGCAGCAGGGGGATCGGATCCTGGCGGTGGACGGGCTGCCGGTGAAGCGCTGGAATGAGTTATCCGCCAAAATCAAGAAAGGTGGAGAGAGCCCCCTGACCCTGGAGGTGAAACGGGGGGAGAAGGCCTGGCGGCTGACGGTGACGCCCCAACGTCAGGAAGTCACCGATATCTTTGGAGGCAAGGTCTCCACAGTGCTTATCGGCATCCGGGCCGCGGACACCCTGGCCGTCGACCGGGTGGGCCCCCTGGGGGCCTTCCAGGAAGGGGTGCGATACTCCCTGGGCATCGCCTGGGTAACCTTGGAAAGCATCTACAAACTGCTGGCCCGGCAAGTGCCCTTAAAGACCCTGGGGGGTCCCATCTTCATCGCCCAGGTAGCCGGTAAGCAGGCGGAAGCGGGGGTTGTCTACCTCATCCAGTTTATGGCCATTTTAAGCGTCAACCTGGCCATGCTCAATCTCCTGCCCATCCCCGTCCTGGACGGCGGCCACCTGGTCTTTATTTTCTGGGAAGCCCTGCGGCGCAAACCGGTGCCCATCAAACACCGGGAAATGGCCCAGGCCGTAGGGCTGATGCTGATTCTGGCCCTGATGGCCCTGGTGTTGTATCAGGACATCCTGCGGCTGCTGGCGCCCAAGCCCTGAAACCCGCATGTTGATCCTGGCCCTGGATACCGCCACCGAGAACGGCAGCCTGGCCCTGGCCGCGGCGGACCGGCTGCTGGCGGAATTTTCTCTGCACAGCCCGGGGACTTACCTGCAGCACCTGCTCCCGGGAGTGGAGGAACTCCTACGGGTTGCGGGGCGCAGCCTCCAAGAACTGGAGGCCATCGCGGTCAGCCAGGGCCCCGGCAACTTTACGGGCCTGCGCATCGGCCTGGCCACCGCCAAGGGCCTGGCCTGGGCCTTGGGCTGTCCCCTGGTGGCGGTCTCCACCCTGGAGGCCCTGGCCGCCCAATTTCCCTGCCAGACCCAGCCCACGGCGGTGATCATGGACGCCAAAAGGCAGGAAGTCTACCTGGGGCTTTTCCGGTGCCCGGCAGAACTCCCCCAGGCCCTGGCAGAGCCTCAACGCCTGCCCCTGGCCGCGCTCCCCGCCCGGCTTAAACCGCCCCTGCTCCTCACCGGTCCCGGCCTCAACGCCTACGGAGATTTTCTGAACCAGCGCCTGTCCCCGGAAATCACCTGGGCCGCCCCGGCGAAGCGCCACCCCCGGGCCGCGACCATCGCCCGCCTGGGGAGGCTTCGCCTGGAGCAGGGCCAGACCCTTGCCCCCCCACTACTGGTGCCCACTTACCTGCGCCCGGCGCTGTGAAGATGTGAATTTTTCGTGGAGGGGGCGCCAGGGAAACCCCTGTGGCTGTGGGGCCCTTCCCCCACCCCAAATTGCCCGGCCTGCCATAAAAACTTGACAGTTTGGGAGGGACATGATAAAAAAAATTAACCTAACCGACCAAAATTACAGGAATTTCATGCCTCAAGTCTCTCAGCCGGTGGTGGATCTCCGGTCCCGCGATCATTATCTTGCCTCCTGTGTTGGCTTGGCCCAAGAGAAGCTGTCCCCTTTCGGTTCCCTGGCCGAGATTGCGGCCCGGGAGCGGGAGATCAACCGCTATCCCCGTTTGGCCCAATTGGAGGAACCCCACCTCATCCACCTCCTGGAGGACGGCGCCCCCCGGCCGCTGCGCCTGGCCCGGGAGGCGGTGGCCCGGGGAGAAGTCCTTTTTGAGCATGCAGCCGCCGGGGAAGGCACCCGTCTCCTGATGGGGTCCAAATATTTCCTTAATCTTGCCAGAGACTTGAAGCTGGACAGTATTGCCCACTTAATGGGCATGGATGCTGGAGAGGTGGTGGCTCCGGAGGCCGTAGCCGCGCAGCTGGCATGTCCCCCCGGGGATTTGCTGCCCCTGTCTTTGGGGACCCGCCACATGCTGCAACTGGCCTTTGAAATAGAAGGGCTGGCCCGGGAGTTGGGGGAATCCCCCCGGGAGATGCTGGCGCGCCAGCATCTGTTGGTCATTGTCGGCGAGGAAATGGTCTCCGGCATTGAAAAAGACTTTTACCAGTGGCATTTTTACGGCTTTGACCCGGCCCGGGTCTATTTCCTGGTGCAGGAGAGTTTCCACGGCCTTAACCTGAAAAACGGCTGTTTTTTTTATGATACTGCCTCTCCCCGGCGCCTGCATAACCATGGACAGATGGTGATGCAACAAACCCTGGACCGGCAGCTTTTCACCTGGCCCGGAGGGCTCGCCCGGGAAAGGGTCTATCATTCCCAGGCGGCGGTGGGGGATTGGCTCCAGGGTTTTGTCAATAAAATCTCCTACAACATTGAGGACCTGGACTATTTGACCGGGGCCTTGGATTTTCACAGTCTGGGGCTGGTCTTGGAGCTGGGGGAGAAAGGCTTCCGCATGGTCATGGAAGTGGTGGCCAACAACCCGGTGAAGCCCCAGAAGGGCGGCATGCTGGCCTGGGACCCGGAACTGGGGCGGGATGTGATGATCGAAAGCTTCCAGTTGGGGGATCTGCCTTACCGGGACATTGCCTTTTTGAACCGGAATTTCAACCACTATCCCCGGCCCTTTGAGAGCTGGCGGCGGGTCCGGGACTTTGGGCTGCCCATGCCCGTGGCGGTGAAAGAAGGATTTTTGTATTACCAGCCGGTGCAGGGGGACATCAATTTTTTAGTGCCCACCGCCTTTTTCCGGCGCCGGGAGATGCCGCCCATCAGCAACCTGAAGACCCCGGCGGCCCTACCCCTGGCCCTCAACCGCATGGCGGCCCAAGATCGCCAGCCCGGTTTCCGGGAATTCGTGCAACGGGCCTGGGAGAGCTGACCATGAGTCCACCCCGGAAGATGTTGGTTAATGCCGCGGATCCGGACGAGTTCCGGGTGGCCATCGTGGAAGAAGGGCAGATTGAAGAGTTGGCCCTGGAGTCCGCGTCCCGGGAAGCTACCAAAGCCAATATTTACAAGGGCGTGGTGGCCAATATCGAGCCCAGCCTCCAGGCCGCGTTTGTCAATTACGGGGGGGAGCGCCACGGCTTCTTGCCCTTGTCGGAAATACACCCCGACTGGTACCAGGAAAAACCCCAAAGCAAGAGCAAGGCCAAGATTCAACGGGTCTTGCGCAAAGGCCAGGAGCTCATCGTCCAGGTGTATAAAGAGGAGTCCGCCACCAAAGGGGCCTTTCTCAGCACCTATCTCTCCCTTCCTGGCCGGCGGCTGGTGCTCCTGCCCAACCAGAGCCATTTGGGGGTCTCCCGGAAGATCGAAAACGAAGAAGAACGTCAGCGCCTCAAGGAGTTGGCCCAGAAATTGGGCCTGCCCCCGGAGATGGGCCTGATCATCCGCACCGCGGGCGAGACCGCGGCCACCCGGGAACTGGCCAAGGACATGAATTTCCTGCTGAAGGTGTGGGACAACATCAAGCAGACTGCGGCCACCCAGCCGGCCCCCTGCCTCTTGCACCGGGACCTGGACCTCATCACCCGGACCGTCAGGGACTATTTTTCCGCGGATATCAAGACCATTCTAGTGGACAACAAAGACGTCTTTCAGACCCTGCGCACCTTTATCAAGGAAATGGCCCCCCGCCAGGTCCATGCCCTGAAGCTCTATAAAGACAAGCTCCCCATCTTTACCCGCTATCAGTTGGAGGAACAGATCGACCGCATTTACACGGAGCAGGTGCCCTTAAAGTCCGGAGGCAGCATCGTCATCAACCCCACCGAGGCGCTGGTGGCCATCGATGTTAATTCCGGACGCTGCACCGGACCCCGGGAGCTGGAAGAGACCGTGTTCAAAACCAACCTGGAAGCCGCGGAAGAAGTGGCCCGGCAGCTCCGCCTCCGGGACCTGGGGGGGCTCATTGTCATTGATTTCATTGATATGAAGGACAAGAAGCACCAGAAAGAGGTGGAACAGGTCTTAAAGCAGAGCCTGAAAAAGGACAAGGCCCGGGTGACCCTGGGGCATCTGTCCAAGTTCGGCCTCCTGGAGCTTTCCCGCCAGCGCCTGCGCCCCACCGCCGAGGTCAGCGCTTATATTACCTGCCCCGCCTGCCGGGGCCGGGGCCGCGTCAAAAAGGTGGAGACCCTGAGCGTCAGCCTCCTGCGGCAGATCAGCACCCAGGTGGCCCAGAGCCAGGTCCAGGAGGTGAGGGCCCTGGTGCCCCTAGAGGTCGGCCATTTTCTCCTCAATAAGAAGCGCAAGGACCTCATTTCCCTGGAGGAACAATTCGGGATCAAGGTGGTGGTGACCGGCAAAGACGGCCTGGGCCCCGAGGAAATCCAAGTGGAATACCTCAAACGGGAGGGCGCGGAATTAAAAGCGGCTCCGGAGCGCAAGGCCCCGGCCGAGGCCAAGCCCGCGGCCGAGACCAAGGCCGAGGAGAAGGCGGCCGCGGAGGCCAAAGCGCCGCCAGAGACCGCGCCGGCTCCCGAAGCCAAACCCCCGGGGGGGAAAAAACGGCCGTCCCGGCCCCGGCGGCGGTCCTCGAAACCGAAGGCCAAGGCGGAGCCCCAAGTGGAGGATTCTGAAAGCGCGGCGGCCCAGGAGCCGGCGCCCGAGGTGGCCCCACCCGCGCCTGAGGAGCCCGAGTCCCCTGTGTTGGCCGGCATTGCTCGCCGTTTACTGGATAAATTAACGAAATAAGACACTCCGGCGCGTTCAGGATAGTAGCGAGAGAAAGGAGTCACCCATGCGCAGCAACCTGATGAAACAAGGCCTGGAAAAATATCCCCACCGCTCGCTGTTCAGGGCCATGGGTTTGACCGACCGGGAAATCGACCAACCCATCATCGGTGTGGCCAATTCCTTTAACGAGTTCATTCCCGGACACATCCACCTGGACAAGATCACCCAGGCGGCCAAGGCTGGCGTGCGCCTGGCCGGAGGCACCCCTCTGGAGTTCGGGGTCATCGGCGTCTGCGACGGCCTGGCCATGCACCATCAGGGCATGAAATATTCCCTGCCCTCCCGGGAACTCATCGCCGACTCCATTGAGATCATGGCTACGGCCCATCCGGTGGACGGCCTGGTCCTGGTGGCCAACTGCGACAAGATCGTCCCCGGCATGCTCATGGCGGCCCTGCGCCTCAATATCCCCGCCATCCTGATTTCCGGCGGCCCTATGCTGGCCGGCCGCTTCCAGGGTAAAGAGGTGGACCTGATCACGGTCTTTGAGGGCGTGGGCGCGGTCAAGGCCGGAAAGCTCCGGGAAGAGGACCTGAAGGCCCTGGCGGAGTGCGCCTGCCCCGGGTGCGGTTCCTGCGCCGGCATGTTCACCGCCAATTCCATGAATTGCCTGAGCGAAGCGGTGGGGCTGGCCCTCCCCGGCAACGGCACCATCCCCGCAGTGGCCGCGGCCCGCTTCCGCCTGGCCAAGGAGGCGGGGATGAAGATCATGGACATGGTGACCAAACAAATCCTCCCCCGCCAGATCGCCACCCTGGCCGCTTTTCAAAACGCCATGGCGGTGGACATGGCCCTGGGCTGCTCCACCAACACCGTGCTGCACGTGCCGGCCATTGCCCGGGAGGCGGGCATCGACCTTTCCCTGGACCTGTTCAACGAGATCAGCACCAAAACCCCCCATATTTGCTCCATGAGCCCCGGCGGCCTGCACCACCTGGAGGACCTGGACGCGGCCGGGGGGGTGCCCGGGGTCATGAAGACCCTCTGGGCTGCGGGCTTGGTGGACGGCTCGCCCCTTACCGTCACCGGGGCCACGGTGGCCGATAACCTGGCCCCGGTCCAGGTGCAGGATGAGAACGTCATCCGCCCCTTGGCCAACGCCTACCACCCTCAGGGGGGCATCGCCATCCTCCGGGGCAACCTGGCCCCGGACGGCGGCGTGGTGAAACAGTCGGCAGTGGCCCCGGAGATGCTGGTCAATGAAGGCACGGCCCGGGTGTTCGACGGCGAAGAAGAGGCCACCCAGGCCATTTTAGGGGGACTTATTGAGCCCGGGGAGATCGTGGTCATCCGCTACGAAGGACCCCGGGGCGGCCCGGGCATGCGGGAGATGCTCACCCCCACCTCCGCCATCGCCGGCATGGGCCTGGATAAGGAAGTGGCCCTGTTGACCGATGGCCGCTTCAGCGGCGGCACCCGGGGCGCGGCCATCGGCCATATCTCCCCGGAAGCCGCGGAAGGGGGGCCCATGGCCCTGGTCCAGGAAGGCGACCGCATCAAGATCGATATCCCCGCCAAGACTCTGACCTTATTGGTGGACGCGGCGGAGCTGGCTCAACGCCGAGCCTCCTGGCAGCCCCCGGAGCCGAAGATCAAGCACGGCTACGCGGCCCGCTACAGCCGCATTGTCAGCTCCGGCAGCAAGGGCGCGGTGTGTGAATGAGTTAAAGGATTTTGGGGGAGGGGGCCAGGGAAACCACAGGCGTCCCGCCTGTGGCTACGGGCCCCCGCCCCCTCCACCAATCCCATACATTTAAGATTTGACATATCTCTATCGGGGTTTACCAAAGCTTGATGGTTTTCGACAATCTTGCGGCTGAAGGGAAAGGGGAATAATGATAAAATGGCAAAGCGGTTCACTCCTCTTTCCACTACTGATAATAAAATTCAAAATACTTTTAATCAGTTAACCTAGTTATCGACAAAACTTTCAGGAGTAATTAAAAAAACTAAAACTATATTTAATTATTATTTTTAGGAGAAATTGACCATGCGGCTGACAATGGAGCGGGAGACTTTGTTGAAGGGAGTGAGCCGGACCCTGGGGGTGGTGGACCGCCGGGGTACCATGCCCATTTTGAGCCATTTTCTCCTGGAAGCCGGCGACGGGGGAGTGAAGATTTCCGCCACGGATTTGGAAGTGAGCTTTCGGGGCTCTTACCCCGCCATGGTGGAAGAGCCGGGCTCCCTGACCCTGCCGGCCCATTATTTTTATAACCTGGTGAAGGAGCTGCCCGGGGAGAGCCTGAATCTGGAGGGCACGGAAAAATCCAACCTCCAGGTCCTGGTGGGGGAGTCCCGCTACCAGCTCCTGGGGCTGCCCGCGGATCAATATCCCGCTATTCCCGAGACCACCGAGGAGAACCTGGTGGAAGTGGAAAGCCGGCAGCTCCGGGAGATGATCGAGAAGACCATCTTCTCCGTGTCCGTGGACGACCTGCAGTATCATCTCTCCGGCATCTTCTGGGAGCGGGTGGAGACGGAAGGGGAGTTTTTCCTGCGCATGGTCTCCACCGACGGCCACCGCCTCACCTTGATCGAGCGGCCCCTGCCGGCCAGCGAGCAGTTCGCCATTGAGGAGGGCATCCTCATTCCCCGGAAGGGGGTGGGGGAGATCTCCCGCCTCCTGGGGGAGGAGGAAAAGGTGGCCCTGGGGCTGAGCCGCCAGAGCCTGGCCCTGAAGGCCAACTCCAAATACCTCTTCATCCGGCTGTTGGAAAAGAAATTTCCCGAGTACCGCCGCATCATTCCGGAGGGCGCCAACTTTCATTTTGTGGTGAAGCGCCAGGACTTGCGGGACACCCTGCACCGCATTTCCCTGCTCTCCACGGAGCGCTTCCGGGGGGTGATCTTAAAATTGGGGTCGGAGCAATTGGAGGCCACCTTCAGCAACCCGGAAGTGGGGGAGGGGCGGGAGGTCCTGCCCCTGACCCTGGAGAAGGGCACGCCGGATGATCTGCCCCTGGAGATCGGCTTTAATGCCCGGTATCTGTTGGAGCCCCTCAATGTCATGGATGCGGAGGAAGTTGTCCTGGAGATCAATGACCGGGACCGCCCCTGCCGCCTGACGTCCAAGGGGGACCCGGGCTATTTCACCATCATCATGCCCATGAGTCTGTGAGGAAGGAACAAAATCTAACAGCATGTCTCAAATGATTGCTTATTGTGGGCTGGATTGCTCCCAATGCCCCACTTATATCGCCACCCAAAACGATGATGACGCACTCCGGGAGCAGACCGCGGCCTTGTATGCCCAAAAGTTTGGGATGCAATTACAGAAGGAAGATATCAACTGCGACGGTTGTCTCAGCGCCGGGGGCAGAAAAATCGGTTATTGTCTGGTCTGCGAGATCCGGCAATGCTGCCTGGGCCGGGGTCTGGAGCACTGCGCGGTCTGCCCGGAACAGCCCTGTGAGAAACTGCGGCGCTTTCACGAGTTCTCCCCGGAGGCCCAGGCTGCCTTCGAGGCTTTGAAAAAGCTGTAGGGTGGGCTCGGCCCACCATGCGAGGAATTGGCACAGGCTGGAAAATCTGTGCTATCACTGAGGAACTGATGGACGAACGGAAATTACTGCGGCGCTTTGGGGAGCGGGTGGGTTACACCGAAGAGCAAATGGAGCAGATCCCTGACGGGGACCCCCGGCTGCGGCAGATCGCCAAACTGACCCGGGCCGCGGCCAAATATTCCATCGAAGCCAAAGTGGTGGCCGCCCGGCATTGCAATTCCGGGTATAAGGCGGGGGACCGCTTCATACTGGACGTGGACGGCAACTTCGTCACCAAACTCTGCCCCTCCAGGCTGTGCGTCTACCTGATGGCGCAGATGCAGGTACCGGTGGCATTGATCAATGAACGCCTGAGCGAGGGCCTGGAGCCCAACCTGTTTCATTTTATGAAATACGTGCGCTGCCCGGACGCGGGGGTGGAGTGCGCGGGCTACGGGGATGTGATGGTGGAGGTGAGCGTCATCCCCCGGGTGAAATAAGATATATCCTGGTTCCCGAGCTGCGCTTGGGAACCCCAAAATGCCCCCAGCCGTGTGGAGGGCGTTCCCGAAGCCAAGCAAAGCTTGGCTCAACGATAAAACGTTCCCAAGTACAACTTGGGAACGAGAAGAAAAAATAAAGACGGTAGGGAAATGACCCGCATCGGCATCATCACCTGCGCCAACTGCACCCAGGACGCCAGTTGCGCCTCCGTGGTCTGTCTGGCGGACCTGCGCAAGCGCCGGGGCTTTTTTGAACACTATCCACAGGATGAGCCTCTGGACTTGGTGGGGCTCATCAGTTGCGTCGGCTGCCCCACTTTGGCCGCGCCGGAAAAGATTCTGCGCCGGGTCAAAGCCATCGCCGATTTTAAAGTTCATGCCCTGCACTTGTCATATTGTATGACCGCGGTCTGCCCCTTCGTGCATCAGTATAAGAAGGTCATCAAGGAGCATTTTCCGGGCCTGGAGCTGGTCTTGGGGACACATCAGCCCAACCGGTCCAAAGAGGAATTCCGCCGGGGGGTGAAAGAGCTGCTCTGCCAGACCCTGAATGCGCCCCAAACCATGGCGGACCTGATCCGGGGGACCATCAAGACCCCGGAGGAATAAGAAAATTGATAGCTTTTGTTAAATATCCGGGGAAAACGAAATCTAATGGTAAACCTTAAAGTCCCCCTTTCTTAAAGGGGGATTTAGGGGGATTATTAGGCGCTTAGATAATCCCCCCTACCCCCCTTTAGAAAAGGGGGGTAAAAACCGGTAAATAACGAATAAATAACGAATCACCCCGCAGGATTAAAGGAGAAGCATTTTGGCGAAAAGCCCCATCGCAACCGAAGAGTACAGCGCCGAACAGATCCAGGTCTTAAAGGACCTGGAGGGCGTGCGGGAACGGCCCGCCATGTACATCGGCAACACCGGCACGGAAGGCCTCCACCACCTGGTCTACGAGGTGGTGGACAACTCCATCGACGAGGCCATGGCCGGCTATTGCACCGAAATCAAGGTCAAAATCCACCCGGACAACAGCGTCACCGTGGAGGACAACGGCCGGGGCATCCCCGTGGACCTGCACCCCACGGAAGGACTGCCCGCGGTGGAAGTGGTCATGACCCGCCTGCACGCGGGGGGCAAATTCAACAGCGGCGCCTACAAGGTTTCCGGCGGCCTCCACGGCGTGGGGGTCTCGGTGGTCAACGCGGTCTCCGAATACCTGGAAGTGGAGATCAGACGGGACGGCAAGGTCTTTCATCAAAGTTACGAGCGGGGCAAGACCAAAACCCCCTTGACCGTCACCGGCGAAACCAAGCGCCGGGGCACCACGGTGCTCTTCCGGCCGGACCCCTTGATCTTTGCGGATATTAATTTCAGTGACGATCTGTTGGCCCAGCGCCTCCGGGAACTCTCTTTCCTGAACGGCGGTGTGCGGGTCCTGTTGGAGGATGAGCGCAGCGGCCGGAAAAGCGAATTCCTCTACGAAGGGGGCATCGTCTCCTTTGTGCAGTACCTGAACCGCAACAAAAACCCCATCCACCCGGACCCGGTTTTTCTCTCCGGCGCCCGGGGCGGCATCCAGATGGAGATAGCCTTCCAGTACAACGAGACCTACAACGAGCAACTCTTCACCTTTGCCAACAACATCAACACCCGGGAAGGGGGCACCCATCTGAGCGGTTTCAAAGCGGGCCTCACCCGGGCCATCAATCAATATATGTCCACCGCGGAGCTCCCCAAGGCCCTGAAAAACTCCCACCTCCAGGGGGAGGACGTCCGGGAGGGGCTGACCGCAGTGATCAGCGTCAAGCTCCCCCACCCCCAGTTCGAGGGGCAGACCAAGACCAAGCTGGGGAACAGCGAGGTCAAGGGGCTGGTGGAAAACCTCCTCTATGAGACCTTCCTCACCTACCTGGGGGAAAACCCCGGGGTAGCCAAGCGCATCCTGGCCAAGCTCCTGGACGCGGCCCGGGCCCGGGAAGCGGCCCGGCGGGCCCGGGACCTGGTGCGCAAGAAAGGGGCCCTGGGGGATATGACCCTGCCCGGCAAACTGGCGGACTGCCAGGAACGGGACCCGGGGCGGCGGGAAATCTACCTGGTGGAGGGGGATTCCGCGGGCGGCTCCGCCAAGCAGGCCCGGGACCGGCGCTTTCAGGCCATCCTGCCCTTGAAGGGCAAGATCCTCAACGTGGAAAAGGCCCGCTTTGAAAAGATGCTGGAAAATCCGGAGATCCGCACCCTCATCTCGTCGTTGGGCTCGGACCTCTCCAAAGAGGAGCCCAATTTGGAGGAGGACCTCCGGTACCACAAGGTGATCATCATGACGGACGCAGACGTGGACGGGGCCCATATCCGCACCCTGCTCCTCACCTTTTTCTACCGGCAGATGGAGGCCCTGGTCAAAGGCGGCTACCTCTATATCGCCCAGCCGCCGCTGTACCGCCTCACCCGGGGCAGCGAAAAGATTTATTTGAAAGACGACAGTGAATTCAAGACCTATTTGATCCAGCGGGGCCTGGAGAAAAAGCGGCTGCGCCTGGGCCCCGAGCGGACCCTCCAGGGTCCGGCCCTGTCCCAGGCCCTGGAAAAGGTCTTTGCCTATCAGGAATATCTCTCCCGCTTTGAAAAGCGGGGTCTGGCCCGGGAGGTCCTGCGCCTGGTTCTGGACCAGGGAGTGACCTCCAAAGAGGACCTGCGCCAGGAGGAACTGCTGTCCGCCTTGCTCCAGGCCCTGGAGGCCCATGGCCGCTGGCGGGCCCGCCTGGAGCCGGATGAAGAACACCATGCCCAGGCCGTCATCGTTGCCGACGGGCGGCGGGAGGCCCCGGACATGCGCCTGGACTGGGAGTTATTGGGGGGCAGCGACTTTCAGGCCCTGGTGCGGCTGGACCAGTCCCTGGCGGATTTCCAGGCCCCGCCCCACCGCCTGGAAGAAAAGGAAAAGGTTTGGGAATTCCCCACCCTGGAGGAACTGGTGGCCTTTATCCTCACGGAAGGCCAAAAAGGGGTGGCTATCCAGCGGTTTAAAGGGCTGGGGGAAATGAATCCGGAGCAGCTCTGGGAGACGACCATGGACCCGGAGACCCGGACGCTGTTGAAAGTAAATATCGAGGACGCGGTGGCCGCGGATGAAATCTTCACCATCCTCATGGGGGACAAAGTGGAACCGCGGCGGGAGTTTATTCAGAGCAACGTCCTTGAATTGAACGAATTGGATATTTAACTTAATCCTACTGGGCGAGGGTAAAGGCTCCAAGTCAACCATCCTCCTCCGCAGATGCCCATTTCCGGGCCCATGGCAGGAGGCGAGGGGGAAAAACCGGGGGTACGGGCGCCCGTCAGCGCCGCTCTGCGGCCTTGCCCCGCTCAGACTACTTTCGGGAGGGACCGTTATGCAGCGCAAGGCCAAATTCAAAATCTTTGTCACCCGCCGGGAAATGCTCCAAGTTGGCGATGTCCCGGACCACACCCTGATGCTCACCGAACTGGAAGGCTATCCCCTGGAATATACCCCCGGGGTGGCGGGAGAATTTGTCTATCGGCGCAGCGTTGGCTTCCATGACCGCGTCAAGGGCGACGGCCGCATGCACGGCTATGCCTGCACCGTTTACGCCAACGGCTCCGTGTACTCCCGCTTTACCGGGGACAAGCAGGGGGAGATGACCAAGGGCAAGTGGGAGGTGGATAGGGGCATCGGCAAACTGGCGGGCCTCAGGGGGGCCGGCACCTTCATCGTCAAGCCCGCGGACCGGCCCGGGGAATTCATCCTGGAAATGGAAGGCGAGTACGAATTATAGGCCCTCTTCCCCTGATGGCAGAAGGGGTCGGCAGGGGCGGTGCGAGAACCGCCCCTGCCCTTTTCCCTGGAACTACGCAGATAACCCGTTCATCTTACATGGAATTCCTGCAAATCCGGCCACGTCACCATAGCTGAGACTGCTTGAGAAAAGGCAGTTAACTCCTGGCAGGATTAGAAATCTAATTTTCGGGAGAGAAAGGGCAATGTCTAAAGAGGCCTGCGCCAAATGCGGCGGCGTTCTCGAACCCGGGGAGGCCCGGGAATACGCGGGCCGGGAGCTTTGCGAAGACTGCTTCCTGGATGGCTTAAGCATCACCAAGACCTGTGACCCCTGGGCGGTGCACACGGCCAAGAGCCTCAAGGATC
>JAGVAH010000051.1 GCA_020060385.1 Syntrophobacterales bacterium | reverse complement strand
CATCCAGGAATTGCTGGCCGGGGTCCGGGAACATCAAGAATACCTGGAGAAAGATCAAGGTGAGGCCCTGGTTGCCGCCCGTTATCAGCGGGCGCGTCAGGAATTCCTGGAATTACTGAAAGAGGGGGTCTTCCGGGAACTGGTGGCCCACCTCTCTTTAAACGGCCGCTTGGAGGAGATTCTCCAGGAGATCCTGGAGAAGCGCACGGACCCCTATTCCGCCAGCGAAGACCTCATTATGGAGACTTTGGGAGGGAGGGGGTAATCTGCAAGCTCTGAGGCGGGGATTGGGCCGCAGCGGTTGCCAAGTCTGGGCTACCAACTTATCCCCCCAACCCCTCTCCATCAGAAAAGGGACCCGGACAGCGCTTCCGGGTCCCTTTTTTAGCTGGTATTTTCCTGGAGACTGAAAACTGTTTTTACATGGCCCTGGGCGCCGCAGGTTTTTCCTGAGGTTCAGGCTCTTTCTCCCGGGCGGGAGTCCGGGTCTTTCTGGGCACGTGCCGGGGAGCGCTCACCGGGAAGGATTCCAGATAGCGGGACGCGGCCCAGCCGATGATATTGGTGCGCAGGTCCCGAATCTGGGACCAGCCTGCGGCATTGGCGCCCAGTAGCTCCACGCGATTATTGAGGCTCATGGTGGTGAGAATGCGGTAGCTGGTGCTGGGGCCGGCCCGCAAGGACAGGCCGTTCACGGCCACGTAATAATAAGGGGGCCCAGGTCTGGGGGAGACCGCGGCTGCGGGAATCCAGCCGATGATGCCGGACTTGGCGGATCTGATCCGCCACCAGCCGCGGTAGTCTTGGTCGATCTTATCCACCCGGTCGCCCCGATAGAGCAGCTCCAGGGAGCGGCAGTTGTAGTCCGAACATTCCCGGAGATAGACATTGGACCAAGCCACATAAAAGGCAGTGGGCACGGGGCTGGGGGAGATCAAATCCCCGGGAATCCAGCCGACGACGCCGCTGCGGTCCAACTGCACCCGGGCCCAATTGTAGTCGTTGCGGTCCAGGACCAGGACCCGGTCACCGCTGAAGACCTGGGCGATGATATAGCATTCATCCGCATAACTGGCGCAGGAGCGTAAATAGGTGGTAGTGGGCACCACATAGTAGTAAGCCGGCGGCACCGAATAGGTGCGGGGCGGCTCACAACCGCAGACCATGGCGAGGACCATGACTCCCAGCAGCGGGCCCATGAGGCGATGACAACGTCCCATTAAGTTCTCCTTATTCGCTTTCTTCCAGGGAGCGGATGCGCCACTGCCCCAGCTCCTTGCCAAACCGCACCTGAAAGGCTTGGGTGGAACTGATCAATTCCCCGGTGCGGCGGTTTCTGAAGTCCACGTACCAGGTAACCTTGACAGTGGCGTTATCCGCATCCAGCGGCTGCACCTCGTCAATGGTGAACACCATGTTGGTATAATCGTAGTTCTCCCAGGATTTTAAGGTCTCCCGTCGCTTCTCTTCCAGGTCCGGGAAGGTCAGGGAATAGCAATTTAACAATTGCACGATGTCTTTATTCAGTCTGGCCGTCCGCATATTGGCGAGCACTTGTTGCAATTGCTCTTTAAGGTTTGGGGCCTGGGTCTCAGGGGCAGGGGCCGGAGCTGCCGCCGGCGGGGCCGGGGGCGCGACCGGAGGCGCCGGGGCTTCCGCCTTGGGTGGCGTCGGGGGAGGCGGCGGAGAGGGTGTTTGCGTACGGGTGAGAATCACCACCAAGAGAATGAGGATGATGACCCCGGCGGCGATGAGGAGACCCACCAACAATGGCGCGGGCTTTTTGGCCGGGGCCGGTTCCGCCGGGGCGGGTTCAGTCGGGGGAGGCGCCACCGGGGCTTGCTCCGGGGGTGCTTCCTCCGGAGCGACGGCCTCCTGGCCTTTCAGGGGCGCGTCACATTCATGGCAGAATTCCTGCCGGTGGGAGACCCTGATGCCGCATTGGGGGCAAAAATTATCCCCGGTCTCTGGATGCAGCAAAAAACTCCCGCATTCTTTACAATACCGCTGGCCTTGTTCGTATCCGGCTTGACAATGGGGGCATTGGGACATATGCACCTCCAGACCGAAGCATTGAGATACTGCCTGAGGCAAGCCCATAAAACCGTAAAACCCTAACAATGTCAATAAATTTTTCTGATCTGGGGTCTGGCCCGGTGGGTTTGTCGGCTGGCCCGGGGACCAAGGAGCGGAGATAAAGGCGTCAAGTCAGGGGCGGCATTGCGCCCCGGCCAGGAAAATGGTGGAAGAGAAGATCGCAATATGGCTTGTGGTGGCAGCCGGTTATGTTTTATTTTATAATGGTATTAAAACCTCCTAAGGAAGTACTTGGTGGTTATGGCCCTGGGGAAATTGAAAAAATGGCTCACAGGCAAGCGCCAGCTTCCAGGCAAGCCCGTTTCCCTGGCCCCGCCCCCCGCTCTCCTGGAACGCTACCGCCAATATAAACGCCTGCTGGCCGCCAACAGCGCCATCCTCACCATGGTCACCGACCTCCAGGTGAAGATGAACGAAGGCTTCCTGTTTGATATGCATTATGTCCGCAGCGCCTGCCAGCGTTTGGGCCAGGAGGTGGAGGCCATGGTCGCGGCCCTGGCGGCCATGTCCGGGGGCCGTTATCCGGGCCTGGAGGAAGCCCGCCGCCGGGTGGAGGCGAAAATCGTCCAGGAGCTGGCAGGAGCGCCCATGCGGCCGGGCCCCCTGGTCTTGCCCCTGGCCGAGGTGCGGGAGGGGCAATTTTTCGGGGCCAAGGCCGAAAAGCTGGGGGACCTGGTGCGCCTGGGACTACCGGTGCCCAAAGGCTTTGCGGTCAGCGCCTACGCCCAAAAGCTCTTCTTCGAACAGTCTGGTCTGGAGGATTTTATCCGGGAGCAGATCCGGCGCTCCCATATCCGGGATCTGGAGAGCCTGAAGGAGGCGGGGCAGGATATCCGCGAGCGGGTCATGGCCCAGGAACTGCCGCCGGAGCTTTCCCTGGCCCTGGCTCAACATCTGGAGCCCCTGGGTCCCCGGGTGGCGGTGCGCAGCTCTGCCCTCCAGGAAGACAGCCTCTTTAGTTTTGCCGGCCAATTTGAAACCTTTCTCAATGTGCCCCGGGAAAAGGTGGAGGAATCTTACAAAGAAGTGTTGGCCAGCCAATTCACCCCCCGGGTTCTCTACTACTGCCATACCAGCGGCTTTGCCTATCAGGAGCTGGCCATGGGGGTGGCGGTCATGGAGATGGTGGAGGCCAGCTCGGCGGGGGTGCTCTATACCGCGGACCCCCGGCAGGGGGGCGAAGCCGCCATTATCAACGCGGTCTGCGGCCTGGGGTCTCTGGCCGTGGGGGGAGTGGTGGAGCCGGATATCTACCGGGTGGAGAACGAGCAAATCGTGGCCCGGAAAGTGGGGGAAAAGACCCGCATGCATCTGGCGGCCCCGGAGGGGGGAGTCCTAGACCTGGAAACCCCTCCGGAGAGAAAGGGCGCCTGCCTGGAGGAAAGCCAGGTCTTGACCCTCCATCAGCTGGGGGCGACCCTGGAGGAGCATTTCGGTCTGCCCCAGGATATTGAATGGGCCATGGACAGCCAGGGCCGGATTTACCTTCTGCAGGCCCGACCCTTAAGGATCAGCCGGCAGCTAAAGACCGAATACCTGCCCCCCAAGCTCAAAGACGCGGAGGTCCTCCTGGAGGAAGGCATCATCGCCTCCCGTGGCGCAGCCGCGGGGCCGGTGTATCTGTTAGGGGAACAGGGTGTCCAGGACGTGCCCCAGGGCGCGGTGCTGGTGACCCGCCAGGCCCTGCCGGAATACGCCTTGGCGGTGGGCCGGGTGGCGGCCATGGTCTGCGAGACGGGCAGCCCCACCACGCATCTGGCCACGGTGCTGCGGGAGGCGGGGGTGCCTGCGGTTTTCGGAGCCAAAGACGCCAGCCACCGGCTGCAGCCGGGGGCCCTGGTGACCGTGGACGCCTATTACGGCAATGTCTATGCAGGGAAGCGCCAGGAATTGCTGAAGCCGCCGCCGGGAGACCAGGTCCTGCGCCAGAGCCGGGCCTGGAAGGTCCTGGAGCGGGTCTTAAAGCACATTACCCCTTTGCATCTACTGGATCCCCGGGCCGAGAGCTTCCGGCCGGAGAACTGCACCACTTATCATGACCTGACCCGCTTTGGCCATGAAAAGGCCATGGCGGAACTTTTTCAGATTTCGGCCCGGGGCCCGGAGGAGGACGGCAGCCGGCGGCTAAGCAGTAATCTGCCCCTGGAGCTCTTCGTCATCGACCTGGGGGGAGGCCTGGCCCCGGAGGCCAAGAACCTGGCGGTGGTCACCCCTAAGCATCTGCGCTCCCGGCCCTTTGCGGCATATTGGCGGGGGGTGGAGGCGGCGGGCTGGCGGGGCCCGAGGCCCGTGGACCTGGCCGGGTTCATGTCGGTGGTGATGAACGCGGCCACTGACACCAATATCCGGGAGCGCCTCCACGAAAAGAACTTTGCCATTATTGCCGCGGATTATCTCAACCTCTCCAACCGCCTGGGGTTCCATTTCGCCACCATTGAATCCTTCTTGGGGGCCCCGGAAGAGAGCTACGCCAGCCTCACCTTTTATGGGGGGGGCGCGGAACTGGAGCGGCGGCGCCGCCGGGTGCGTTTTCTGTGCAAGGTGCTGAAACGCCTGGAGTTTCAAGTGGAGCTCAAGAGGATTCCCTGTCCGCCCGCATCAGCGGCTATGATGCGGCAGTTATGGAGGAGAAGCTGGAACTCTTGGGAAGGTTGATGATGGTCAGCAAACAACTGGATATGAGTATGCTCTCCGAAGGTGCCGTGGACCATTACTACCGGGAATTTTTTGCAGAGGGCCACGAAACGAGGGAGTGAGCAGTGAGCAGTAAGCAGTAAGCAGTGAGCAGTTAGCAGTTAGGCCATGGCCTCGCCTTGCTCGTGACTTATTAAGATTTTAAAGATTGATCTCAACCTTGAACTTTGAACACCATGCCGTCCGCAAGCGGCCGGCGGGGCCGCAAAATAAGGAGGTCCATAAAGGATGGGACGCATTCTGGCCGTGGATGACGAACTGGATATGTTGGCCTTGCTGAAAATGATCATCGAAGGATATTCCGACCATCAGGTCACCGCCACCAATAACCCCCTGGAGGCCGCCGAGTTCCTGGGCAAGGACCAGTTCGACCTGATCCTCACCGATCTGAAGATGCCGGGCATGGACGGCATGGAACTCCTGGCCGCGGCCCGGAAAATGGATGAAGACGCCCTGGTCATAGTCATCACTGCCTATGGTTCCCTGGAGTCCGCGGAAGAAGCCATGGCCCAGGGCGCGTTTGACTTCATCACCAAACCCTTCCGCAAGGAGCAGATCCTCCTGGCCATTGATAAGGCCATGCGCTGGCGGGAAATGGTGCGGCAGAACAAGGAGATGAAGAAGCGCCTGGAAGGGGAAAAAAGCTAATATGGTGGGGGCGCATTCAGGTGTGCACCTCCCACCAGGGCGGACGCGTGAGTCCGCCCCTAGCCAAGGAAATTAGCAAATGGAATGGGTTCTCCTGATTGCCATCATTTTTTTGGTGTTTTCCAAATGGGGTGGTTGCTGAGGGAAATGAGGCAGGCTTGGTGCAAGCCTGAACTACCACCGAAAAGAGGGCAGGCGGCCACCTGGGTCCCGGCGGACCCTCTTCCCGTTAAAACCCGGACGGCAAAGAATTTCTAATGCTCCGACTTCTTGCCCGGTAGCGGTATGCACCTGCCGGGCTAGGAGGCCGACACCTGGATAATCGCGGTGTAAGGCTGCTCCGAAGCCCCGGGGAAATCGATCACCAAGTCCCCGGGAAATCCCTGGGTGTCGTCGCTCAGCAGGGCATAATCCCCTTTGGCCAGATGCTCATTTAATTGTTCCAGGCGGTTGTCGTCATACTCTTCCCCCATTTCCAGGAGATATTGGGGAGTATAACTCACTGCCCAGGCCCGTTTGGCTTTCAACGGCGGTGGCATCTCTGGCCTCCTTCCCACCCTAGCGGCTATCGTTGGCAGTTAGCAGCGGCTCCCACCAGAGCGTCACGGTGCACACGCAGGAAAGATTAAAGACAAAAATATGATAAGAACTCTGCCGGGGAGATGCAAGGGGGTCTCCAGGCGACCTGTGCGCCTTGGGCACATCTTGCTCACCTCTTCCGGCAAAGAGCTGGGGCTGCAATTCACCTATGAATAAGCGGGAGAGTTGATTCTAAAAGGAACCAGCGAGAAGACTAAAGGGGGCGGGGGAGGAGGCAGGGGCCGGCAGCCACAGGCGACCGGCGGGTGAGGTCCCTGGCCCCCTCCCCCAACCATCTCAAAGGCGGCTGCCGGCCAACATCAGGGCCGCGCTCGTATGCAGGGCGGCCACCAGATACAAAGTCGGGGTCACCCCCCAGACCGGCAGCACCACCAGGCTGATCCCCAGGGAGCCCAAGGTGGCCCCCAACAGGTCCGCGGCATAAAGGACTCCCCCCCACCTCCCGGCGTCCGGCCGGGCCCGGCCCCAGAGCGCGGCGCTGCCGGCAAACACGGCTCCCCCCAATCCCCCCACCAGGGCCAAGGAGACCGCGAAGCCTGCCTTAAGTGACCATTCCCGGCCGGACCAGGAGTGACTGGAGACGAGAGGCAGGGACCAGGCCACGAGCAGGGCCAGAACCGCCACTCCCCCCTGGAGGGCCGCCAGCAGGGCCCAGGGCGGGAGACGCCATCCCCCGGCCCTGGCAGCATCTCCGGGATGCATAGCCCTGGCGCCCCAGGCCCCGCCCGCGGCCATCCCCGCCATGAACGCGGCGATCAACAGGCCCAACTGCCGGTAGAGGGAACCCAGCTGGATCTGGAAAAGAATCAACATCACGATTTCCAGGGTCATGGTTCCCAGGCCCATGATGGCCACTTGATAGAGAGATAAGGGTCCGGGCCGCTGGCGGAGAAGGACAATGAGCAGCAGCGCCCCCGAGCCCACCAGGGCCCAGAGGACGACCGGGGACCGATCCTTGAGGAAGAGCAGGACTTCCTGCAGGGGCAGCCGTTCCTGCACGCCGCTCAAGGCCAGATCATAGAAGTAACAGCGGGGATTGAGGTCGGTGTTCACCTCCGGGGGCTGGCTTTCCAGGACCCGGCGCAGGTACTCCTGCCGGGGCCGGGACAGGTCCTGGAGGAGATAATATTCCCGGACGTAGTCCAATTTAAGATGGCGGGCGGCGATCCGGGAGACCAGGACCTCCGGGTCCGCCACCAGGGTCCCGGGGGTGGGGCTGGCGAAAAAGCGGGCCCGTTCCCCCGGCATGACTAAGACCTCCGGAAAGACCTGGCGCAAGGTGTGGTAGGCCAGACCCAGATACGCGGCCCGGAGGGGCTGGAGGCTGGTTTGAGACCCGGCCAGAGAGAAACTGAAGACGCCATGGGGCTCCAGGCGCCGGGCGACAATGGTAAAAAACTCCCGGGTGTAATAGCGGTTCAACTGGGCGTTTTGGGGTTCCGGCAGGCACATGAGGATGACATCATAGCGCGCCTTGGTGCTGCTCAGGAAGCGGCGGGCATCTTGATAGACGATCCGCAATTTGGGGGCATCCCCCGGCGAAGCCAGGACCTGCCGGCCCAGGGCCACCAGTTGGGGGTCCAGTTCCACATAATCCAGATGGGAGACCGTGGGGGTCTTCAGGATCTCGGGCACCAACCCCGGGGCCCCGCCCCCCAGGAGCAGGACCCGCCGGGGCCGGGGATGCTCCAGGAGGGCGAACTGCGTCTGATATTCGGCGCTCATAGGGTCCGGGTGGGTGAACAGCCACAGGTGGTTGGCAAAGAAACTGACCTGCTCCCCCTCCCGGGTGGCGGTGAGGCGGGCGTAAGGGCTGTCCACGCTGGCCAGGACTTGGCGGCCGGGCCACTGCCAAGAGCGGCTCAGCCTTTCCAGTTGGGGATTAAGGAAAATGGCCCCGGCCAGGAGCAGCAGTCCCAAATCCGCAGCCAGCCGGGAGACCCGGCTCCGGGGCGGGGCCAGGAGCCGGGCGGCCAGGGTCAGGCAAAAGCCGCAGCCCAGGCTGAGAACCAGGGTGGAATAGCGCCCCAGGAGCAGGAGTTGCAGGAGACAGACCCCCAGGGCCGCGCCCAGGGCCTCCAGATAGTAGACCCGGCCCACCGCGGCCTGGGGGGCGGAGGCCGCCAGGACCCGGCAGGCCCAGGGAAAGAAGCAGCCGGAGACTAGCCCGAAGGGGGCCAGGAGGGTCAGGAAGAGGAAGAGGGCCGCGGCCGGGGGCAGGGACTGGCCCCAGGGGATGGGGGTCAGGAGGGGCAGGGCCTTGGTGACCAGGATGGTGCCGGGCAGCAGCCAGGCCATGAGGCAGAGGAGCGTTCCCAACTGGATGGTGGCGGGGGGATAACGGGAGGCCACCCGCCCCCCCAGGAGGCTGCCCAGGCCGGTCCACAGGAGCCAGCACCAGAGGCCCAGGGCCAGCTTCAGTTCCTGCCCCTGGGCCAGCACCAGGATCTCCCGGAGGATCAGCACCTGGGAGACCAGGCTGCCGGCGCCGTAGATGAGGATCAAACCGATCAAGGATATTCCTCTGGAAGGGAAGGAGAGGAGCCCGTCAGCCTGAGACCGGACAACTTATTCGATATTGTACCGCCGCAGTTTCTCCCGCAGGGTCTTGCGGTCAATGCCCAGGGCCCGGGCGGTCTCGCTCTTATGGCCGTCGAAACGCTGCAGGGTCTGGATGATATGGTCCCGCTCCAGGTCCTTGAGGGAAAGTGAGGACCCTTCGGCCGCCTGGGAGAGGATGGTGCCGGCAAAGGCCAGGTCCCCCGGCTCGATCAAGGGGCCGGAACTCAGCACCACCAGCCGTTCCACCGTGTTTTCCAGTTCCCGGACATTGCCGGGCCAATCATGGCGCACCAGGAGTTCCAGGGCTTCCGGGGCAATCCCCTCCAGGTGTTTCCGGAGGCGGGCGTTGTATTTTTCCAGGAAGTGCTGGGCCAGCAGGGGGATGTCGTTTTTCCGCTCCCTCAGGGGAGGCATCTGGATGAGCACCACATTGAGGCGGTAGAACAGGTCCTCCCGGAAGGAGCCATCCTTGATGGCCTTGGTGAGGTCCTTGTTGGTGGCGGCAATGATCCGCACGTCCACGGTGATGACCCGGTGGCTGCCCACCTTGGAGATCTTGCGCTCCTCCACCGCCCGGAGCAGTTTGGCCTGCACCTCCAGGCCGATGTTGCTGATTTCGTCGAAGAACAGGGTGCCGTGCTGGGCCAGTTCGAATTTGCCGATCTTGTTGGCGTCCGCGCCGGTGAAGGAACCCTTGACGTGGCCGAAGAGTTCGCTTTCAAAGAGGGTCTCCACCAGGGTGCCGCAGTCCACGGTGATGAAAGGGCGGCGGGTGCGTTGGCTCAACTGGTGAATTTTCCGGGCCACCAGTCCTTTGCCGGTGCCCGATTCCCCGGTTAAGAGGACCGTGCTGTCCGTGGGCGCCACCCGGGTCACCATATCTATGATGCGTTCCATGGGCTCTCCCTGGTAAACCAACACGGAGCGTTCATCCTTCTTTAATTCCTGGCGCAGGTACAGATTCTCCAGGTTGACCCGCCGTTTTTCCAGGGCCCGGCCCACCAGGTGCCGGAGATCGTCGGGAGTGAAGGGCTTGGAGAGAAAATGGAAGGCCCCGGCCTTGATGGATTCCACCGCGGACTGAATAGTGCCGTAGCCGGTGATGATAATCACTTCGCTTTCCGGATCGATGGCCCTGATTCTCTTCAGGGTTTCCAGGCCGTCCACGTCGGGCATCACCAGATCCAGGAGGACCGCGTCAAAGGAGCTTTTTTCCAAGAGAGCGAGCCCCTGGCGGGCGCTGGAGGCCATTTCCACCCGATAGCCCTGGCGGGAAAGAATCTGATAACAGGCATCCCGCATCACCTTATCGTCGTCGATTACCAGTATCTGGGCCGGGGGGTCGCTCATGAGAAAAATTTCCTTAATATTCAACTAATTGTATTTTCAGGTATTTTGCGGAAACAAAGTTCATTCTATTAAACCCCCCCAGACCTGTCAAGGGGAAGAGACCAGAGCCATTGGGGGAATTGTTAACTTTTTCACAGAGAGGCTTCTCTGCCTATACAGAGATTCCCCATTCGCCGCGGTTTGTGGTAGAAGAAGAGCTGGGGAGGTCTGGATGCCCCTCCAGCTTTTCCATCCCGTGTTATCAACCAGGGCGCCTGCATTTTTCCCCGGGGGAGAGGATGGTTGCCTGGAAATTTTCCATTCTCCCAGGGCAGTCGCGCCCGGGCTGGCGACGCCTCCATAGATCAGGCAAAGTTCATGTTAGCCTTTGCTTCGAACTTTGAACCTGGCACCTTTCCAGGGGAGAGAAGGATAATCAATGCCTAATCAAGATATCAACGCTCCTGCTTTCTGGGGCCAACTGCTGATGGTGGGAATCCCTGGGCCCCGGCTGGACCCGGTGGCCCGGGAGATGGTGCGGGACCTGCAGGTGGGGGGCATTATCCTCTTCGCCCGCAAT
>JAGVAH010000046.1 GCA_020060385.1 Syntrophobacterales bacterium | reverse complement strand
GCCAGGGCAGGAAAATCCCCCTCCCCCACCCCTGTTCCCACACAAAAAAAGGATTACCGGCTACCGGCTACTGATACCAAGTCGCAATCTATCGGCAATTTTCTTGTAGGGGCGAACCTTGTGTTCCCCCGCCCGCACAGGGCGAATACAAGATTCGCCCCTATAGTTCAATGTCTTTTGATTGCGACATGGTATGATAACTGATTACTGCATCCCCCGGCCATCAAAAAGGGGAAGGGCCTTGCCGGCCCTTCCCCAACTAAGGGAGTTATCCTGACCCTTTCCCAAAGATCCCCGGGCCTTATTTCTTCTTGCCGAAGACCTCCGGGGGTTTCTGGGTGCTGCCGCCCGCGCCCGGGAAGACCGGGGCCTGGTAGGCTTTTTGGTTATGCTTGATGAGTTCGTCCGCTTCCTTCATGAAGTGGACGTAGCGCTTTTTGCACTCATAAAAGCCGTGCCACCAGGTGTAGTCCGGGGCCATCATGGCCGCACCCATGCGGGCCCGGCGCCCTTCATGGTGCCAGAGTTCGTAGAATTCGAAGTACAGCGGCTCCCTGAAAAAGGCCTTGGGGTCCATCAGCTTTTTGGCGTAAAGCTCATCCAGCTTGGCCTTCATGGGCTTGAAGTAGACGTCGTTATAGTCCTTGACCACCTGGTCCAGCTTGACGTAGTGGTCGTCCACCCAGGCCTGGCCGTGGCACTGGAGGCAGATTTCCTTCATCTTCTGGCGCTCCACCTGCCAGTTGGACTTGGCCGGGAAGGCCGCGAAATCCTGGGGCCGCACCGTCAGGGGCGCCTGGAGTTCCCAGGAGAGCCGCTCGGTAACGTCATGGGAGGTCAACACCTTGCCCGCGCCGGACATGTGGCAGGAAGCGCAGGTGGGGCCCCGGTAGTCCACCCCCGGGGTCCAGGTGCCGGGCGCGGCCTCCCAGTTGTATTCGTGGCCGAAGGCGTCGTAGATGTCGCCGTGCTTGGACTCCTTATAGATTTCGATCTGGGGATGGTCCGGCCCCAGGTGGCAGGAGCCGCAGGCCTCCGGCTTCCGGGCGTCCATCACCGCAAAGCGGTGGCGGGTGTGGCAACTGCTGCAACTGCCCAGGCTGCCGTCCAAATTGACCCGGCCCACCCCCACGTTGGGCCAGGTCATGGGGTCCAGCTTGCCGTCCTTCATTTTGAGGACGGTGCCGTGGCAATGGTAGCAGCCCGTGGCCCGCTGGATATCGCTGTTCAGACCGGCGTTGAGCCAGGGGTCGATCTTCCACATGATCTCCACGGTATGGGCGTGTTTGCTCTTGTCGTATTGGGCCACTTCATCGGGATGGCAGCGGGAGCAATCCTTGGGCGTGACCGCCGCGGCCACCGGCGTCCGGTATTGGGCTTTGCCCCAGGGGTTGTCGGCCCGCTCATACTGCTTGAAATGCGTCTGGCTGACGTCCGGGTCGGAGGCTTCGGCCTGGTGGCAGTCCAGGCAGGTGATATTGGCGCTGGCGTGGCGGCTCCGGGCCCAATCCGCAAATAGCCCGGGAGTTTCCTGCTTGTGGCATTCCAGGCAAGCCACCGCCTCCTTGGACATGCTGCGCTCGATGCGAAATTCCTTGGCCTTGGGGAGATTGACCGCCCCGGTCTGCTTCTGGGCCTTGGCCGCCATCCCCGAGGCCGCCGCCAGGGCCAGGACCCCCGCTGCTGACAATAAAATCATTTTCCGTTTCACCGCCTCACCCTCCTTGCCCTCCAGGTTTTCAAATCCGACCCTCCCGGGGCTGTCAATCCTTCTGGCACCTGGCGTAATCGTAGTAGGCTTTGACATTGTGGACCAGGTTCCGGTGGCAGTCAAAGCAGCTTTTCTCATAACCCGGCCGGGGATAAAGCACCGTGCGGTGGGCCAGCATGGCCCCCCGTTTATACGGCAGATAGAGCAGGTTGCGATGGCATTTCAGACACTGGTCGTTTTTAATGGAAGCGTAAGCTTTGCGGCGGTTTTTCTCGTGATCGTAGCTGCCCAGGAAGAGGTGGGCCACCACGTCCTTGGCTCCGTGGAGGGTTTTGGCATAGAAGAAATCGAAGGTGTCCTGGGGCGCAGGCAGGTGGCAGTCCATACAATCCGCCACAAAGCCCTGCCGGTTATTGGTGTGGCTGGAGGTGCGCCAGGTATTGTAGGCAAATTCGATTTCGTGACAGGAGGCGCAGAACTGGGGGGTGGAGGTGCGCACCATGGTGTAATAGGTGAGACTGAACAGGGGAAAGGCCAGGACAATGCCGATGGCGATATAGAGAACCGGTTTAAGAAATTTCTTCATAGTCACCACGCCTGCAGCTGATGGGTGTGGATGCCTAACCGGCTTGCCGCTAACCAGGCAAAGAGTAGTTAAGTTAAATTAATATAAGAGCAAAAAATCGAATGTGAAGTAGCCTTGGGAATTTAGAAATATTTACTAACATTTTTTTCACAAAATTTCCAATTAAGGTGAATCAGAAAGGAGCATATTCTCCCCGGTTTGACATCTTTTAGTTAACCAGCTAAAATGCTTTATAAACCAGAAGACGCCGGAGGACATCATGCCCGGGGAACTCTTTTCTACCTCCGCGGTTAGCAGACGGTGTTTGACCCATCCCGCCCCAGTCCTGGAGGCCGGGACCGGCCCCTTTGCGGTCATCGCCCCTGTCCGGCCCTCCCGGTCAAATGGCTGGAGCCCTGACTCCTCCGGGAACGCAGGAGGAGCCGGGACATGAACTGTCTACGCTGGCTTTCCTCCGTGAAAAAGGGCGTCTCCGCGTTTTTTGCCCCCGGGGAGGACGAGCGCTATGGCTGGTCGAGCCACGTGCGTTGGCCTCTTCTCAGCATTGTGGTGGGCATCCTTGCGGGTTTGGGAGCCATCTTCTTCGAAGTGCTCCTGAAAAACACCCTGCACTTTTTCCTGAATCTTCCCACCGGCTATCTGGAACCCATGAAAGGGTCGGAACCGTTATTGATCGCCACTCTGGCCCAAACCCGCACCTGGCTTTATCTCCTCCTGCCGACGCTGGGTGGGTTGGCCGCCGGCCTCCTGGTCTTTCTCCTGGCCCCGGAAGCGGAAGGGCATGGCACCGATGCCATGATCGAAGCCTTCCACCATTCTGGGGGTCTCATTCGCAAACGGGTGCCGCCCATCAAGGTGCTGGCCTCAGCCATAACCATCGGCAGCGGCGGTTCCGCGGGCAAAGAAGGGCCCATAGCCCAGATCGGCGCGGGTTTAGGGTCGATCCTGGCCTCCATGATGCGCCTCCGGGCCAGGGACCGGCGCATCCTGGTGCTGGCCGGCGCGGCCGGGGGGATCGGCGCCATCTTCCATGCCCCTTTAGGCGCGGCCTTGTTTGCCCCTGAGGTCCTGTACCGGGAAACGGAGTTTGAATTTGAGGCCATCATGCCTTGTATTGTGGCCTCCATCGTTGCCTCGTCGGTCTTTGACCAATACTCCGGACGGGCCACCCTCTTTTTCCCCGGCGCGGTCAATTTTGAACCCAAGGAGCTTTTGGCTTATATCCTCTTTGGGGGCATCTGTGCGTTGGTGGGTTATGTGTACATCAAGGTTTTTTATGGGGCCCGGGACCGTTTTTTTCATCCCCTGAAGATCCCCCGCATCTTCAAGCCCGCGTTGGGGGGGCTGATGCTGGGGTTAATCGCCTTACTGGGGCCACCCGTTTTAGACGGCGGCTACGGCTGGATTCAAGTGGCCATGGAGGGGAAAATCCTCTGGCAATTCATGCTGCTGCTGGCCTTCTTGAAGATCTTCGCCACCACCTGCACCATCAGCTCGGGGGGCAGCGGCGGGGTCTTCGGGCCCTCGGTGTTCATCGGCGCCATGCTGGGTGGGGCCTTCGGCTTTCTGGGGCATAGCCTGGCTCCCAGCTGGGTCATCAACCCCAAATCCTTCGTGCTGGTGGGTATCGGCGGGTTCTTCGCAGGGGTGGCCAAGGTGCCGGTGGCTTCCATCATTATGGCCTGCGAGATGTGCGCCAGTTATACCCTGCTGGTGCCGTTGATGCTGGTCTCCGCCATTTCCTATCTCCTCTTGGGGAAGACCAGTCTTTATGAAAAACAATTGGTCACCCGCCTGGCCTCCCCCGCGCATTTAGGGACGTTTGCCCGGGGGCTGCTGGAGAGGGCGCTGGTGCAGGAGGCCATCCTGCCCCGGGAGGTCATCACCATCCCGGAAGCCATGCCTTTCGGAGACCTTATTAAGGTGGTCACCAATTCCCCGGAATCCTATTTCCCCGTAGTCAATGCGCAGGGGAAAATGACCGGCATCTTGTCCATCAACGATATTCGGGAAGTCCTTTTTGAAGAAAACCTGGCCCAGTTGATCATTGCCAAAGACGTGGCCACCCACACCGTGGTCCGGGCTTTCTGGGATGAATCCCTGCAGGATGCCCTGGATAAAATGGCCCTGATTAACGTCAACGAATTACCGGTGGTGCGGGAAGAGGACCCGGATGAGATCATCGGCATGATCGCCAAACGGGATATTATCAGCTACTACCACGAACGCAGCCGGAAATGGTGGTAGCCCCCGGGCGCTAATTTCCCGGCCCGATCCGAGACGCATTGATGCTTGCCAGATGGGGTGCAGACGCCCTCCCTGCCCCCTGACCCCTGGCACCTGGCCCCAGCCCCGGTTTGACATCCTCCCTGCCAGCGGCTAAGATAGCACCCCAAAGAGGAGAAACAGGAGATCTTCATGAACGACATCCGCCGTCCCACGCCCGGGGAACTCGAAGAATGCTTGACCTACCCCCCCCAAGTGATCCCCACCGCAGCGGGGCCCATGGAATACGGGGAACGGGGCGATGGTCCGCCCCTCCTCGCGGTCCACGGCGGCCCCGGAGGCTATGACCAGGGTCTGGGACTGGGGGAATTCTTCCGGGTCAACGGCTTTAAGATCATTGCCCCGTCCCGGCCCGGCTACCTGGGCACCCCCCTGGACACCGGCCGCACCCTGGAGGAACAGGCCGACGCCTTGGCCGCGCTCCTGGACACCCTGAAGATCGAGAAGATCCCAGTCATCGGCGCGTCCGCGGGCGGCCCCCCCAGCTACCTCCTGGCGGCCCGGCATCCGGACAAGGTCTCTTGTCTTCTGGAAATCGACTCCGTCTGCCTGTATTACAAACCTGACGTCAGCCCCGTAGAGGAAAAGCTCTTTCTCACCAAGGCCGGCATCTGGCTGCTGCGATTCTTTATGGACCATTTCCCGGACTCCATGGTGAAAAATTTTCTAAAAACCGAAAGCACCCTGGACCGCCACGAAATCGCGGTGGCAGCCCAGGAAATCCTCCAGGACGAAGGCAAGTTCGCGTTTCTCAAGTTCCTCATGGCCACCATGAGCGAGCGCTTTCAGGAACGCCAGGACGGGGTCCACAACGATTTGGCCCAGATGGCGGCCATCACCCAACTGGACCTGGCTCCCATCACCTGCCCCACCCTGATTGTGCACGGCACCGCGGACAAGGACGTGCCCCCCAGACATGGAGAGTACGCCAAAGCGAGCATTGCCGGTTCGGAACTCCAATGGATCGAGGGCGGCTCCCACATCGGCTTCTGGGCTTCTGCCGAGGCTTATAGCGCCCAGGATTATGCCCTTTCCTGGCTGCGGAGCAAGACCTCGAGTTGAGCCGGGGCGATTGACAGCAGCCGGGAAAGCGGGTAAAATTCCTGGAAAAACCGCCAAGGACGATTGATTGGAAGGAATCTGGAAATTCGAAATTCTGCGCCAGGAAGCCCGCTCCCGGCGCCTGATTGTGGAAGGCCAGATCATCCCCCCTTATCCCCGGCCTTATCACGACCCTCTCATTTTCTACCTGGTCCTGGGGCCGGATTATCTCTCCCTGGAAGTGAGCCGGGACTTCGACGGCGACAACTTCCTGGCCTATCTGGCCCGGCTTTGGGGGCCGCCTGAGGAGGGCCCCCGGGTCCAGGTGGGGGGCCGCCAGGATGAAGAAGAAGGCGCCCTGCAACTGGTGGAGTTTCAATTTATGCCGGACCTGCGGCCGGAGATGATTAATCACCTGGCCGGGCTTCTCGGCCACCCCCTGCCGGGGGCCGCCACCAACAGTCCATCCCCCACGGAGAAATTATGATCCATCTGACGGAATACGACCCGCGCCTGGAAGGCATCTGGTGGGTCCAAGAAACGGGTATGAGCTGCAATGTTTACGTCCTGGATGAAGGCCGCACCATGATTGACGCAGGCAATTATTATGGCCTGCTCCACGAACTGAGCGATGAGTTCGACCTCTCCCTCATGGAGCGCCTCTTCCTCACCCATTGCCACTTCGACCATGTGGGGGGTATGGGGGAACTTTTCGACTGGTGCAACCCCCAGGTCCTGGCCCACATGGAGACCCTGGGCCGCATCAATTTCCAGGGCGTCCCCTTCATGAAGATCATGGACAAGGCGGGCCGGGTGGATAAGGTGACCCTGCTCCGGGGGGGCGAGAAATTCGAGGCCGGCCCCCATCTCCTGGAGGTCATCGCCACTCCCGGCCATACGGGGGGGGACATTTGCCTTTACGAGCATCATAACCGGATTCTTTTTTCCGGAGACATGGTCTTTGTCTCCCCGCCCATGGAAAACATCCTGGCGGACGCAGACCAAAAGCTGGGGGATATGCAGGAACTCATCACCTCCCTGGGCCGCCTGCTCCCTTACCAGGTGGATTTCCTGCTGCCCGGCCACGGCCACCCCGCGTTTGCCGACGGCAGCGCCTATATCCTCAATGCCTATCTGGAAACCCGCAAAGGCAAGGAACAAGACTATAGCAAGCCCTATCTGGACGCAGCCCGCATCCTGGGGGACTCAGCTCAGCCCGAACGGGCCTTGGAATGCTACAATATGGCCCTGATGGCGGACCCGGCCAACTTTGAGGCCCTGGTCTATAAAGGGGCCACCCTTACGGAACTGCAGCACTACGACGAGGCCCTGGAATGCTTCGATAAGATCCTGAAGGTCGCCCCCAACCTGGAAGAAGCGGTGATGGGCAAAGGTTTTGCACTCCTGGGCCTGGGCCGCACCGAGGAAGCCCTGAGCCTCCCCGGCTTCGCGGCCAAGTTGCGAGAGATGAGGTAAGAATTTGAGGGGAGGGCCGGGGGGACATAGTTCCCCCGCCCTCCTCCCTCGGGTTAGAATCCGATAAAGCATGGAAATCATTCTGGACAACTGGGAGAAAGGGCGGCGGGTGTCCCTGGTGGAGGGGCGGGCCCGGGTGGTCCCCGGCCAGTCTGAGGCCGAAGACGTGGAATTCACCCTGACCCTTTACCCGGATCAGATCTCTCTGAATATTCCCGCCTCCCCGGGGGGGCGGGAGTTCATCGCCCGTCTGATCCAGATTCTGGGTTCCCCCCGGTTGGAACCCACGGTCAAGTGCAGCTGTGCCTGGGGGGACGGCGTCATGGGGGCCATGTACCTGGTGCTCTGGGACCTGCCCCCGGAGACGGACAACCAAACCTTACAAGAGCTCCACGCCTTTCTGGCAGGCTCTTCCAGCCAGTAAGCCATTGGTCCTGCCGGGAATTTTTCTTTTTAATAGCTGAGAATCAGCTTTTTCAGTTTCCGCGCTCCAGGGATGGCCAAGGGGATGCGACTCCCTTGGCCCTCCGGCTCCAAAGGTGCAGCTCCCCTCCCAGGCTCCGCCCCTTCCCTGGCATGGAGACCAACCCCCAGCCTTTGTCGTTTTGGAGGGGAAAGAGTAAAGACTCCCACCGGCGAATTCCCCTCGCCAAAAATAAAAAACCCAGGAATCATCGCCTCCTGGGCTGGAAATCCGGGGGGTCCGCCGGACTCTAGTTAGCGGGCGGCTGCACCTGGGCTTCGGGGTGGGTCAGGACAATCCAGGGAAGGCACAGGGGTTGCTGGGGAGAAGCAAAGGGAAACCCGGAAGGTAGATAGGCCCCAAAGGGGCACTTGGTGCAGAGGGTGCCTTCCGTCCCACAGGCGCCCTCCAGGGCCGCGGCCTCGCCGATGAGCCGGCGCAATTCCGCCTGCATCCTTTGGATATCCTCCAATTGGGGACGGTCCACGGCTTCAATGGACTGTTGCAGCAGCCTGGCCATTTCCAGCAATAAGGGGGGAAGTTCCTCTGCAAACTTCTGTAACCGCGCCAGAAAATCCATGGTTTGCAAGCCGTAATGGGTCATGAGCCGCACTCTCCAATACCTGGGCTGAGACTTCCGGAAAAACGGATATGGGACATCATCCCGGTGCCCAAATATATTTTATATAAGGTATTCATCCACTTATTCGGTTTGGGGAGATATTCCAGGGAGGGCCGCCGGCCATTGCTCCATTCCACCAGAAATTGGGTGAAAATAATCCATTGCATCAATTCCTCGGGAGTGTCCAGCAGGGAAGGGAAGTAGCGAAATTCAATAGTATGCCGGTACCAATAGGAATGGAGGTTGAGGCCATGGTAGCGGGTGGGATGAATTTTGCGATTCCTGGGAGATTGGGCGTCATCGCCGTTCTCCTGGGAGTACCAAAGTTTCTGCACCACCGGGGTCTCCAAGCGGTTATCATTCCGGTACCATTCATAAAGATCGATCTCCAGGGGTCGGCAGGCTTCGGCCTGGCGGCGCTCCTCAGGAAGCAGGCAGTAGATGTATCCCTCAAAGATGGAGACGATCCGCAGCAACTGGAAGAGATGCCGGTCACTAAACTTCTCCGGGTCCACCCCGTGATGCACATGGAAGCCACAGGTTTCATTGACCTGAATCTCGGGGAATTCCTTGAGGAGCAGCAGGGCGTCGTAGACCTGGGCGAGCCCCTTCAGGCCGGAGAGGATGGGGCTTACCAGCTCGCTGCCGCCCGCGCCTTTGATGGTGTCATCCAGAACGAAGGACCAGGCCCCATATGGCGGTTCATCCGGAGAAAAGCCGTTCAAGGTGAGATCGTGGCGTTGAAAAACCTGGGGCAGTAAGGTGCCCTCCGGGGTCCGGCTGGTGATCTTATAAGGCGGAATCACCCCCTGATCGCCGGCGGAAATGCTGTATTTTAATCCGAAGGTCTCAATTTCCACCCCGAAGGGGCGATTGGTAAAATATTGGAGCATGGGGTAGCGGAACTTGAGGCGCCGTTCCCATTCCTCCGGCTCAATGCCGTTCATCTTTTACGCCGTTTGCCCCCCGAGGCCCCTCCGGATTTCTTACAGAACCCTCTGGTCTAAATTACTGGAAAAAGCCAGGATAAGCAAGAATAATCTGCCTTCTAGACCAGTTTCATTATCTTCAGGATGATTAAATTGCTCCATATTTAACATCGATATTTTGAATAAATTTAATGAATCGCTGCTGGAAATAATAAAAAGACAGCGACTTGCGCTTCTTAAGAGGGGAAGCGGCTGTGGGAGGGATCAGGAGGGGTTATCTGTCAGGAACCGGCGACCCGGATGGGCCCCAAAGGAGAATTTTCTCTTCTCCACCAAATACCGCCAGCACCTGGAAGAGGTCGGGCTTACTAAAAGGTTGAATAAAGCTTACGGGACCCCCGCGGGGGGAGCCTGGTTGAGATTACTGGGGGTACTTCACCTCAAAGACCCTTTTGGCCACGACAAAGGTGCCTTCGTAGTATGGCTGCCGCAGATCAGTGACGGTCACCCCCCAACGGCGGTTGGAGGCATGGATCATTTTCCCTTCCCCCAGATAGATGCCGGCGTGGCCGATGTGGCGGCCCCCCCGACTGAAGAAGAGCAGATCCCCGGGCAGCAATTTGGAAAAATCCATATTGTGGGTGACGACCTTCCCCACTTGGGCCTGTTCGGCGCTGGAGCGGGGGAGATCGATCTTGAAGCCCTTGTAGATAAACTGCACAAAACCAGAGCAATCGGTGGCTGAACTGGTGGATAAAGTGGCTCCCCGGCAATAGGGGGCGTTGCGATAGTGGCGGGCCTGGGTGAGGATCAGATCGGAAAAATTCCAGGGCTCAAAACGATTGTAACTCTGTTCGGCCGCGGTCACCTGCTGCACGGTCGCCGGGGGCGCAGGGTTGCGGGACAAGGGACTCCCCGGTTTCTTGGGGCTTAAAGGCTCCAACAAGAAGCGGCCGTCCCGTTGGGGTATGACCTTCATCAGGGGCGGGGTTTCCGAAACCCCGTAGGTCGACCTCTTACGGGTAGGGGTGTCGTTATAAAGAACCATCTCGCTCCGCACCGGTCTGCTCTCCCGGTGCGCTACCCGGGTCTTGCGGCTCCGGCTGCGGGAAGCAACCTTCTTTTTAGTGGCTTTTTGAACCTTGCTATGGGTTTTTGGTTGCGATTTAGAAACGGAACTTTTCTTTTTGTCAGTTTTGGTGGGAACTGACTGGGCCAGCCCCGGGGAAAATATCATGGCCAAGGATAATGCCGCGCCGAGAATTATACGATTCGCCATCCAGAACCTCCTTTGTTATGGGACAATCCTGAAGGGAACTAAGTCAATTTTAGCTCCGGTCACTTGGCTGGCAATGCCCAATTGCTTTTGACAGAGAGCACCCTTTTCCTGCCCGAGGTAATCTTTCTCACCCCTCTAAACCCAATTGCCCAGGCAGAATCAGGTAAAAATGCCTATCAATTTTTTTGAGCACCTTAATAGAATATTAAAACCTTGTCAATCTTTTTTTCCCGCCACTGCGCATAAGTTCTTGTCCCCTGAATAAATTCAAGAGCTTATCCTAACAAAATTAACGGTAGAAAAACGCCTGGCGCCCGGGCATCCCTGGGAGGACAAGGAGACATCCGGGATAATGAGGCTGGGTTGGGGGGCTTGCAGCTGGGCCAGAAGAGGGCCAAAGGGGAGGAGGTGAATGCAGGGGCCGGGGCCCCTGCATTCCTTGGTAATCAGGTCAGGTAGCCGCGGCCTTCTTTTTCTGGGACTTGGGCAGTTTCTCCGGCCGGCCCACCAGTTCGATAATGGACAGGGGCGCGCCATCCCCCAGGCGCAAACCCAGGGGAATGATGCGGGTATAGCCGCCGGGGCGCTCCAGGTAGCGCTCCCTAATTTCCCCAAAGAGCTTGGCCACCACTTTTTTGGAACGCACCAGGCTCAGGGATTGGCGCCGGGCATGCAAATCCCCCCGTTTCGCCAGGGTAATGATCTGTTCCGCCCATTGGCGCACTTCTTTGGCTTTGGCCCGGGTGGTTTCCACCCGTTCGTGCTCCAATAGGGCAGTCACCAGGTTGCGCAGCATGGCCTGGCGGTGTTCCGTGGTCCGGGACAGACGCCGCCCGGCCTTTAAGTGTCTCATGGCAGAACCTCTTCCTTCCTCTCGGGCACCTGTTCCGGAGGCACAAAGTTGTCCAGCTTCATCCCCAGGTGCAACCCCATCTCCATGAGGATTTCTTTGATTTCGTTAAGGGACTTGCGTCCAAAATTCTTGGTCTTGAGCATCTCCTGCTCGGTCTTTTGAACCAGCTCCCCGATAAAGCGGATGCTGGCATTGCGCAGGCAGTTGGCGGCCCGCACCGAGAGTTCCAGTTCATTGACGCTGCGGTACAGATTCTCGTTCAGCGCCGGCACCTCTTCCGGAACTCTCTCCTCGGCGCCCTCTGGCTCCTCTTCAAAATTGATGAACAGATTCAGCTGTTCTTTCAGGATCTTAGCCCCATAGGCCACTGCGTTCTCCGGGGTGACGCTGCCGTCGGTCCAGACCTCCAGGGTCAGCTTGTCGTAGTCTGTCCGCTGCCCCACCCGGGCCTGGGTGACCACATAATTCACCTTGCGGATGGGAGAAAAACTGGCATCCAAAGGGATGTAGCCCACGGGTTGGTCTTCATCCTTATGGGCTTCCCCGGCTACATAACCCTTGCCGGTCTTGGCCGTCATTTCCAGGATGAGTTCTCCATCCGCGGAAAGATTGGCAATGTGATGTTCCGGGTTTAAAATTTCCACCGTGCCGTCGGTGATAATATCCCCGGCTTTAACCTCTCCTTGGCCCCGGGCTTCCAGGCGCAGGGTCTTGGCGCTGTCAGTGAGCATTTTCAGACGCACCTGCTTCAGGTTCAGAAGGATTTCGGTTACATCCTCAAAAACTCCGGGGAGCGCGGAAAATTCATGATAAACGTCCTTGATGCGCACCGCGGTAATGGCTGCGCCCCGCAAAGAAGAAAGCAAGACCCGCCGCAGGGCATTTCCCAGGGTGGTGCCGAAGCCTCTCTCCAGAGGCTCACAGGAAAATTTCCCATAAAAACGGTCATGGGTCTCCGGATCAACTTCCAGCCTTCTGGGCTTTATTAGCTCGCTCCAATTCTTGTGGATCATGGCTCCTCAGAAAATAATACTTGTGATATTTGGTGGCCGATGGCCTCCCGGGAATAATTCACTCTCCGGCGCTGTTCCTGCCCCTTTGAGGGGCGGCCGCCGGGGCCCAAGGATCATGATTCTACTTGGAATAAAGCTCAACGATAAGATGTTCTTGGATGGGCATGGTGATATCCTCCCGGGTGGGCAGCATGATGATACTGCCCTTGGTCTCTTCCTTGGCGAGATCAATCCAGGCGGGGAGACCGCGACGCGCCACTGCTTCCAGGGCATCCCGGATCATTGGCAGATTGCGGCTCTTTTCAGTCACCTGGATGACATCGCCCTTCTTGACCAGAAAGGAGGGGAGACTCACCTTGCGGCCGTTCACCATCATCTGGCCGTGCCGCACCATCAGCCGGGCCTGGGCCCGGGAATTGGCAAATCCCAGCCGGTAAACGACATTGTCCAAACGCCGCTCCAGAAGAACTAATAGGTTGGTTCCGGTAACCCCCTTCTGCCGTTCGGCCCGTTCAAAATAACCCCTGAACTGCTTCTCCAGCACTCCATAAATACGTTTAACTTTTTGTTTTTCCCGGAGTTGCAAGCCGTAATCGGACAACTTGCCCCGGCGCTGGCCATGCTGCCCCGGGGGGTAGTGGCGGCGCTCAATGGCGCATTTGTCCGTATAACAGCGGTCTCCCTTGAGGTAGAGCTGCATACCCTCCCGGCGGCACAGCCGACAACTAGGTCCCAAATATCTGGCCAAAATACCTCTCCTCTTCCATTACACCCGACGCCGTTTGGGTGGACGGCAACCATTGTGGGGGATGGGGCTGACATCCCGGATCAGATTGATGCTCAGGCCCGCAGCCTGGAGGGCCCGGAGGGCCGCTTCCCGGCCAGCGCCGGGTCCCTTCACATAGACGTCCACGCTGCGCATGCCGTGTTCTATGGCCTTTTTGGCCGCGTCCTGGGCCGCCAGCTGGGCCGCAAAGGGAGTGCCCTTACGGGAGCCTTTGAAGCCCTGCACCCCGGACGAAGACCAAGAGATCACATTGCCTCCGGGATCGGTAATGGTCACCAGGGTATTGTTAAAGGTGGCCTTGATATGGGCCACTCCCACAGGAATATTCTTCCGTTCCTTTTTCTTTTTGCTCCGTGACGGTGCTCGGGCCATCACCCCTCCTTAAGCCTTCTTCCTTTTACCCACCACGCTGCGCCGCGGCCCTTTGCGGGTGCGGGCGTTGGTATGGGTGCGTTGACCCCGCACGGGCAGGCTGCGGCGATGCCTGAGACCCCGGTAGCACCCCAGGTCCATCAGGCGTTTGATATTCATGGACACTTCCCGCCGGAGGTCACCTTCCACTTTCATGGTGGAGTCGATCACCTGGCGGATGCGGGTGATCTCTCCATCATTCAACTCCCCGGTCTTAATGGCGCCGTCCACCCCCGCTTCCTTAAGAATCCGGGTGGCCGCGGTGCGACCGATGCCGAAAATATAAGTGAGGGCGATCTCAATCCGTTTGTTACGGGGCAAATCGATTCCCGCGATTCTGGCCAACTCCCTACCTCCCTTTAGCCCTGCCGCTGCTTATGTTTGGGATTTTCGCAGATCACCCGCACCACCCTTTTGCGGCGGATGATCTTGCACTTGGCGCAAATCCTTTTTACCGACGGTCTCACTTTCATGGTTCTATCCTATCTGACTCGATAGACAATCCGCCCCCGGCTGAGATCGTAAGGGGACAACTCCACGATCACCTTGTCCCCGGGAAGGATTTTTATATAGTGCATACGCATCTTGCCGGAAATATGAGCCAGCACCCGGTGGCCGTTAGCCAGCTCCACCCGGAACATGGCATTGGGCAGGGGCTCGATCACCACACCTTCCACTTCGATGGCGTCTTCTTTAGGCATCTATCGCGTCTTTATAATCCTTAATTATTTTAATATAATACTAAATAGGGCGCCAAAGCAAGGGGCCCTATAAGCGGCTCAAAACCACCGCCCCTTTATCCGTCAGGGCCACGGTGTGTTCGAAATGAGCGGCCAGGCTGCCATCCTGGGTGACCGCGGTCCAGCCATCCCCCAAAATCCGCACCCGCCAGGAGCCGCTGCAGGTCATGGGTTCGATGGCCAGGGTCAAGCCCGCCTGCATGACCGGCCCCCGCCCCGGGGGGCCGAAATTGGGGATCTGGGGGTCCTCATGGAGGGAACGGCCGATGCCGTGCCCCACGAACTCCCGGATCACCGCAAAACCATGGCCCTCCACCACCGTCTGCACCGCGTGGGAGATATTGGTCAAGCGCGCCCCCACCTGCACCTGGGCGATGGCCGCGTCCAATGACTCCTGGGTGGCCGCCAGCAACTTCCGGGCCTCGGGACTCACCTCCCCCACCGGCACGGTGAGGGCCGCATCCCCGTAATAGCCGTCATAGCGCACCCCGAAATCCAGACTCACCAGGTCTCCGTCCTTAATCCGCCGGGAGCCGGGGATGCCGTGCACTATCTCCTCATTAACGGAGACGCAGATGGAGCTGGGATAACCCCGATAGCCTTTGAAAGCCGGCTCCACCTTATGACGGCGGCAGCCCGCCTCCGCCAGTTCGTCCAACTCCCGGGTCTCCACGCCGGGGCGAACCCGTTCCTTCACTTCCTCCAGGATCTCGGCCACGATGCGGTTGGCTTTCTCCATCCTGGCGATTTCCTTGGGAGACTTGAGCAAAATCATAAATACAGGGGTCAGGGGTCAGGGGCCAGGGGTCAGTATTAGGAATCTTGGCCCCCGGTCCTGCTCCCGGTTTCTTTCACCCTCTTTATTATTGGCCAGGGGTAGAAACCAGCGGTTCTTTCTGACCCCTGATCCCTGACCCCTGGCCCCTGTTTCTAACGGCCGCAGGCGCAGGTGTGACCGCCGGAGACGATACCCACGATCTTGTTGAAGATATCGTCGATGGAGCCGACGCCGGCTATGGGCCGCACCAGGGCCTTGGCCTGGTAATAGTCGATCAAAGGCGCAGTGGCCTGATTGTAAGTGGTCAGGCGGTTGCGCACCGTGGCTTCATTGTCATCATCCCGCTGATAGAGTTCGCCGCCGCATTTATCGCAGACCCCCTCCTTTTTGGGAGGAGTGAACTTGATATGGAACATCTGGCCGCAGGCCGCGTTTTTGCAGGTGCGCCGGCCGGTGAGGCGGGTCACCAGGGCTTCTTCGTCCACATCGATGGAGACCACATGGTCGATCTTGGAGCTCAGCCCCACCAGGACCTTGTCCAGGGCCTCGGCCTGGGGCACGGTGCGGGGGAAGCCGTCCAGGATGAAGCCTTTTTTGCAGTCCGGCTGCGCCAGGCGGTCTTTGATGATGCCGATGACTACCTCATCGGGCACCAGTTTCCCGGCATCCATGAATTCTTTGGCCTTGCGGCCCATTTCCGTCCCTTCCTTCACGGCCGCGCGCAGAATGTCGCCGGTGGAAATCTGGGGAATCTGGAACTTATCGATCAGCTTCTTGGCTTGCGTGCCTTTGCCCGCTCCCGGGCCACCCAACAGGATCAGATTCATAGCTTCCTCCTTCTCAAGGTCAACGCCGTACCCGGCCCATACGCTTTTTCATGAACCCCTCGTAATGGCGGGTGAGCATATGCGATTCAATCTGGGCCATGGTATCCATGGCCACCCCCACCACGATCAAGAGAGCCGTGCCCCCGAAATAAAAGGGGACATTGAACTTCTGCACCAGGATGGAGGGCAGGACGCACACCGCGGACACGTAAATAGCCCCTCCCAGGGTGATGCGGCTGAGGATGCGGTCGATATATTCGGCCGTGGGCTTGCCCGGACGCAGTCCCGGAATATACCCCCCCCATTTTTTCAAATTATCCGCCACATCCACGGGGTTGAAGGTCACCGCGGTGTAGAAATAGCAGAAAAAGATGATCAGACCTACATAGACGATATCATGGCTCAGATGGCCCGGGGTGATGGCCTCCGCGAACCACTTGACCCATTCGTTCTCCACGAAACCGGCCACCGTCGCCGGAAACATCAGCAGCGACGACGCGAAAATGGGGGGGATGACCCCCGCGGTATTGACCTTCAGGGGCAGGTGGGTGGATTGCCCCCCGTACATCTTCCGCCCCACCACCCGCCGGGCGTACTGTACCTGGATGCGCCGCTGGCCCCGCTCCACGAAGACGATGAAGGCCACCACCGCCAGCATCAGCACCACGATCACCACCATGATGATGGGATAGATTTCACCGGCGCCCATCAACTCGAAGGTCTTGATAATCGCGGAAGGCAGCCGGGCCACGATCCCCGCAAAGATGATCAGGGAGATACCGTTGCCGATGCCCCGTTCGGTGATCATCTCCCCCAGCCACATGATGAACGCGGTGCCCGAGGTCAGGGTGAGGACCGTCATCAACCGGAAGGACCAGCCGGGGTGAAGCACCACTGCCATGCCGCCTGATTCGCCGGTCATGGCTTCCAGGCCGATGCTGATGCCCAGGCCCTGGATGGCGGCGATGGCCACGGTGCCGTAGCGGATGTATTGCTTGATCTTCTTGGAGCCGGCCTCCCCTTCCTTATAAAGCTTCTCCAGGGCCGGAATGACCACTTTCAGGAGCTCGATAATAATGGCTGCGCTGATATAAGGCATGATGCCCAGGGCAAAGACACTCAGGCGTTCCAGCGCGCCCCCGGAAAACATGTCGAAGAGGCCGAAAATGGTGCCCCGCTGCCGGGCAAAGAAGGCCATCAAGGCATCGGGGTCGATGCCCGGGGTGGGGATATGACACCCCAGGCGATAGACCGCCAGCATCAGGAGCGTGAAGAGAATGCGCTTTTTCAGCTCCGGAATCTTGGCGATGTTTGATAATCCGGCCACTTACACGACCTCCACCCGGCCTCCGGCGGCCTCGACCCGGGCCCGGGCCTGGGCGCTCACGGCCTGGACTTTCACCACCAGGGCCACCCTTAATTCCCCTTGACCCAGGAGTTTGATCCGCTGACATTGGGGTTTAACCAGCCCGGCCCGGCTCAGGATCTCCACATCCACCACCGTGTCCGGGGCGAAACGGTTCAAGTCCCGGACATTAATGATGCTCCAGGGTTTCCGGAAGATATTGGTGAAGCCCCGCTTGGGCATGCGCCGGGTGAGGGGCATCTGGCCCCCCTCAAAACCGGGTTTGGTGCCCCCGCCGGCCCGGGAATTCTGCCCCTTGTGGCCCCGGCCCGCGGTTTTGCCCCAACCGGAACCCGGGCCGCGTCCCACCCGCTTCTTACTATGCTTGGACCCCGGAGAGGGTTGCAGCTCACTCAGTCGCATCTCATTCTCCTTCCGGGACTTGCCGCACCGTCAGCAGGTGGCGCACCTGGCGGACCATGCCATTGATGGCCGGAGTCTCTTTATGGCGCACCGTTTTATGGAGCCGGGTCAACCCCAGGGTCTTCACCGTCTGCCGGTGGGCCGGCGGCCGGCCGATGGGGCTTTTAATTAACGTTATCTCAAGAATCATAGCTTATCCCTTATACAGTGAGCAGTAAGCAGTCCGCAGTGACTAGTTTTTTTGCTGCTCACTGCTCACTGCTCACCGCTCACTGCTTACCGATATCAGCCAACCATCTCCGCCAGGGGCCGGTTGCGCCGGGTGGCCACTTCCTCGGGGCTGGCCAGTTGCAGCAGGGCCTCCATGGTGGCTTTCACCGCGTTGTGGGGATTGTGGGAGCCCAGGCACTTGGTGAGGATATTCTTGATGCCCGCCACTTCCACCACCGCCCTGACCGGGCCGCCGGCGATCACCCCGGTGCCGTCCGAGGCCGGTTTGAGCAGGACCCGGCCGGAGCCGAATTGCCCCACCACCTCATAGGGAATGGTGTTGTTGATGATGGGGATCTGCACCATGTCCTTTTTGGCCTTTTCCACCGCCTTGCGGATAGCCTCCGGCACTTCGTGGGCCTTGCCCAAGCCGATGCCCACCTTGCCCTGGCCGTCCCCCACCACCACGATGGCGCTGAAACGGAAGCGGCGCCCGCCTTTGACCACCTTGGCGACGCGGTTGATGCTCACCACCTTATCGGTTAACTGTATTTCCTGTGCCTCTGGCTCGAACAAGTTCACCTCCGGAGAAGCTTTCAGCTTTCAGCTAAAAATCAGTTTTCTATTTATCTTTTCTTAGCTGACAGCTGATAGCCGATAGCTGACAGCTTCTTCAAAAAACCAACCCATGTTCCCGGCAACTCTCGGCCACGGCCTTTACCCGGCCGTGATAAAGGAAGCCGTTGCGGTCAAAAACCACCTGGGAGATACCTTTGACTTTGGCCTTTTCCGCCAGCAGCCGGCCCACCTCCTTGGCGGTGTCGCTCTTTTTCAGGCCAGCCAGCTTCTCTTTGATTTCGCCGCTCAAAGTGGACGCGGCCACCAGGGTGTGGCCCTTTACGTCGTCCACAATCTGGGCGTAGATATGCCGGGCGCTGCGGAACACGGACAACCGGGGACGTTCCCCGCTGCCGCTGATCTTCTTGCGGATGCGCCGTTTGCGGCTGCGGCGTGCGGTCATTCTGCGGTTCATCTTCGTCTCCTTTAGCGGCCGCCGGCCTTGCCCACCTTGCGGCGCAGCACTTCGCCCAGGTTCTTGATGCCCTTGCCTTTATAAGCGTCCGGGGGCCGAATGCCCCGGATCACGGCTACGGTTTGACCCAACTGCTCTTTGTCAAAACCCTTCAGTTCGATGCGGTTGGCCTTCTCCACCTGGGCGCTGATCCCCGGGGGCAACGGAAACTCCACTGGTTTGGAGTAGCCCACGCTGAAGGCCAAAGTCTGGCCCCGGGCCTCCACCTTATAACCGGTGCCCACCAATTCCAGGACCCGGGTGAAACCCTGGCTGGCGCCGGTAACCATGTTGGCCACCAGAGTCCGGGCCAGGCCCCAATATGAACGGGTCAGGCGGGAATCATCCTCGGGTTTGACCAGGATCTCGTCTTTGCCGATCTCCAGCAGCACCCGGGGGGGCATTAACTGCTCCAGCTTCCCCTGGGGGCCGTTGACCAAAACCTTGCCGTCTTTCCATTCCACCTTCACCCCTTGGGGCAAAGGAATAGGTTTTTTGCCGATGCGGCTCATAGTTTCAATCCTACCAAATCTCGCAGAGCACTTCGCCGCCCACCTGCAGCTTGCGGGCCTGGCGGTCGGTGACTACGCCCTTGGAAGTGGAGATCACCGCCACCCCCAAACCGCCTTGCACCTTGGGCAGTTCCTCGGAGCCGGCGTAGACCCGCCGCCCCGGTTTGCTGACCCGGCGCAGCCCCTGGATGAGCGCTTGCTGTTGGTCGCCATATTTGAGGTAGACCCGGAGGATGCCCTGGCGATTGTCTTTGATCACCTTATAGTTCTTGATGAAGCCCTCTTCTTTAAAGATTCGGGCCAGGCTGATCTTCATGCGGGAGGCCGGAATGTCCACCTTGTCAAACCGGGCGTGGCCGGCGTTGCGTATCCGGGTCAACATATCGGCAATGGGGTCGGTCATGCTCATTATTCAAGTCCTCGGTTTTACCAACTGGATTTGATCACCCCGGGGATCTCCCCCCTCAGGGCCATGTTGCGAAAACAGATGCGGCAGATGCCGAACCGCCGCAAAAAGGCCCGGGGCCGACCGCATACCGGACAGCGATTGTATTTCTGCACCGGAAACTTGGGAGTGCGTTTCGCCTTGGCGATTAATGATTTCTTGGCCATCCCTCTCTCCGTAAGGACAGGTTCTCCTGCCCCTACCTCTTGATTATTTCCTGAAGGGCAATCCCAATAAATTCAACAGGTATTTCCCCTCCTCGTCGGTGGGGGCGGTGGTGACGATGCTGATGTTCATGCCCTTGACCTTGTCGATCTTGTCGTAATCGATCTCCGGGAAGATGATCTGCTCCTTGATGCCCAGGGTGTAATTACCCCGGCCGTCAAAGGCCTTATCCGATACCCCCCGGAAGTCCCGCACCCGGGCGAGCACCACGTTCACCAGTTTGTCGAAGAAGTGGTACATGCGATCCCGGCGCAGGGTCACCATACAGCCGATGGGCATGCCTTCCCGGAGCTTGAACGCGGCGATGGAGCGCCGGGCCCGGGTGACCACCGCTTTCTGGCCGGTAATGGCCGCCAGCTCCTGGGAGGCGGACTCCAGGAGCTTGATGTTCTGGATCGCTTCCCCCAAGCCGATATTGATGACGATCTTCTCCAGCCGGGGCACCTGCATGGAGCTCCGGTAGCGGAACTCCTGCATCATCTTGGGGACGCACTCCTGCCGGTAATAATCCCAGAGACGGGGCGGTATCTTGGGGGCTGCCGCCTTGGCCTCGGCCTTGGGCTTCGCCTCGCCCTTGCCCTTGGCCTCAGCCTTGGACTTGGCCTTGGCTTCAGACTCAGCCTTGGGTTTCCCTTTTTCTTTTTTAGGTTTTTCTTGTTCAGCCATCTATTAAATCCTTGCACTTCCGGCAGACCCGGGACTTTTTCTTTTCTGCGGTCACAGTCATATGGAAGCGGGTGGCGGTGGCGCATTTGGGGCAGATGAGCATTACCTTGGAGACCATCAGGGGCGCCTCCTTCTCCACTATCCCCCCCTGCCCGGTGGTGGGGCTGGGCCGGGTGTGGCGCTTGATCATGTTCACCTTTTCCACCAGCACCTGGTTCTTCTCCCGGAGGACCTTCAGGACTTTGCCGGTCTTGCCTTTTTCCTTGCCGGTGATGACCTCCACCAGGTCATTCCGCTTCAGGCGGATGGGCACGGGCTCTGCTTTCGGTTTCGCGGCCCTGGGCATTACAGCACCTCCGGAGCCAGGGAGATGATCTTCATGAATCTCTTGGCCCTTAGTTCCCGGGCCACCGGCCCGAAGATGCGGGTGCCGATGGGGTCCCCCTGGGGGTTAATGAGCACTGCCGAATTGTCGTCGAATTTGATATAGGAGCCGTCCGGCCGGGGCGTTTCCTTCACCGTGCGCACCACCACCGCCCGCATCACGTCCCCCTTTTTCACCTTGGAGTGGGGCAGGGCCTCTTTGACGGAGACCACGATGATATCTCCTACCCGGGCATAGCGCCGCCTGGTGCCGCCCAGGACCCGGATGCAGTTAACCCGCTTGGCCCCGGAATTATCAGCCACCGTTAGATTGGTATGAACCTGGATCATGGTTATCTTCCTCAGCGCCCTAACTTACTGGGCCTTCTCCAGGATCTGCTTGATGCGCCAATGCTTGTCCCGGCTCAAGGGGCGGGTCTCTTCGATGAGCACCTTATCCCCCACCTGGCAGGCGTTGGCCGCGTCGTGGGCCTTGATCTTCACCCGCCGCCGCACAATTTTATGATAGAGGGGGTGGGGAACCAGGCGCTTCACTTCCACCACCACGGTCTTATCCATCTTGTCGCTCACCACCAGTCCCACCCTGGTCTTGCGCACGCCCCGCTTCTTTTCCATATTTCCAACCTTGATTGTCAATTGCCGGTCTTTGGTCTCCGTTTTTTATCGTTTATCTTTTTGAGTTTTGCGTGACCAGTATAGAGAAAGTTTTTACTGAATTACTGATCACTGATTACTGATTACTGTTTTTCTCCCGTCTTCTCCCGGAGCACGGTCTTGATCCGGGCCAGGTCTTTTTTGGCCTGCCCCAGCCGGGCCGTGTTGTCCAACTGCTGGCTGCTGTGCTGAAAACTCAAGTTAAAGAGTTCTTCGGAGAGCTCCTTCAACTTGGCCCCCAGTTCTTCCAAGGTCAGGTCACGCAGGTCCGCCGCCTTCATTCCGGGGCCTCCTCGGCCGCGGCCTCAACCGCGGGGGCAGGCTCCGGTTGGGTCATCTTGACCTTGGCCCACCTGGATTCGGACAACGGTTTGATATCGGCCCGCTCCACGAATTTGGTGCGCAGGGGCAGCTTGTGCGCGGCCAGGCGCAGGGCCTCTTTGGCCACTTCCCGGTCCACCCCGGCCATCTCGTAGAGGATGAGCCCGGGCCTGATCACCGCCACCCAGCCTTCCGGGCTGCCCTTGCCTTTGCCCATGCGGGTTTCCGCGGGCTTCTTGGTGAAGGGCTTGTCCGGAAAGATGCGGATCCAGACCTTCCCGCCCCTTTTCACGTGCCGGGTGATGGCGATCCGGGCCGCTTCGATCTGCTGGGCCGTGATCCAGCCGCAGCCCTGGGCCTGGATGCCGTAATCGCCGAAGGCCAGGAAATTGCCCCGGGAGGCTTTGCCCCGCCGGCGCCCTTTCATCACCTTGCGATGTCTTACGCGTTTTGGTGCAAGCATTTCTCTATCCTTAATCCCCCCTTTTCTAAAGGGGGGGTCAGGGGGGATTATCTAGCCTGAGTAATCCCCCTAAATCCACCTTTAAAAAAAGGGGACTTGACTCCTGCTAGAAGCCCATCCGCTCTTCCGGACTCAGCACCTCGCCGTGGAAGATCCAGGTCTTGACCCCGATCACGCCGTAGGTGGTGCGGGCCTCGGCAAAGCCATAATCGATGAAGGCCCGCAAAGTGTGGAGGGGCACCCTGCCTTCCCGGTACCACTCCTGCCGGGCGATTTCCGCGCCGGCCAGCCGGCCTTTGCAGCGGATCTTGATGCCCTTGGCCCCGAACTTCAGGGCCTGGCCCACCGCCTTTTTCATGGCCCGGCGGAAGGAGACCCGGCGCTCCAGTTGCTGGGCGATGTTCTCCGCCACCAACTGGGCGTTGATCTCGGGCTTGCGGACTTCCTGGACGTCGATGATCAGCTCCCGGCCCACCACTTTTTGCAGACGGCGGCGCAGGTCCTCGATCTTCTTGCCCTTCTGGCCGATAACCATACCCGGCCGGGAGGTATGAATCTTGATGGTCACCTTATTGGCCGCGCGTTTGATATCCAACCCGGCGATGCCCGACCCTTTGAGTTCCCGGTCGCCCTTGAGGAACTCCCGGATGCGGCGGTCCTCCAGGACCAGGGCCGGGTAATCTTTCCTGGCAAACCAAATGGAATCCCATTTGCGATAGATTCCCAGTCGGAAACCGATGGGATGTACTTTCTGGCCCAAGCTGCCTCCTTACTTCTTCCTTACCGTTTTAACTTTCCCGGTCTTTTCGTGTAGAACCACCGTGATATGGCTGCTTCTCTTGAGTATGCGGTTGACCCGGCCCATGGCCCGGGGCATGAACCGCTTGAGAGCCGGACCGCCATCCACCTGGATGCCTTTGATGACCAGGGAGTCCACGTCCACCTGGGGCCGCTGTTCGGCGTTGGCCACCGCGGCTTCCAGGACCTTGCGCAACACCCTGGCCCCCCGTTGGGGCAGGAACCGGAGCAGCGCCAGGGCTTCATCCGCCTTTTTACCGGATATCTCCCGGGCCACCAGCCGCACCTTGAATGGGGAGATGCGGATAAACCGGGCGCGAGCCTTGATCTCCATTACTTCTTACCCACTTTCGTCTTGCGATCCCCGGCATGGCCTCCGAAGTGGCGGGTGGGCGCGAACTCTCCCAACTTGTGCCCCACCATGTTCTCCGTGACATAAACCGGGATGAATTTCTTGCCGTTATGGACCGCCAGGGTCAAACCGATAAAATCCGGGGTAATGGTGGAACGCCGGGACCAGGTCTTGATCACCCGGCGATCCTGGGCCTCTTTGGCCTGGAGCACCTTGGCCTGGAGGCTGTCCTGCACATAAGGTCCCTTTTTCAGTGAACGGGCCACGGTTTCTCCCTTTATTTCCGCGTCCGGTGTTTGATGATGTAGCGGTCGCTGTCTTTAGGTTTCCGGGTCTTGTATCCCTTGGTGGGCACCCCCCAGGGAGTGACCGGATGGCGCCCCCCGGAGCTCTTGCCTTCACCGCCCCCCATGGGATGGTCCACGGGGTTCATGGCCACGCCCCGCACATGGGGGCGCTTGCCCTGCCAGCGTTTGCGTCCGGCCTTGCCCAGGGAGACGTTTTCCTGCTCCACGTTCCCCAACTGGCCGATGGTGGCCCGGCAGTCCAGGGAGACCATGCGCACCTCGCCGGAGGGCAGCTTTATATGGGCATTATTGCCTTCCTTGGCCATCAACTGGATGGCGGTGCCCGCGGCCCGGGCCAACTGGCCGCCCTTCCCCGGCTTCAACTCCACATTGTGGACCATGGAGCCCGCGGGGATATTCCTCAAGGGCAGGGAATTGCCGGGCTTGATATCCGCTTCCACCGAAGAGACCACCATATCTCCCACCTGCAGTTCCTGGGGGGCCAGGATGTAACGCTTCTCCCCGTCCAGGTAATGGAGTAGGGCGATGCGCACCGTGCGGTTGGGATCGTATTCGATGGTGGCCACCTTGGCCGGCACTTCCAGCTTATTCCGTTTGAAGTCGATCAGCCGGTAACGCCGTTTGTGGCCTCCCCCCCGGTGACGGGTGGTGACCCGGCCGTAGTTATTCCGCCCCCCCTTCTTTTTCAGGGGTTTGACCAGACTCTTCTCCGGGGTGCCGCGGGTAATTTCCGCAAAATCCGAAGAAGTCTGGAACCGCCGCCCGGGGGAAGTCGGTTTTCGTGATATTAGTGCCATTTTTTTACCTTTGGCGTTTATTCAGTTTGAGTCTCTTCCAATTAATCCGGGGTAAAAAGGGGAAGAGTGGAAAGGGGGAAACCTAAAGACTTTTATCTATTTTTCCCTTTTACCCTTTTAACCTTTTAACCTGACTTACATCCCCTCAAACCCCGGGATCTTCTCCCCCGGGGCCAGGGTGACAACGGCCTTCTTCCATTCCGGGCGCACCCCTTCGGTCCGGCCCAGACGCTTCCTTTTACCCTGCATACGGATGGTGTTCACCGCCAGGACCTTGACTTTGAAGAGTTCCTCCACGGCCTTGCGGATCTCAATCTTGTTGGCCTTGACCGCCACCTTCAGGGTCACCTTGTTGCCCACCTCCCTTAAGGCGTGGGTCTTCTCGGTGATGATGGAGCCTTTGATCAGGTGATGATAAGCCTTCATGGGGCCAACCTCTCTTCGATTTGGGCCAGGGCCGGCTTGAGCATCACCAGATGCTCATAACGCAGAATGTCATAGACGTTCAGGCCCGCGGGCAGCATCACCTGCACGTGGGGCACGTTCCGGGCCGAAAGCTCCAGGGCCTGGTGGGCCTCCCCGGCAATGATCAGTGCCTGGGCGATCTCCAGGTTGCGGAGCACCTGGACAAAATCCTTGGTCTTCGGCTGGGTGTGGGGGTATTCGTCCAGGACCAGCAATTGTCCGGCCTGGAGCTTGCTGCTCAGGGCCATCTTCAGGGCCAGGCGCCGCACCTTTTTGGGCAGGGTGTAAGCGTAGCTCCGGGGTTTGGGCCCGAAGATGATGCCGCCCCCCCGCCACAAAGGCGAGCGGTGGCTGCCCACCCGGGCCCGGCCGGTGCCCTTCTGCCGCCACCATTTGCGGCCGGTGCCCCTTACTTCGCCCCGGCTCTTGGTGGAGGCGTTGCCCCCCCGGCGGCAGGCCCGCTGCCAGGTCACCACTTCGTGGAGCACGTGGCCCCTTACGGGGACTCCGAAGATTTCCTCCTGGAGTTCCACTTCCCCCACTTTTTCTTTTTGTATATTTAAGACATCTACTGTCGGCATAGCATCACCCGGCCTTCCGGATCAGCACCAGGCCCTGCCGGGGGCCGGGCACCGCGCCCTTGACCAGCAGCAGGTTATCTTCCGGACGCACATCCACCACTTCCAGGTTTTTGGCAGTCACCCGGGCGTTGCCCATCTGTCCCGGCATCTTCTTGCCTTTAACCACCCGGGAGGGATAAGCGCTGGCGCCGATGGACCCTGGCGCCCGGTGGGACATGGAGCCGTGGGTCATGGGGCCCCGGTGGAACTTCCAGCGTTTCACCGTGCCGGCAAAACCCCGGCCTCTGCTGGTGCCGATAATGTCCACCTTATCGCCGACGGCGAACTGCTCCAGGTTGATTTCCTGTCCGGTCTCATACTCCCCGGGGGCGTCCAGGCGGAACTCCCGGAGATAACGGAAGGCGCTCTTGGACCCGTGTTTCTCGAAATGGCCCTTCAGGGGCTTGTTGACCTTGGCCAGGGGCCGGCGTTCAAAGCCCAATTGCAGGGCCTCATAGCCGTCCCGGGCGCCGCTCTTCACCTGGGCCACAAAGCAGGGCCCGGCTTCAATCACCGTTACCGGCACCGCCAGCCCGTCCGGGTCGAAGATGCGGGTCATGCCCAATTTTTTCCCAATAATGCCGCCAGGCATTTTCAACTCCTGTTTTCTGTTTGCTGTTTTCTGTTTTCTGTTGGGAAAATTCTGCTTCCACAACAAACAGAAAACCGAAAACCGTTATCCGTTTCCTAAGCCTCCTATTTTCTGTTTTTTTACAGAAAACAGAAAACCGAAAACAGAAAACTATACTTTTATCTCTACGTCCACTCCCGCAGCCAGGTCCAGCTTACTGATGGCGTCCATGGTCTGCTGGGTGGGCTCCAGGATATCCAGGAGCCTTTTATAGGTGCGGATCTCGAACTGCTCCCGGGACTTCTTGTCGATATGGGGGGAGCGCAGCACGCAGTATTTGTTAATCTCCGTGGGCAGGGGGATGGGGCCTGCCACCCGGGCGCCGGTGCTCCGGGCGGTCTCCACAATCTCCACCACCGATTTATCCAGCAGCTTGTGGTCGTAAGATCGCAACCTGATGCGAATCTTGGGCGTGATCATTTAAACCATCCTATTCCACGATTTCGCTCACCACTCCGGCGCCGACGGTGCGGCCCCCTTCCCGGATGGCGAAGCGCAGTTCCTTTTCCAGAGCCACGGGCGTGATCAGGTGCACCACCATG
>JAGVAH010000048.1 GCA_020060385.1 Syntrophobacterales bacterium | reverse complement strand
GGGGGAGAGGGTTAGGGTGAGGGGGGGCGGAAAAAACTTTTGGCAACCAGTATAATTATGATGCCGCTTCCATCAATACCACCCAAACTACAATCCCTAACAATATTGCCTTCAATCCTTCCGTTGGTGTTAACAATGCCAGAAGGACAGTTTGTAACGTGGCAACCGGAAATCGTGCTTTGACCACTCGCAAAAATGCCTTCATTAATATTATCACAGGCGATACAGCCCTTAATTATGGAAAACGCATGAGTAGCTATGCCGTTATAATTTCCAATCAATCTGAGATTGATGAGTTGGTGGGAAGTTCCTCCATTCGCATAAAATCCAGAATTCCACCCTCTCAACGTACCGTTGCGGACCTCAATGTTCTTCCTATCCGTGCATGATATGCCGTTGGAACTGCTAGTGCCGTTGATTTGAAAGCCCATGAGATCGAGGGTGACATCGTCGGCAGAGATAGTAATGCCATCTACTCTGGCGGCGTTTAAATTCCCGGATAGGTAATAGAAACCGGGAGCCGTGATTTCGTAAGGCAGGCTGGTAATCTTTTTACCCACCCCGCCGCCTGCCATCACTACGTAAAAGCCATCATCCCCCAGGCAACGGAGCCGTTTAAGAACAAGACTATTACCAGTACAAGAAACCATATTCGCCTTTTCATAAGCTTCTCCTTTTACGCGATAGTCTTCTCACAGGGCCGCCAACCCAAGACCCCGGGGTATTGATTATCATCATCAACCAATTGCAATTTCAAAGTCAATTGTTAACGATTCAAGAAATTGCTAAAAGATGTAAAAAAAGATAACGACCCGCCGGGGCGCACTTTTCTCTATTGTTTATGGAACTTATTTTTAACCGGTGAGGCTCTATTTCTCAGCCGAAAGGGACTTGACTTTCTTCCCCGGTTTCCTAATTTGAGGGTCAAATCCAAGACGGTTTTCTGCCAAAGGGGGAAGATCAATGGCACGTCTGGGGCGCAGCGGTTTGCTGCTGTTGGTGGCAATTTCCCTGATCCTCTCCGCATCTCCCCTGGGGGCCAAAAAGCCCCTGCCCTCGGTGGGCCACGTAACCATCGACCTGAAAGGGGTGGGCGCGATTGTGGGCGTCAGTTGGGGCCACGGGGTTCTCTGGTTTAAAGGGAAGAAGTACCCCTTCCACGTGGAGGGCTTGAGCGTGGGGGACGTGGGCTTCGCCAAGATCCGGGCCCGGGGCAAGGTCTATAACCTGCGAAAGCCCCGGGACCTCAGCGGCACCTACGGCGCGCTGGGGGCAGGGATAGCCCTGGCCGGGGGCGTGGCCGGCCTGGCCATGCAAAACTAACGGGGGGCGGTTATCGATCTTGCCGCCACCCAACAGGGGGTCAAACTGAACCTCGGCCCCCAGGGCTTGACCATCAGGATGAATTGAGGGGAAAGAGAGTGGGGCAGGGGGCCAGGGGGGCGCGGCCCCCTGCCCCCTTCCCCACGCTCCATCCCCCAACCCCATACACTAATATTAGAAAAGACCAGTGTTTCCGCCATCTTAGCCGCCAAATATGGTGGGACCTGGCTCCCCAAGACATTGAGAGCCCTTTTGGTTGTCATTTCGTTTTTGTTACAAAATAATGGAAAATTTAGATATAAACAAATTACAGAGGCAATAAATCCTTGAAAAACGAGGAACGCCTTATGAAACGGCAGCTTACCGCTATTATTGAACGGGAAGCGGATGGCTATGTCGCTCTCTGTCCGGAATTGGATATCGCCAGCCAGGGGGACACCATCCAGGAGGCCCGGGAAAACCTCCGGGAAGCCTTGGAACTGTTTTTTGAGTCTGCCTCCCCCCAAGAAATCCAGGAACGCCTGCGGGGCGAGGTTTACGTTACCCAAGTCGAGGTCGCGGTTGGATAAACTGCGGGTTCTCTCAGGCAAAGGGGTCTGTCAAATCCTGTCCCGGCACGGATTTGCCGAAGTTCGCAGCCGCGGCAGCCATATCGTCATGCAAAAAAGGTGGCTAACAGCACCATAACCGTTCCGGTCCCCGACCATGCAACGCTGAAAACCGGTACTTTAAAATCAATCGTCCGACAATCGGGAATTTCCCGCAGCGAATTCGAGTAAGTTCGCAGGGAAAGAGGATGGAGGCTATGGGCCTCGCCCCCTCCGTTACACCTCATCCGCTAACCACCCCTAAGAGAGGTATGGGGCGGGCAAGGTCCGCCTTTCTTAGCTTTTCCCAAAATTCTCTTTTTCATGGGAGGTCCTGATGAACATTTTGGCTCTTAACAGCAGTCCCCGGGATAACGAGACCAGTAAGACCGAATTGGTGTTGCAGACCTTTCTGACCGGCGCCAGAAGGGCCGGGGCCGTGGCCGAGACCCTCTATCTGCGGCAATACAAAATCAACCACTGCCTGGGCTGCTACAGTTGCTGGCTTAAGACCCCGGGTAAATGCGTCCAAAAGGACGACATGACGGAAACCCTCTTTGACCGCTACCTCCAGGCCGATGTGGTGGTCCTGGCCTCCCCCATCTACCACGCCACCTTGAACGCCCGCATGAAACTCTTCGTGGAGCGCACCCTGCCCATGATGGACCCCCTAAAAGAAGTCCCGGAGGGAGCCGTCCCCCACCGCTTCGAGAAGATGCCCAAAGTGGTGGCTCTGAGCGTCTGCGGCTTTTGGGAGCAATCCATGTTCGACGCCATGTCGCTGACCTGGCGCATGTGCCTGGCCGGTGATCTCATCGCCGAAATCTACCGGCATTCCGCGGAATTTCTCTCCGTGCCCGAATTTCAGGTAACCGTCCAGCCGGTCCTGGACGCCCTCACCCTGGCCGGGGAAGAAGTGGTGCGCTTTGGCCAGGTCAACCCCGAGACCATGAGCGCCATCACCCAACCCCTGGCCCCCCCGGACCTCATGGCCCGCCTGGCCCGGGAGTTCTGGGCGAGCGGCGGGGAGGGGTGAGAGAGTTGGGGAAGGGGGCCAGGGGTCACAGACCCCTGCCCCCATCCCCCCACCCCAGACATAAAAAAGGGGCGGACCCTGGGGTCCGCCCTTTGTTACTTATACAGGTTGGGAAAGGGGCGTGGGGGGAGGGCAGGGACGTAGGGCGGGCGTCCTCGCCCGCCTTTAATCCCCGGCCCTGCCCCCCCAATCTCCTTTGATTCAGGCCAATTCTATTTCCTGGCGGCCTCCTTGGGCTTCGTTTTCGATGATGAGTTTGCCTTGGTCTTGGGTAAAAAGCTGGTGGTTGGCATTCAGCAGTTCAATGCCGTAAGCCGTGCCATTGGGGGCCACATCCACGTTAAGCTCATCGCTGATGCGGATGGTTTCCACCTCCGCGCCCTTTTCTTGCAGCCGGATATAAGCAATATTGTAGCGGGGATCAAAGGTGATTTTCATGATCTTGAACCCTCTAAAAATATTTAACAATAACCGTTAAGATAAGCAAGGTTCCTCTCTCGTCCACGGTATAAACTTCAACCTGTTTGTTTTGATAATTCTTGCCGCGCCAAAGAAAGCCCCCTGAAAAATTGCGGCGAAACCCAATACGTTAAATTTGGCAATGAATCTTTCCCCATCCTGAATGGCGGCGATGACGTCTGCTTCGCTGGCGCCGCGTTCGACCATTCGTTCTCTGCCGTGAGGATGAAATCGTATATTCATAACGCAATAACTTGACATTCATGTAGCACAGGCGATACGCCCGTGCCACTTTTCTAAATTTATTTAGGGGTTTGGGAGGGGAGTTTGAGGGGAGGGCGGGGTAGCCACGGGCGAGACGCCCGTGGCTACCGGCTCCCCCGGCCCTCCCCGCAAATCATCCTTCCATGACCATCCCCATATATCCCACGAAGCTGTCGCCGGGCATGATGTCGTAGGAGGTGTAGTAATCCACCAGGTGCGTCTTGGTGGCCCCCAGTTTCTTGGCCGCGGCCACTGCGGCCGCGGCCCCCCCGGCGCTGCAGGCGCTCTGGTCCTGGACCCCGGCCTTGAGCATGCCTTCCCCGTCCATTTTCAGGGCCAGGTCCACGAATTTCTTGTCATTCACTTCCTTGACCCATTTCACTGCGCCGGGGCCGTAGCCCTTGGGAGCCCAGCCGTAGTTGGGGCCGTAGTGGGTCAGGTCCGTGGAGCCGAAGGCCAGCAGTGTCACTTTCAGTTCCTGGGCGATGGCCGCCACCGCTTCCCCCAGGGCGATGGCCGCCTGGGATTGGGGGCCCCGCAGGGCCAGGACCTTGGCGTTGGGAAAGAAATGTTTGACCAGGGGCAGCTGCACCTCGATGGTGTTGTCCCCGGGGTATTCTTCCCGAAGGGGCATACGCTTACGGAGAGGCTCATAAAATTCCGTGGCCAGGGGGAGGTCCCCCAAGGGCGTCTCCCAGGCCTCGTCCGTGACCAGGAGGGGCGGGGAGTCGCCCCCCAAATGCCCGCCGCAGACCATCACCACCTGGGGTTGAGTCACCTTGGCGGCCAGATAAAAGATCCGGGCCGCGAGTTTGCCGGAAAAATACCAGCCCGCATGGGGGACGATGCCCCCGAAGACCTTGGTGCCGGAGGGCAGCGGCTGCACCCCGGCCACCATTTTGTCAATTTCCGCGATACAAGCGCTGTTACTGGCGGGATACCAGCCGGGGGGCAACATCCGGGACCTGACGCGCATGGCGACCTCCTGTGGGGAAGAAGAAGAGATTTACCACCAAGAAACAAAGACACCAAGAAGCACAAAGTAAATAATTTAAAGAGGGTGGGCCAAAGGCCCACCCTCTTTATTTTTTTCTTGGTGAACCTTGGTGCCTTGGTGGTAAATCTTTACTTTCTCAATTTTTTCCCTTATCAGCCGGTTCTTTGATGAGGAATTCTTCCATCTGGCCGTTGATTTCCAGGAAGACCGGGGTGAATTCCTGTTCCTTGGGGAAGGTTTTTGTAACCCGGATGCGGTAGGTGTCCCCGTGGAAGGTCACCAGGTATTCCCGGGCCTCGCCTTCGCCGGAGACCAGCTGCACCCCGATCTCTTCAATATGCCCCTGGATATTGATAAACAGCACCTGTTTACCCTTGCGCACGGAGCTCACCCCCTCCAGGCGGGTCTGCACCTCGTCCCCCTTATGGCTGAGGGTGAGGCGGGAGGCGGTGACGGCCGCCAAAAAAGGATAAGGCCCGGGGGCCGGGGGGGCCGGGGCCGCGGCCGGGGCCCGGGAGGTGTCGGCCCGGAGGTAGAAGAAGGCTTCGGCTTCCTCCGGGAAGAGGCTATAGGTGAGGATGTCCTCTTCCGTCTCCAGGCCGGGGAGGGATTGCAAAGCCCCTTCCTTTTCCAGGGTGGCCGGGGCCTCGTCTTCCAGGGCCAGGGCCCGGCTCTGCAGTTCTAGCAAGATGGGGGAATGGAGCCGGCCGAATTTACCCCGGATGAGGTTCTGCATACTGGATATAATTTTTTCGTAGCGCCGGGCTGACAGAATATTTTCCACCGCCTGGAGGCCCACGATCTCCAGGATTCTCCCCTTGAGGATAGGGAACCCCAGGTCGCTCCAGACCTGCTGGGCCTCTTTGTAGGCCACCTGTTGCCGGTCCCGGGCGTTTTGGCGCTGCAGTTCCTCTTTGATGAATTCCTTCAGGGGGCCGGGGAGGTAGTCCGGACCCAGGCGGTCGTCCATCTTCCGGGGCGAGGGTTCCCGGTAATTATATTTTTCTTTCAGGTGATCCAGGTATTCGGTGGCCTCCCCCAGGACGTCCAGGTCGAGATGGGGATCAAAGCTGGAGCCCCCCAGGGAGAACATCAGGGACTCCACCGGGGGCGGGCCGTAGGACCAGGAGAGCCCGGCCAGGGTGGTGTCCACCAGGGCCGCGCCCTGGCGCACCCCTTCCTGGTAGGAGGTGAGCGCGGCCTGGTGGTTGTTGTGGAGGTGCAGCCGCAGGGGCTGGTGGAAATAGCGGCGGTAGGCGGTGATTAACGTCTCCACCTGGTGGGGGGTCATGACCCCGAAGGAGTCGTTGAGGCAAATCACGTCCGCGCCCAGGTTGACCAGGCTCCCGAAGAGTTGCAGGTAATCGTCCACGGTGACGTGGGGGTTGAGGGAAAAGAGCACCGTGGCTTCCACCTGCTTCCGCAGCTCCTTGGCCGCATTGATGGCGGTCTGCATATTTTCCGCGTCATTGAGGTTGTCGTAGATGCGGAAGATATCCACCCCCAGGTGCGCGGCCCGGGTGATGAATTTGCGGATGACTTCGTCCTCGTAGGGCTTGAAGCCCACCAGCATGCGGCCCCTGAGGATCATCTGGATGGGGGTGCGGCTCATGGCCCGGCGCATCTTTTTCAGGCGTTCCCAGGGGTCTTCCTTGAGGTCCATGAGCGCGGCGTAGAACGTGGAGCCGCCCCAGCAGTCCAGGGAATAGAACCCGGCCCGGTCGAGCAAGCCCACCAGCTTGCCCAGATCATCCAGGCGCAGGTGCCTGAGGACAAAATCCTCCAAACCGTCCCGGAGGCTGACATCAGTGACTTTTACGGGATTGAACATTGGCATATATAGTTACCAGTTACCAGTTTTCAGTTTTTAGTAGGGCGGGAAAGCGCCGTGCATCTCGCCTTCTTTCTCGTTCCCAAGCTGAGCTTGGGAACGCATTTATACGCCAAGCTCAGCCTGGCGAGTATTTTCGTTCCCAAGTGCAACTTGGGAACGAGAGGTCATTGCCGTTCCCAGGGACAAGTTGGGAGCGGGAGGGAATGCTGCTAAGCCTCCTAAATTGCATCATAGCAGATATGGCTGGTAAATGGCAGATAGTTGCCCATTATCTCAAAATTCGTAACGCAGGCCGGCCTGGAGGTAATGCGCGGTATAGTTGCCGCGTCCCACTTCCGCGCTGTAATTGACCCGGGCCCAGAGGTTTGGCGTCAGTTCCGCGGCCACCGCCGCCCCCAGCACCGCAAAGTCCCTTTGGGGGGAGTCGGTCCGGAAGGCAAAGGTGCTGCCGGCCTGGCTGAGGCTGGCGTCCAGGCCCCGGCTGCCGTTGGCGAACTCGTGTTGATAGAAGGCAGAGGCCTGGGGCACGACCTTGACCCCGGCCACCTGCAGGGGCAGGGTCAGGCGTCCCCCCACTCCCGTTTGCAGGGAAGCCACGTTCTGGGGGCCGACCTGGAGGTTGAAGGCCCCGGCGCCCTCTTCCGTGAAGGGGTCCACCCAGATGCGGGAGTAGGCCAGGGTGGCCGCAGGGGTGAGGATATAGCGCCAGATACGGAGATCGTAGCCAGCCTCGCCGTAGGCATTGAACTGGTGCCCGGTGGTGGCGCTGCTGGCGGTGCGGGACAGACCCCCGAAGTTGAGGTTCCGTTCCAGGTGGAAGAGGTTAAGGGCGTAGCCCAGGGAGCCGTAGGCGTAAAGGAAGCCGGGGAGATAGGCGGCATAGGCGTTCAGGGGCCAGGTATGGGCGTTGACCGTGCCCCCTGAGCCGTGAAAACCCGCGGCCGTATGGCTGTAGCCGGTGGCCAGGCCCAGGAGGAGCTGGTCGGTGAGCCGGTAATCGCCCCCCGCGGTGCAACCGGCCAGTGTGAAATCATAGCCCGTCTGGTTCACCGTGCTCTGCTGGGCTCCGAACGCGGCGCCGCCGTCCGCAAAAAGACCCCAGCGGTGCTCCGGGGCCGGGGATTTCTTCTTGATATGGAGCAAGCCCGGGAGCCCGGCGCCGTTATAGGCCAGCATCACCCCGTTCTGGCGGGAGGCATTCAGGTCAAGGTTACCCAGACCACCTGCCTGGCCAAAATTCTCCCTGCCGAAGCGCAGGTTGGTGATGCGGGTGGCGAGATTCCGCATCTGGAAGGTGGCCCCCGCGAAGCCCAGGGTGGTCAGGGCCCCGGCCTTCTCCGGGGAAATTTGCTTAAACGCATCCTGCACCTCGCCATTGGTGGGGAGATTATCAATGGCGTTCAAGGCGGTGTTCAGATCACCGGACGCGGTCCCGGCCAGGCCGTTGAGCATGAAGCCCACGGCCCCCTGGTTGGAGTTCAGGCCGAGGCCCGGGTGGTCGTAGTCCCGGTTCACCCGGAGGTCGAGGCTGGCGGCGTTATAGACCGGCTGCCAGTAGAGGGTGGGGTTGATCCAGGCGTTGGTGAGGGTGAAGGTCCCGGAGAGGCCGCCTGCGGCCGTGAGGACGGTGTAGACCTGGTTTCCCTGGGGGCGATCACCCAGGAGCACCGGGGTCAGGGTGCCGCCAACGGAGGCGGCGCCGCCGATATTGAGGCTTTGGTAGTTGGAGGGGGAGGTGATCCCCAAGGCCAGGTTGCTGTTGGCGTTCTGGGTGTAGTTGCCCCCCACCGCCAGGCTGCCCCCCAATAAGGCCAGACTGCCGCGGCCCCCGGCATTGGCCCCCAGGGTCAGGTTGCCGGCTATGGCATGGACGCCGCCCGTTTGCACAAATGCACCTTGGCCGGAGTAACCGATAAACTCGTTGAGGACAGAGAGGGTGCCACCGCTCAGGTTATAGACGCCGTTTCCTTGGGAACGGTAGCCAAGAACCAGGTCATTGGCCACCGCATGGCTGCCGCCGCTTTGGTTGAAGGCGCCGCTGCCCATGTAGCCCAAAGCTTCGTTATCCGCGGACAATGTGCCGCCCCGCAGATTATAGGTGCCGCTGCCAGTCAGGCCGTTCCCCAGGCCCACAATCAGGTCCTCTGCAACCTGGTTGGCGCCGTTGCCCTGGTTGAAGGTGCCGACGCCAAACCTGCCGATGATTTCGGACCACGCGGTGAGGTTGCCATTGTTGAGGTTATAAGTGCCGTTGCCGTCATGCCAAAACCCCAAGACCAGACCGATAAGGCCATAACCTTTGTTGATGGTATTGCTGCCGCCGTTCTGATCAAAAATGCCCAGGCCGTGGAAGCCCACCGATTGGTTGGGGGCCTGCAGGCTGCCGCTGTTCAGGTTATAGGTGCCGCGGCTGCCGGGATTTGCACCCAGATAAAGGTTATTGCTCAAGGTATGGGCGCCGCCGTCTTGCGTGAAAACGCCTACCCCCTGATAGCCGATATAAGCGAACCCGGCAGAGAGGCTGCCGCCACTGAGGGTATAAGCGCCGCTGCCCCCCGAGGTGTAACCCAGGAAAAGGATGCCGCCTAGGGTATTAGTGCCGTCGCTCTGATTATAGGCGCCATGGCTGCCGTCTCCATATCCCAGGGTGAGATTGCCGCAGGCATTGGCGCCGCCGCTTTGGGTGAAGACACCGCTTCCGTAGTTGCCCACTATCTCCCCGCTGGCCACCGTCAGGCTGCCGCCGCTCAAGTTGTAGATGCCGGTGCTGCCGGGGTTATGGCCTAGGAAGAGGCTGCCCGTAAGGGTGTTGGTGAAATTCCCCTGGTTTAAGGTGCCGGTGGAGGAGTTGCCGATGTAAGCATTATCGAAGGTGACATTGCTGGCGACCGTATAGGTGGCGCCCCCATCAACATTAAGATCAGCCGCCCGGGAGGAGCTTGTCGCCAGGACGACCGTCAAGATGAGAGCGGCCCCCAGTGACCGCCACCGCCCATCATTTCTTGGTTCCATCCGGCTCATGGCGGATTTTTTTGGCCTATGCCTGACGTTGCGCCAACATCTTCTACTTTTTGGCAATCTGATTCAATTCACAAAACAGAGTGGCCCCGGCCACGTAGAAGAGGTCCCAGGGTTCCCGGACATCCAGGTAGGTGAGGGAGGGCATCTTCTCCGCCAGGAAGTTGGTGGTGAAGAGGCCCGATCTAAAGTCTTCGTCTTTCAGGACCTGGCGGTAAAAGGGGATGGTGGTCTTGATGCCCCGGATGATGTATTCCTCCAGGGCCCGGTCCATGCGGTTCAGGACCTCCTCCCAGGTGTTGCCCCAGGCGCAGAGCTTGGCCAGCAAGGGGTCGAAATAGGGGGGCACTTCGTAGCCCCCGAAGACGCAGCCGTCCAGGCGGATGCCGATGCCCCCGGGGGACTGGTAGCGGGTGATGCGCCCCGGGGAGGGGAAGAAGTTGTTGCGGGGGTCTTCGGCGTTGATGCGGCACTCGATGGCATAGCCGTGGAGGCGCACGTCTTCCTGTTTGAGGGTCAGGGGCTCTCCGGCCGCGGACTTGATCTGCTCCTTCAAAAGATCGATGCCGGTGATGAGTTCGGTGATGGGATGCTCCACCTGGATGCGGGTGTTCATCTCCAGGAAGTAGAAATTCAGGTCTTTGTCCACCAGGAATTCCATGGTGCCCACGGAATGGTAGTTGAGGAGGCGGGCCGCGGCCTTGGCCAGTTCCCCCATGGCGCTCCTCTTCTCCGGGGAGAGGACTAAGGACGGCGCGATCTCGATGAGCTTCTGATGGCGGCGCTGGATGGAACAGTCCCGCTCCCCCAGGTGAATGAGGTTACCGTGCTTGTCCCCCAGGATCTGGATCTCGATGTGCTTGGGCTCCAAAATCAGTTTTTCCAGGTAGATCGCGGGGTCGCCGAAATTGCGCCGGGCCTCCCGGGACGCTCCCTGGAGGTTGTTCAGGAGTTCCTCCAGGTTGTCCACCCGGCGCATGCCCCGGCTGCCGCCGCCGCCCTTGGCCTTAATGAGCAGGGGAAAGCCGATCTTGGCGGCCCATTCCTGGGCTTGCTCTTCGGTCTCGATGACCGGGGAGCCGGGCACGGTGGGCAAGCCCGCGGCGTCCGCGAGCTTCCGGGCCAGGACCTTGTCCCCCATCTGCCGCATGGCCTCAGGGGGCGGGCCGATGAAGGTGAGGCCCGCGTCCGCGGTGGCCTGGGCGAATTGCCAGTTCTCCGCGCCGAAGCCGTAACCCGGGTGGATGGCGTCGGCCCCGGCCCATTTAGCCAGGTCGATGATCTGGGCATAGTCCAGATAACCGGCCACCGGCCCGGGACTCACCAGGAGCGCCTGGTCGGCCTTGGAGATATGGATGGCGTTGGCGTCCTGCTCGGTGTAGACGGTGACCGTGGGAAGGGATAACTCTTTGCAGGCCCGGATGATGCGCACCGCGATTTCGCCCCGGTTGGCCACCATGACTTTTTGAAAAAGGCCCATTTTCAAGGAAACCCTTTAAATATGCGAGATTTTGTCCATATTTAATCTTATGGGCCCGGCTTTGTCAAGCAGAGTAGGGCAGGGGGAGCAGGGTTCTGGGGAACCTGCCCCTGCGGTCCTGAAAAGTTCACAGTTCAAGGCTCAAGGTTCAAAGTTAGGGCAGGAAATGTAAGGTGGGCACGGCCCACCAATTGCTTCGGATTAAGGGACGATACCCGCGTCGCGGGAAAATGCCTTTGCCAAGATCCCCGGTCTGATAAGAAAAATGCGCCTGGTTGCTGGCAGTAAGGGGGGTAAGAAAATAATTTAAAAAATCATGGTAATCCGCCGATGAAGTTATCATGGGTTAATCTTGGCCGCTAATCAGGAACACAAAAGGCGCATCGCCTCGGCCGCGGGCGGCGTAGCCTCCCGCCTTTAGCTATCTTCCTGGCTGGAAAGGGGCCGGAAGGTGGCGTTAGGGTTCAGGCCCGGCACTGCCCCGAAAAAATGGGGAGCAGCGGCTTGCCAGCCTGGACGGAGCAGCAGCGCGGACGAGGACATCCACCCTCAAGACTTTTTATAATATGCTGGTGAGCCCAGGGCTCAGGGGCGATGGCCCAGGAGATTTGTTTACCCCGGCTCCATGCCAACCGCGAGTCTCCGGTTTTCAGGAGTGGCGGCAGGCCATTTGATGAAAATCTTCTTACCTCCAACCAAAAGGATCGCCTGGTCCATCCTCTGGCCGGTACTGCTGGCAGGCATTATCTTCTCCACGATTCTCATCTACTATTTGACGCCCCCCCTGATTTCCCCTTTGGAAAAAAGGATGGAGGCCGAATTGCATCTGGCCACCTACCTGGGCATGGGTATCTGCGAGAAAAAGTTGCAGGAACTCCGGGAATTACAACTGGAAGACGATCAGGAAACGGTGGCCTCTTTGAGGCAAGAAGCCCTCGTCGAAATCAAGCAGATCAGCGCCAGATTGCATAATCTCCACATACTGGTGTTCGATGAAAACAACAAGGTGTTGGGAGCCTCCCTGGAACTTCCCCCCGGGGAATTGCTGCTGCCCCAACTGCCCAGATCCTCCCGGGAGGTCCTGGCGGATGATCTGGTGGCCGGACAGTGGGTGAAATTGCATCACCGCTACTTCCCTTTTTGGAAGTGGCAGATCGTCAGCTTTATCTATGAGAGGGACTACCTCAAACCCATCGCCCTGACCAGGACCATCCTCTATCTGGGCACCTTGGGCGTTTTTGGCTTCCTGGTGCTGGCGGTTTTCCTGGTCTTTCACTGGCGGGTGACCTTCCCCTTGAAGCAGATCATCAGCGCCACCGAGGTTCTGGCCAAGGGTGATTTCCAGAAACTGCAGATGGACCGCCAGGACGAGATCGGCCAGGTGGCCCAGGCCTTCGACACTATGGTGGACAGTCTGGAAGAGGACCAACACCGGCTGCACTCCACCCTGACGGCCCTGAAGGATTCCGAGGAGCGCTACCGGCTGCTCACGGAATATTCCCTGGCCATCATTTTCATCATCGAGAACGGCTACATCATCTATGTCAACAAGAAGGCCATTGGCAATTACGGCTACACCCCCCAAGATTTGCTGGGAGTCAAACTTTGGGAAATCATCTCTCCGGAGGACCGGGACCAGTTTCGAGGCTTGTTGGATTTCCTGGAGCGGGGGGAATTGCCGGTGGCCCACCAGGAGATACGCTGGCTGACCAAGAGCGGGGAGACCAGGTGGCAGGAAATGCTGGCGCTGCCCATCAATTACCAGGGGCGGGACGTCATCCTGGGGCATGCCTTGGACATCCACGACAAAAAGGTGGCGGATCTGGAAAAGGCCAAATTGGAAGAGCAACTGCGCCAGTCCCAGAAGTTGGAGGCCATCGGCACCCTGGCTGGAGGCATCGCCCATGATTTCAACAATATCCTGGCGGCCATCCAGGGGAATGTGGAGCTGACCCTCCTCTTTTTGGAGAAGGAACCGGACCTGAACCAGATCAAGGTAAATTTGCAGGAGGTCTTGCAGGCCGGGAAGAGGGCCCAGGACGCAGTGCGCCAAATCCTCACCTTCACCCGCAGCATTGATCAGCAGGAGGAGCGGGTGCGGGTCCATCTCATCCTGCAGGAGGTGCTGAATCTCCTCCGGGCCACCTTGCCTCCCAGCATTGAGATCCGCACCCGCATCGATGACCGGAGTGGCGCGGTCCTGGCCGATCCCACCCAGATCCACCAGGTCATCATGAACCTCTGCACCAATGCCTGCCAGGCCATGCAGGAGCGAGGCGGCATCCTGGAAGTGTCCCTGGACAACATGCTGGTGGGGGCCTTCGAGTCCACCGTTACCTCCCAACTCCCCCCCGGATCTTACCTGCGCCTGGTGGTGAGCGACACCGGCCGGGGCATGAACCCCCAGGTCCGGGAGCGCATCTTTGAACCCTATTTCACCACCAAGGCCCAGGGGGAAGGCACTGGCCTGGGGCTGGCGGTGGTCCATGGCATCGTCTCCCGCCTGAAAGGGGCCATCGAGGTGGAGAGCAAGCCGGGGCAAGGTTCCAGCTTTCAGGTCTATCTCCCCCGGCTGGACCCTCCCAAACAGCGGCGGACTCAGAAGGCGGTGCCCCTGGCCCTGGGCCAGGAGCGAATTCTTTATATAGAAGACGAAGTGCAGGTGGCGGAGGTGGGACGCAGGCTGCTGACCCATCTGGGCTACCAGGTTACGGCCCTGAACAACAGCCTGGAGGCCCGGGAGGTGTTTTACAGCCGCCCCCAGGACTTCGATCTGGTGATCACCGACCTGACCATGCCCCAGATGACGGGGGTGGAGCTGGCCGCGGATTTTGTCAAGCTCCGCCCCGATCTGCCCATCATCCTCTGCTCCGGCTTCAATGAATCCGTTTCCCCGGAAACCGCCCAGCAGTTGAACATTCGGGAGTTCCTCATGAAACCCGCAAAAATCGCGGATTTTGCCCAGGCCATCCGCCGGGTCCTGGATTCCGGCGGGGAATGAGGCCCTGCCCGGCGCCTCCCGTCTTTCCAGGGGCGGATCTGAGGGTCCGCCTTAAATTTTGGGAGCCCCGCCGGGAGAGATCTCTTAGGCCACCCTTTCCCTGACTGGTGAAGCCCGGGCCGCGCCTGCGGGCGCCTAACATCACCTACCGGACTAAACAAAAAAGGTCAAAAATTGTATAATCTGTCTGGGTGGGGGAATGGCTAGACGGAAAGGACTTAAAAACCAAAAAATGGGGATTAGCAGGACTTGGTAGTATTAAACAACTAAAATATGGGCGGAGAAAGAGCGGTGGCCTTAACCTTGAAAACTGCTTATGGGAAAGGGACCGGTTTTTCTAAATATCGAGATGTCTCAGTAAAGCCCATACTGCGTCTGGGAATGAAGGGGGTAATGGCATAAACCCAACCAGGGAGGGGGCCTGGCCCTTTTCCTTACTATTACGGGTCGAGGAGGGCTCTGGTGGCCCTGTAACCCAAAAAGGATCTGTCAAAATGAGAACCTTAGTTATTCTCTTGGTGGTGGTTGTTATTGGATTATTTACTGTCCAGCCAGGTATTTCAGGAAGTGTGACTGCTTATCAATTAGGAAAAGTCTATCAAGGTTGGGTTGATGATCGAGGCCATATAGTAATCCTGAACGAATATGGCAAAGCAATAATGTCCGGTTATGTCAATCGGATGGGTGGGATAGAGATTTACGATGATAAAAACGATGAACTCTATCAAGGAAGAGTTAGACCCCTGGGGGAATGTTTTTTAAATTCCCGGAAAGGGGGTCCCACTCTGCGCATTGAGATTGAGCGCTAAGCAGAGGCCCCGTGGGCTTGATGGTAAGGCAAAAGTCTTGGGGCCAAGAGAATTCCTGGGGAGCGTGGTGTACGGCGATCTCAGGAGAGGGTTCCCGGGCCCCCTGGGCCTGCCAGGGTGGCAGGCAGGCAACCGGGGCGGCCAGCCGATAATCTCCATCCGGGAAGGATTCGCTGCCCCTGGCAAGCAGGCCGGGATCAAGAATTTTGCTTTTTGGGACTTCCCACCTGGGGCTATAAACAACTGGCGGTTGCAGGGGCATGATTACTGCCGTATAATGGCGGCTACCGGGCACCAGACCCTGAATATGGGCAAGGGGGACAACACTGTGGGCAAGGATGAACTCAAAGCCCTGGTGGAAGAATTCCAGCAATGATGTTTCCATATTGCTTTACCAAGGCTTTTACGGCAAACCAACATGAAGGATAACTACCTGAGATGATTAATAAGCCTGGGTGGCGGAACGGGTAGACGCAAGGGACTTAAAATCCCTCGGGGTTCGCCCCGTGCCGGTTCGAGTCCGGCCCCAGGCACCAATGATTTCAGTAAGTTAGCTCTTATCCAGGTTTCCAGCTTTTTCCACGTCAACCTAGAGCACCTTGAACCAGGGCCACGATTAAAGTCCCCCAGAGGATTGCTTTGATCGTATTTTCCGTTACTTGAAGGATTTCACGATTGTGAGCCTCCTCCACGGGAGACAGTTTTTTGATCTCTTCCATGAAGGCATCTCCCTAAAGAACCATGAAAAAGGCGAGAAACAGGATCAATAACAGGTTAAAAAAATAGGAATAAACTTTTTAACCAGGGCTATAGCATTGTTATAGATGAACTGGCTGACCCGGGTTAAAACAGTTTGCAGCACTTGTTCCAGATTGGCTTGCTCCGGCAACGGCAAGCGGAGATGTTCCACAGAGCTTCTTAAAAGATCCCACTTTACCGCCGATTTGCTGCCAGACCTGTTCACTTCGCAGTCCGCTACTCACAGAACTGTAAAGCTACAGGGCCTGTTTGGCAATAATATTCACCAGGGCGAAAAGAGGCAAGGTTATGAGCAGACCCAACAAAAGACAGGTAAGGAAGGAGGCCAGGGCCGGAGCCCCCGAGACAGCCGAACAAGACGGTGGTAAAGGGGCTTGCTGGCGAGAAACAATACAAATGCCGGGAATATCTGGACTAAGTAAGGTTTTATTATTATATAGGCGAAATAAAGAGTGAAATTAGTAATAGCGGCAAAGAAGATTTTGGCGTAGGCGCTGGGAAAAGCCGTCGATTTTTTAGAACCCACGACTTTTTGCTCAACCGGGGGTCGCCTGGTCCCCTTAGGCGCTCGAACACGGTCGCGCCAAGTTTTGGGGGAGCCGACTTTCTTCACAGAGACTGTCCTATCCGCGGGAAGCTCGCAACCTGCGCCGCAACTCCTTACATCTTAAAAAAGACCAGATAGACAGATGCCAAAATGACGGTGATCAACATGGGAACAAAACAAGCTCTCATATAATAGAGAAAGGAGATATGATATCCCGCCTTTTCGGCCAGACCTACGGTGACCACGTTGGCCGAAGCCCCGATCATGGTGCCGTTGCCGCCCAGACAGGCCCCTAAGGCCAGGGACCACCAGAGAATGCCGCTTTCCGCTCCCGGGATGGTTTCGTTCAGAAAAGCAATGATCGGCAACATGGTGGCGGTAAAGGGGATGTTGTCTATGGCCGCCGAAGCCAGGGCCGAAACCCAGAGGACCATGAGCACCGCCACCACCAGGGAGCCCCTGGACATCTGGGCCACCCATTCGGCAATCACCTGGATCAGGCCGGTTTCTTCCGCCCCGGCCACCACGATGAACAGGGCCATGAAAAAGATCAGGGTAGGCCATTCCACTTCATGCTCCAGCATTTCCACGATATCCCCCCGGGCCAGAGTCAAGAGGAGCATCGCGCCCATTAAGGCGGCGATGGAAGGTTCCATGTGGAGCACCCCGTGAATGATAAAAAGGAAGATGGTAAAGGACAGCAAGCAAAGGGATAGAATCAATAGTTTTTTATCGGTGATCCGGTATTCCTGCTTCATGTAGGCAATGGTGCGATTCACATCTTTAACCTCGGCCTGTAAATAGGCTTTCTTGTACCAGTACACATAATAAATCAGGGTTACCACCATGCAGATGGCCACAATCGCGGTCAGATTGACCACAAAGTCCGCAAAGCTGAGCTTGGCGTAAGAACCGATGATAATGTTGGGAGGGTCGCCGATCAGGGTGGCGGTGCCCCCCACATTGGAGGCAAAGACCTCGGGAATCAACAGGGCAATGGGGTTAATTTTGAGGGTGACGGCGATTTCAATGGTGACCGGAATCATCAGGAGCATGGTGGTGACGTTGTCTAAAAATGCCGAGGCTACTGCGGTCACCAGCATTAGGATGCAGGACAGAATAAAGACATTCCCCCTCGCCAAGGCATAGGACTTGTAGGCCAGCCACTGGAAGAGCCCGGTCTTTTTGAGGACCCCGACGATGATCATCATGCCCATAAGCAGGAAAATGACGTTCATGTCGATGGCCCGCATGGCATCCTCGAAAGAGAGGATAAAATAGTTTTTGTTAAAGGTTCCCAGAGTATAAGAGATAAACAGGATAAAGGCGGCGCCCAAGAGGGCGGCAAGGGTGCGGTGCATCGCTTCGGCGGCGATGATGATATAAACCAGAAGGAGAACCGCGGCGGCCAGCCAGAAAGCCGGAGTAATCCGGCGCTTCATGGTTAGTTCCGCCTGGGCTTGAAAAAGTCGGTTCCCCTGCTGGTCGACGCCTACCCGGACCGGGGTAATGGCAGTGGGGGCAATCTCCTCCCAGGAAGGTTTGGCGGCTTTGATTTCCATCCTGGCCCCGGTCAAGGCGCCCTGGGGGAGGTAAAACACGGCCAGGAAATATCCCTGGCTGCCGGTGGTGATGACTTCTTCTTTGCCCGCGGGTTTGAGGTGCTGGCCATCGAGGAGCACTTCTACGTCCACCTCTTTTACGCCTTTACCCTGCAAATTCTTAATGGAGCCGGATAGGGTAAGACGATCCCCCTGGGGAGGCGCAGCCGCAAAGAGTTCCGGGATTGGAAGGCAAAGGGTCAGTAAAGCGAGGAACAGGAATACTGAGATTTTCAAGTCAATTCTGGCCATTGCAACCCTCGATTTTTCTAAATTCCTTCTTGCCACTTTGATTTTTTCCTCTTATCTTCTCCAAAAAAGATAAAAGACTTTTTCCGAAATTTTGAGCAAAAACGGAATTTGTAGGAGGTTTTCATGCCTTATGAGAAAATAGTCAAAGATTTGATGATCCCCTTGGAAGATTATCCCCATGTTCCTTACTGGTTCACCCTGAACCAAGCAGCGATGATTATCCGGGAGGCAGCGATCAAATTCGAAGGGTCTTTCGAACCCCGGGCCGTGCTGGTGTTTGATGAGAAATACGGGCTTCTAGGCATCTTAACTCTGAAAGACATCGTCCGGGGTCTGGAAGGCGATATTCTGGGAGGGCCTGGAGGAGCGGCGCTGGCCTGGAAGGACCTCGTAGGGCCTGAATTAAGAAGACAGGCCCAGAAACAGGTGAGCGAGGTTATGAGCCCCTTTAAAGTGACGGTGAATATCGGTGATTCACTGGTTAAAGCCGTTTCTTTGATGGTCCAGGAAAACGTGGAAAGAATACCGGTCCTGGCGGACAACAAGGTGGCCGGGATGATCCGCCTGGCCGATCTGTTCAAGGAAATTTCCCAGGCATTGTTTGCTGAAGAAACTCCCTAAACATATATGGTTGCGAGGAGGAAAGAATGCGGATCCCTTTGCGGTCATTGATCTTCCTGGGAGCCTGCCTCATGGCGACCTTGGTTCCCGTTTTTGCCATGGCCCAGGCAGCTCTGGAGGTCGGGCTTTCTCGAGGGCAACTGGTTTATGTGCCTGTCTATTCCAATGTCTATTATGGCGATTATGAACGGAAAATTCTATTAACCGGAATTATCAGCATTCGCAATACCGATCCCGCTCATGCCATTACCATTGTCAAGGCGGATTATTATGATTCGGACGGCAAGGTCATCAAAAGTTACCTACCTCAACCGGTAACTCTCAAACCCATGGCCTCCACCCGTTTTGTGGTCAAGGAATCGGATACCCGGGGCGGTTCAGGGGCCAACTTTCTGGTGCAGTGGCAGGCAAAAACCGAGGTTAATGAACCGATTATGGAAGGGGTAATGATTGGCGCGGCGGGCCAACAGGGTATTTCCTTCACCTCCAGGGGAAAAGCGATCAAGAATAAATAGCTTCCCTGTAATGCACGGCCCGTTACAACTTCTTGGTTTCACCCGGCAAGATCCACCGTCACCGGCTTAACCCCGGTTTTGGACCAGAATAGGTCATACAAAACCGGCTGATGACGATGATCAAGATTCCAGTTTCCCAGGGTTGTGGAAGGTCAGAGCCGAATTTTGTTGACTCTGCGATTTCTGGCATGATATAAACTACTTAACTTGAATTTTTATTGTTTTCTAAACACCCCGCGTTATTGCTTACCACTGCCAGAGGTGAAAAATTTTTTGGGGAACCAAAGATGATAATAATTAGGAGTAATGAAGTACAACCTTTCAAGCGTGACCCTTGGATTATCCGCTAAGCCTTGCCTTTCTTTTTCTTACATTTATCTAATAATTAATTATTAGGGTATATAATAAGCTGTTATTTTTTCTATCCATAAATGGATGGTCAAAAAAAGCTTGTTATATAATTTTTACCTTGTGTGTTTTTTTTATTCTACTTCTTGGAGTAATTCTATCATTTGCATGGAATTATCTTGAAGGAGAGGTTCGTTTTCCGGTCCTTCATGATCATCTCCGTCATTCAGCTAGATTATGGGAAGCCATGATCGAGAAAGCCTGAAAGTCAAAGCTGAGAAAAGTCAAAGGTCTTTTATTTTATTTGCTCGTAACAGCAGAATAACCCTGGAGGATAGCTGCATGAAACAGAGTTATTGCGGCTTATACAATTTATACTTAACATAAGGGACTTGATTATGTTTAATAAAAATACCTTAAAGCTGTCGATCATAATTTGCTTAATTACAGCTTTAAGTATTTTTATCTTTTTCACCAGACATACCCAATATCATTATCACTCGGTCTATCGGGAATTTTATTTTGTTCCCTTGATCTTGGCGGCATTTTGGTTCGGGTTAAGGGGCGCCTTGTGGACTGCGGGCGGTATCACCTTGTTTTATCTGGCTTTTATCGGTTTTTTTTGGCAGGGGCTATCGGCAGAAAAAATCAATACCTTCATAGAAATCATCTTCTTGAATATTATGGCTATCATCCTGGGCAGCCTCAGGGAACGGGAATACCGGGAGCGCCGCCGCACTCAAAAGATGGAGAACTTGGCGCTTATCGGCAAAACGGTTTCCGGCATTGCCCACGATATGAAAATCCCCTTGGTGGCCATTGCCGGTTTTTCCGGGCGGATCCTGAAAAAGTTGGGGGAGGATGATCCCCATCGGGAAAAGCTGACCCTTATACATCAGGAGGCGCAACGGCTGGAAAGCATGGTCAAGGACATGCTGGAGTATGCCCGTCCCTTAAATCTGCGTCGGGTTAAAGAAAATGTGAATCAATTAATTCAGGAAAGTATCGATGTTGTTAAAGAGTTGGCCGAGAAAAAACAAGTAATTATTAAAACAAAACTTTTCCCCGGGATGCCTCCTGTCGAATTGGACCCCGTGAGGATGAAGCAGGTGTTGATCAATTTATTGACCAACGCTATTCAGGCCTCTTCCTGGGGGGAGCCGGTGCTCGTGAGTTCCTCCGTCAAAGGGGGAAATATAGTCATAGACGTCACCGATCACGGCCGAGGTCTTGCAGCGGACCAGAAAGAACATATTTTTACCCCATTTTTTACCACCAAGAAAGAAGGGATCGGCTTAGGTCTGGTCATGGTGAAAAACATCGTTTCCGCCCATGGCGGAGAGGTGCAATTTTTTGACAATCCTTCTCGGGAGTCCGGCGTCACCTTTCGGGTTATCTTGCCCAGGGAACCCGAAGCCAGGTACATAGCGAATCAGAAGTAGGAAGAACTATGCCGGTCCCCATCTTAACCGATCTCGTAATTATCTTCGGCCTCTCGATAGTGGTCCTCTTTATCTGCCACCAGCTCCGGGTGCCGGTTACGGTGGGGTTTATCCTCACCGGGATTCTGGCCGGCCCCCATCTGTTAGGATTGGTCAAAGCCGTCCATGAAGTGGAAATATTGGCGGAGATCGGGGTCATTTTGCTCCTCTTCACCATTGGCGTGGAATTTTCCTTCGCCAATCTTCTGCAGATCAGGCAATCGGTGCTGCTGGCTGGCCCCATCCAGGTGGCGGCTACCTGTCTGGCCGGGCTGTTTCTGGCCCTCCAAGTCGGCAAGACCATGGGCGAAGCCGTCTTCATCGGCTTCCTGGTGTCTTTGAGCAGCACCGCCATCGTCCTTAAACTCCTCCAGGAACGGGCAGAAGTTGACACCCCCCACGGCCGCACCAGCCTGGGCATCTTGATATTTCAGGATATCATCATTGTGCCCATGATGCTCTTAGTCCCCTTGCTGACCGGGGTGTCGGAAAATATCGGGCTTTCTTTTCTGATTTTGTTGGCCAAGGGGATAATAATCATTTCGCTGGTCATCGCCAGCGCCAAGTGGGTAGTGCCCCACTTACTCTACCAGATCGCCCGCACCGGCAACCGCGAACTCTTTTTGTTGTCCATTGTGCTGATCTGCACCGCGGTGGCCTGGTTGACGGCCCAGGCCGGTCTCTCCCTGGCTCTGGGGGCTTTTCTGGCGGGGTTGATCGTCTCCGAAACCGAGTACAGCCACCAGGCCCTGGGTAACATCCTGCCTTTTCGGGATGTTTTTGCCAGTTTCTTTTTCATCTCCATCGGTATGTTGTTGGATGTGGATTTCCTCCTTAAGAATCCGGGGATCATCGCCCTGCTTACCCTGGGGGTTCTGCTGGTCAAAGCCCTCTTGGCCGGTTCCGCCGCCCTGTTCCTGAAACTTCCCCTGCGCACCGCCGTGCTGGTGGGCCTGGCCCTGTGCCAGGTGGGGGAATTTTCCTTCATCCTCTCCAAGGTGGGGCAGAGTCAAGGTTTATTTTCGGGTGACAGTTATCAACTCTTCCTGGATGCAACCATCATTACCATGGTGGCTACCCCCCTGATGATGGCCCTGGCGCCCCGGGCCGCAGAGTTTATCTTGCTCTGGCCGCTCCCCCAAAGGTTGAAGCTGGGGGCGCATCTGCAGGAGACAATTAGCAAATCCATACCCGGAGACCACCTGATCATCGTCGGCTTTGGGGTGAACGGTCGGAATCTGGCCCGGGCCGCCAAAAGCGGAGGGATTCCTTATGTCATCATTGAAATGAATCCGGAAACGGTGAGGCGGGAAAGAGAGAGCGGCGAACCGATTTTTTACGGCGATGCCACCCGGGAAGAAATCCTGAAACACGCCAATATTAAAGAGGCCAGGGTTATTGTGGTGGTCATCAACGACCCGGCGGCCACCCGGCGCATTGTCAGCCTGGCCCGCGGCCTCAATCCCCGGGCCTATATCATCGTGCGCACCCGCTATCTTCAGGAATTGCAGTCTCTGTTTGATCTGGGTGCCGATGACGTGGTGCCCGAAGAGTTTGAAACTTCGGTGGAGATCTTCACCCTGGTCTTGAGAAAATACCTGGTGGCCAAAGAAGAGATCGAAAGGTTTGTCACTGAAGTGCGGGCCGATGGCTACCTGGTTTTGCGAGGCATCTCCCGGGAATCGGATGCTTTCCGAGACGGTCTGCGACACCTGCATGATTTCGAGATCAGCACCTTTCGCTTGAGCGAGCGGGCTCCCCTGGCGGGCAAATCCCTGGCCCAGGTAGAGTTGCGCAAGAAATACGGGGTGACGGTCCTGGCCGTCCGCCGCAATTCCCAGATGCTGCCTAATCCGGAGCCGGATATGCAGCTTTTGCCGGATGATCTCTTAATAGTCATGGGGACCCCCGATAATCTCAGCGACTCCACCTGGTTATTTAAAAATCCAGAAAAGAATTGAAAGAGGATTAACCAAAAGGAAAGCGACATGACGACCGATGCCTATCCTTATCACCGCATCCTCATCCCCTTTGACGGCAGCCCCTCAGCGCACAAGGCCCTGGAGTGGTCGGCGCACCTGGCCCGGGCCGGGGGCGAGGCCGTGGAGAGCGTCACCTTGCTCCGGGTGATCGGCGGCGGCTATCTGGCCCGGCACATTCAAAACGTGGACCTTCGGGTCACGCGCATGGACCAGGTGGATGCCTGGCGCAGGGTGCGCCAGCATCATCTGGATCATGAAATCCTGCCTTCCCTGGAGGAAGCCAGGAAGATCCTCCAGGGACAGGGAGTGGCCGCACCGGTGGAAACCAGGGTTGCCGAAGGCAAGATCGGGGAAGAGATCATCCGTCTGGCCTCCGAAGGCCGCCATGACGCCATCGTTATGGGGCGGAGGGGATTGTCCGGCGTTAAGGGATTATTCCTGGGAAGTGTGACGCGCCAGGTCTTGTCACTGGCCCAAAGGATTACTACTTTTGTGTTGGGCCCGGAAACTGTCTTCAATCCCGATTGTCTCATTTCTCCCCTGCTTCTGCCGGTGGACGGTTCGGCGCCGAGCCTGGCGGCGGTCCGCCAGGGCGCGGCCCTGGCCCTGAACTTCAAAGACTGCGAACCCTGGTTGACTCTGCTCCATGTTATCGACCTTTTCTTACTGGGAACGGCTTATGGTGAAGGGACCGCCACCTTTATCGACGAAGGGGAGAGAATCCTGGCAAACAGCCATCGCCTCCTGGAAGAGAGCGGCCTGCAGGATATGGTTGCCGAAAAATTGCTGGCCGGACATCCATCACGGGTGATCGCCCAAGAGGCGGAGGAAGGACAATATTCCCTGATCCTGATGGGGGCCCGGGGGTTATCTCCCTTGAAGCAACTGATTCTTGGCAGCGTCTCCGGCGATGTCATGTATCGTCTCTCGCGACCGGTTATCGGGATCGTTTATCCTTGAGAGGTGTCAACCTGGACCTCTGCAACTCCTTTGAGACCAATTTCACCCTGAAAAATTGCCCCTGGACAGGTTTTCGGACCAGGCGTATGGGGTCTCAATAACCCCACTATTGATATTGGAGGAATGATGCACTGGTATCAGCTTGACATGGATCGGATTTTTGGGGATCTGAACACCTCGGAGCACGGTTTGGCCGACGCCGAAGTCAGAGAGCGCCTGCAAAAATTCGGACCCAACAAACTGGCGGAAGAGGAAAAGATCAGCAGGCTCAAAATCCTGCTCCATCAGTTTAAAAGCCCTCTGATTTATATCCTGCTCATCGCCGCGGTGGTGACTGCCTTTCTTCAGGAATACAAGGATACCGGAGTAATTGTGTTTATTTTACTCCTGAATGCCGTGGTCGGTTATGTCCAGGAGTACAAAGCGGAGAAAAACGTCCGGGCCTTGAAAAAAATGGTGGTGGCCAGGGCCCGGGTGCTGCGGAACGGTAAAGAGCAGGAAATTAACAGTGAGGACCTGGTGCCGGGGGATATCGTCTTCCTGGCCTCCGGCTCCCGGGTGCCCGCAGACCTTCGGCTCATGACGGCCATCGAACTCAGGGTCGACGAGTCTATGCTCACCGGGGAATCTATTCCGGCAGAAAAGATTACGTCCGTCATCCCGGAGGACAATCTCACCCCTGGAGATCAGAGAAACATGGCCTTTATGGGCGCGGTGGTGGTGAACGGCAGGGCCAAAGGGGTGGCGGTGGCCACGGGCTCCAGGACGGTCCTGGGCCGGATCGCCAGGGACGTCCAGGAACTCGTGGTGACGAAGGCCCCCCTGCAGGAGAAAATCGACCGGTTTGCCCATACCATCGGCATCATCGTCCTGGTTGCCTCCTCATTGCTCTTTCTCATCGGCATCCTGGTGGGTGAAAGCGCCAAAGACATGTTCATGACCGCAGTGGCGGCCGCAGTGGCCACCATCCCCGAGGGTTTGCCCATCGTCGTGACTGTTACGCTGGCCATCGGCGTGGCCCGCATGGCCCAACAAAACGCCATTATCCGCAAACTGCCGGCGGTGGAGACCCTGGGCAGCACCACCGTGATCTGCTCCGACAAGACCGGCACCCTTACCAAAAACGAAATGACCGTGCAGCGGGTCTATGACGGCGGCCATATCTACGAGCTTACCGGCAGCGGTTATGAACCCAAAGGCGACATCCTGGAAGAGGGCCGGCCCATCAAACCCACCGCGGATGCCGACCTGCTCATGCTGTTCCGGATCGGGCTCCTGTGCAACGAATCCGACGTATACCTGGAGGATGAACAATACAAGGTGGACGGTGACCCCACGGAAGGCGCCCTCATCGTCTCCGCCATGAAGGCGGGGTTGAGCCCTGAAGAGGAGCGGGGGCGGTATCCGCGGCTATTCATCATTCCTTTTGAGTCCGACCGCGGGTACATGGCCACCCTCCATCAGGATAGGGACCGCAACCTGATATTTGTCAAAGGCGCACCCGAAAAACTGTTGGAACTCTGCGAAGAGTGTCGGCTGGATGCCTGGGAGGAGGTTCCCCGGGTGGCCGACCATTTTGCCCGGGAGGGCTTGCGGGTTTTAGGCATGGCCTATAAGGAAACCCCCGCCCAGCAGACGGAAATCACCATGGCCGACCTGCAAACCGCTCTGATCTTCGCCGGACTCCAGGGGATGATTGACCCACCCCGGCCCGAAGCCGTTGACGCGGTGTCCGGCTGCAAGAAAGCGGGTATTCGGGTGGTGATGATCACCGGGGATCATGCGGCCACCGCCGAAGCCATTGCCAAAAAATTAGGCATTGAGGAAGAAGAAGAGGCCATTGAAGACCTGGCGGCCAAACCGACGGAAGCCATGACCGATGAAGAACTTTTTACCATCACCAAGGAGATGGCCAATGTCCTGGCCCTCCGCTCCGGCCTTGATGGCCAGACGTCCTCGAGCCTCACCGGCAAACACATTCAGGCCATGAGCGACATGGAGTTCTTCGGTTTCGCCAAAGAAGTCCTCGCGGCCCTGGTTAAACGGGCCGGTCCCGAGGGAGCGGTGCGCAAGGTCCTGGCCGGCAAGGAACTGGAGACCATGAGCGATGCCGCTTTGTTTCACCTGGTGCAGAAAGTCTCGGTCTACGCCCGGGTCGCCCCGCACCATAAACTCCGCATCACCCAGCAATTGCTCAAACATGGAGAGATTGTGGCCATGACCGGGGACGGCGTGAACGACGCGCCAGCCCTGAAGTCGGCCCATATCGGGGTGGCCATGGGCAAAACCGGCACCGATGTAGCCAAGGAGGCCTCGGACATGGTCATTGCCGACGATAATTTCGCCAGCATCTACCAGGCGGTGGGGCTGGGGCGGATCGTTTTTGACAATATCCGCAAGGTTACCTTTTTTCTTATACCCACCGGCATCGCCGCCATCATCTCCATCCTGGCCACCGTGATGCTGGGTCTGCCCTTACCCTACCTGCCGGCTCAGCTCCTGTGGATCAACCTGGTGACCAACGGCCTCCAGGATGTGGCCCTGGCCTTTGAGCCCGGGGAGAAGGATGTCCTGGACCGGCCTCCCCGGCATCCCCAGGAAGGCATCATGTCCCGTCTGCTCATCCAACGCACCATCCTCGTGGCCCTCTTGATTTCAGCCGGAGTGGTCTATGCATTCGTCCACGCTCTGAACATGGGAGCTTCCCTGGAGAAGGCCCGGACCATCGCCGTCACCACCATGGTCTTTTTTCAGTTCTTCCAGGCCTTTAACAGCCGGTCCGAGTTACAGTCCCTCTTCCGTATGAACCCCCTGGGCAATCCCTTTCTCTTTTTCGGCACCATAGCCGCATTCCTCGCCCACCTGGCCGCTATCTATACGCCGGCCCTGCAGTGGGTCTTTCGCATGGAGCCCCTTGTTCCCATGGATTGGCTCCATATCGGGATCCTGTCTTTGACCGTGGTCGTGGCCGTGGAATTCGATAAATGGTTAAGAAGGAGAAAGATATTAGCCTTCGCCTAAGTCCTTTGCGGAGAAAAGAAACTGCGAGCAAGGAGAAAATTTCCCATGAACTTGACGGCAGGCAACCCCTTGGGGACCGTGGCCTATTTTTCCATGGAGGTGGGTTTAGAGCCTGCCATCCCCACTTATAGCGGAGGCTTGGGCATCCTGGCCGGAGACACCATGCGGTCAGCTGCCGACCTAGGGGTGTCCATGGTGGGAGTTACCCTCCTGCACCGCAAGGGATATTTCCGCCAGCATCTGAACAGCCGCGGTCATCAGAGCGAAACCCAAGACTCATGGAACCCGGAAGACATCCTGGAGCCAATGGAACCTAAAGCGACTGTCGCCATCGAAGGCAGGCAGGTGCAGGTGCGAGCCTGGCGCTATGAAGTGCGGGGTTTATCCGGGCACCGGGTGCCGGTCTATTTCCTGGACACGGCATTACCGGAAAACACGCCGTGGGATCGTACCCTCACCGACCATCTCTATGGCGGTGACAACCATTACCGCCTTTGCCAGGAGGTAATCCTGGGGATGGGGGGAGTAGCCATATTATCAGCCCTGGGGTTTAAGGAAAAGTTAATCTACCATATGAATGAGGGACATTCCGCTCTTCTGACTCTGTCCCTTTTGGAGTCCCAGTGTCAGGGAGCGAAAGGCTCAATCCCCACGGAGGCCGAAGTGGAGGCGGTTCGCCGCCAGTGCGTGTTTACCACGCATACCCCGGTGCCTGCGGGCCATGACCAGTTTTCTTGGGAGCTGGTGGAGCAGGTTTTTGGCCGGGACCGGACCGCCCTCCTGGAAGCCACGCAATGTTGCGTTGATAGAAGTCTCAACATGACTTATCTGGCCCTGCGCTTTGCCCGCTACATTAACGGCGTGGCTATGCGGCATGGTGAGATTTCGGTGGGCATGTTTCCCGATTATCCCATCGATGCCATTACCAACGGGGTGCATGCGGTTACCTGGACCTCTCCGCCATTTGCCGACCTCTTTGACCGACGCATTCCTGAATGGCGTCAGGACAATTTTTACCTGCGCTATGCCGTCGGCATTCCCTTGCATGAAATCGCCGCGGCCCATGCCCTCGCCAAACGGGCCCTGCTGGCCGAAGTAGAGAGACAGACCGGCGTGCGTTTGCCCGAGCATCCCCTGACCATCGGCTTTGCCCGCCGGGCCACCACCTACAAGCGCCCGGACCTGCTGTTTGCCGACCTGGAGCGCCTCAAAGCCATGGCCCAGCGGGTGGGGCCGCTCCAGGTGATCTACGGCGGCAAGGCCCACCCCCGGGATGAAGGCGGCAAGGAAATGATCCGGCGAGTTTTTCAGGCCGCCGCAGCCCTGGGCGAAAGCGTAAAGGTAGTTTACTTGGAGGAGTACGACATGGCTTTGGGGAAAATCATCTGCGCCGGCGTCGACCTGTGGCTCAACACCCCCTTGCGCCCCCAGGAAGCCTCGGGAACCAGCGGCATGAAGGCCGCATTAAATGGCGTGCCCAGCTTCAGTATCTTAGACGGTTGGTGGATCGAGGGTCACGTGGAGCACGTCACCGGCTGGTCCATAGGTGATGATTCCGCCAGCCCGGGAGATTACTCTCATGACTCAGATTCTCTGTACGACAAACTGGAGAGGGTGATTCTACCCCTCTACTATGGCAAACAGGAAGCTTGCACCAAGCTCAGACGTTCCACCATTGCCTTGAATGGCTCATTTTTCAATACCCAGCGCATGGTTTATCAGTATGTGACGAATGCCTACTCTCTTTCAGAAAGGAATTATCTCAAATAGAGAATTGCCAATTAAGCTGCTAACTGCTCTTTAGTGCGCCACGAGTGCGCTTGCATCATATGAACTGCGGAGAGCAGGTAACAAAACTTACTTATCAGCTATCTGGACTCAACGCCAGGTCCCTGCCTAAGCCACACCTTCCACTCCTTATCGACAACCGAGGGTACAGAGAGGCTTTTGTTCCCCACGGGTAACAGATCAAAAATAATCAATAAATTCTTATTGGCTTCATGGAACAACCAGATATCGGATGGTTTAGTGATATAAATATCTTTCCAATAAATATTTACAAATTAGCTAAATATAATCTAATTTAGTTGAAATAACAGATATAAATAATTATTATAAAATTCTAAAATATGTAGGGCCTAAAACCCCAAAAGCAAGAATTGATGTGTCTCCCTACCGGGATAGAGGAGTCCCGGATTCACCTATGGAGAAAAGTTTATTGATGGAGAAAATTTCTCAAAATTTGCACAAATTGCCACGAAAGCCAAGCCCAGAGCCTTGGCGGAGTGTCTGGGCATGGTCTACGGCGGAGCCTGGGCAGGGTTTGTTTCTACCCCCGAAGCCCAATCCATCATGGCGCCGGAGATTCGCGTCCTGGCGGCAACCGAGGTGATGGCGAGATTCTCCTTGGCGGAATAGCCTTCTTCACTAGGAAGAGCAATGCGCATCATACCAGGCAACGCCCAGCATCTGGGTTCCCGTCAGGAACAGCAGGACGATTTCGGGTTCTCTAATATCGAGAATGTTGCTTTTGTCAATCATGGCGGGGTGTTAGCGGTCGTTACCGACGGCATGGGAGGTTTGGCCCAGGGGCGGGAGGCAAGCCTGATCGCCAAGAAGACAATGCTCCGGGAATATGAAGAAAAAGCGGTCAATAAAACTATCCCCCAGGCTTTGATCAGGGCCCTGTCCGCCACCAACACCAAAGTCTTGGAACTGGCCAGGCAAGCCGGCCTGGAGGGGCAAATCGGCACTACCCTGACAGCAGCAGTCATCAAAGGTGATGAACTTTACTGGGTTTCCGTTGGCGATAGCCGGGTTTATCTCTATCGGCAAGGCAAACTGATGCAACTTACCACCGACCATGATTACGCCCGGGAATTGGCCCGAGAGGTAGCCCTGGGCCGCATCGGTCCGGAAAAGGCGGATAGCCATCCCCAGCGCCAGGCACTGACCAGTTATCTGGGATTGCCCTTCTTGCACGAGATAGATCGGAATGAAGTCCCCGTTATTTTGGAAGCCGGAGACCGTATCTTATTATGCAGCGACGGACTCTATAAGACCCTTCCCGACGCAGAGATCGTCAATTCACTTGACCGGGAGCCCCAGCAAGCGGCTGACAGTCTGATAGAGGCAACACTGGCCCGGGGAAAAACCAATCAAGACAATGTAACTGTGGCTATTTTATCCTACGATACGGATTTGGAGATAAGTATCTTTAAATACTGGTGCGGTATTATAAACCATTACGGCAAAGTCTTAATCATTATTTTGGTATTATTATTGGGTTTCGGCGGTGTGGCCTATTTAACCTCTCATTATTTTATTTCGCTTGAGATCCATGCCAAAGACGTTGCAGCCACAGGTAATACTTCAAGCTCCCTCGACTTTACGGGGCCGCCTATGATGGAACTTGGAGCATCGATTGTCCAAGAAAACAAAGATGAAGAGCAGCCAAAGGGGCCAAATAAAAGATCGCGAGGAAGGAAAAACGAAGCCAGGCGAGAGAGACAACCCCTTAACCAACCTAAAAAATAGCGGAGGCGGTGATGATTAACATCAAGGCTTATATAACTACCAAAGAGAAGGTGTACCTGACTTTATGCTGTATTGTCAGCGGCGCCTACTGGCTGATCGCCTTATTTTTACCTGTTTATGTATACAAGATCTTGGCCGTCTCCTACTTTCCCAAGTCACTGGCCACTATCCCCTTGGCGGTCATTATCGCCTTTCTCCTCATGCATTGGATGACCCGGGAGTTTTTCAAGGCCCATATCTTTGGCAACTCCATCCGGGTAAATGAAATGCAATTCAGCGAAGTTTATAAAATTGCCCTGGAAATGGCCAAGAAGATGGGGGTGGAGAAGGTTCCCTATATTTTCATCGTCAATGAAGAAGGAAGAATGAATGCCTGGGCCATTCGCTACATCGGCCATGCTTACGTGGTTCTGTATGCGTCCCTGGTGGACCTGATGCTCAAACGCAACGCCATCAAGGAACTCAGGGCGGTGATCGCCCACGAGCTGGCCCACCACGCGGCCGGGCATGTCAATGTCTGGTCCGGGATTTTTCTGGAGCCGGCGATGCGCACCCCGTTTTTAGGCAAGGCTTACCGCCGGGCCTGCGTACTCACCGCCGACCGCCTGGCCCTGGTTGTTACCGGAGACTTGCAGTCCACCCAGAGGGCGTTGATCTCCCTGGCCTGCGGCTCCGAATCCATGTCTTCCAAGACCAACATTGTTTCCTTTATGAATCAGGAGGTTGAATTTCTACTATTTTTCGGCTTCTTAAGGGAAATTTTCGCCACCCACCCCCGCATCACCAAGAGGGTCATTTGTCTGGAAAATTACGGCAAGTCGGCCCAAATCTATGCCTATGACTCCCATACCGAAACCGTGGCCGGCTGGCGTATATCCGCAGTCTCCGGCCCCCTGGCCGGCAGCGCCATTGAACTCACCACCACCCCCATCGTCATCGGCCGGGATCCCAAGGAATGCAATCTGATCATCAATGCGGTTGGCGGCAACATCAGCCGGCGCCACTGCATGGTCAGGTTTGGCGGCGACGGGACCAACATCTTGTTGGAAGACCTGGGCTCTAAAAACGGCACCTTTCTTAACAATGGACGCAGGCTGGAACCCGGGATGCCACAGCCCCTGCAAAGTGGGGAGCGCTTTTACCTGACCCAGCCCGACATCTTGTTTGAACTGCAAAGAAAGTAACAGGCGCCAAGAGTATATGGAAGAATTATTGCCATTCATGACGGCGGCAGTAACGGCAAGAAACGAGCGGCGGCGCAACGAAGACTTTTGTGATCATCTTTGGAGGGGCGGCGTCGGTTGCTGGGTAATGGCTGATGGCCTGGGAGGGCACCAGGGGGGAGAAGAGGCTGCCAAACTGGCCGTTGAAAGTATCCTAGCCGTTTTTGCCAGCCAACCCGCAATCTCTTCCGGGTCCCTTGCCTGCTATCTGGAAGCGGCTCAACAAGCCCTGCTTGAACGCCAAAAAGAGGAACCGCGGCTCACCGGCATGCGCACCACCATTGTCCTGCTATTGGCGGACAAAGAAGGCGCCATCTGGGGGCATGCGGGAGACAGTCGCCTTTATCACTTCCGGGGTAGCCGGATAATCAACCGGACCAAAGACCACAGCGTCGCCCAAGCTTTGGTCAATTCCGGGGAAATCAAGCCGGAGGAGGTCCGTAGTCACGAGGACCGACACCGCCTGCTCCGGGCCTTGGGCCAGGATGACGATTTCCGCCCCGCCCTGATGACCGCCAAACAATCCTTGGAGACGGGAGATGCTTTTTTGCTATGCACCGACGGCTTTTGGGAAATGGTCCTGGAAGGGGAAATGGAAACGGATTTAAGCCGCGCCTCCACTCCCCTAGCCTGGCTGGGGAAAATGCAAAGTCGCATTAAGGCACGGATCTTACAAGAAGCAGAAAAGAACCACGATAATTATACGGCCATGGCGATTTTTGCCAATTAGACTTTAAACTTTTTTCCATATACGGAGGGAAAGAAGATGACAGTCAACATGAAACGTTGTGCCGCGGGCCATCACTATGATCCCGGCAAGCACAGTTCCTGCCCTTATTGCGGGGTGGCGGCCATTGATATCACCGCCACCAAGCCTGCCGGGCGCCCCGGGTTTCCCCAGGGGGAGGGAGAGGTCACCCTGCCGGCGGGAGGGCTGCCCCCCGGGGCAAAGGAGGGGAAGGAGCGGGAGGAGGGCATCACCGTGGGCTACTATCGCCAAGCCATCGGCATCGACCCCGTGGTGGGTTGGCTGGTCTGCATCGAAGGCCCGGACCGCGGCCGGGATTATCGCCTCCACAGTGAAAAAAACTTCGCGGGACGCTCCGAAAAAATGGACATCTGCATCCGGGGGGATGATGCCATTTCCCGGGAAAATCATGCAGTCATCAGCTTTAATCCCCGGAACAGCAGTTTCAAGCTACAGCCAGGGGATGGCCGGGGACTGGTCTATCTCAACGGCGACGACCTCGATGTGCCCATGACCTTGAAGCCCTATGATTTGATTGAACTGGGGCAGACCAAACTGCTGTTCATGCCTTTCTGCGGAGAGAAATTCCAATGGGAAATCAAAGAAGAAGAAGCCTAGCAGCATGCTCTTGGGTGCCACTGACTTGGCTCCTGGGAGTGCTCATCGGGGTCGTCCTCCTGACTCAGGCGGTTCCCGGCCAGGCAGGCGAGGTGGACAGTTTCCGCATCAGCCAGGTTTGTGCCATTCGCCCTGATTTCAGCGCCTTTCTGGAAATCCTCGATGCCGACGGCCACATGGTGAAAAACGTCCAGAAAGACCGGTTGTCTGCAGTCCTGGCGACCCAGACTCTCCAGATCAAGGACTTGCAGGATTTCAGCCAGCTGAAGGGGGGAGTGGCCTATATCCTGCTGGTGGATATTTCCAAATCGCTTTCGGCCAAGGAATTTACCGGGATGCGCCAGGTCTTGCAGAAATGGATTGAGGGCATGGGCCCCCAAGACCGGGCGGCCATCATCACCTTTGGCACCGAGGTCAAGACGCTGCAAGACTTCAGCAATGATAAGGTTCTTCTTAATAACCTCATCGGTCAACTAAGTGTTACCGATAATAACACCCAGCTTCATAAGGGCTTGATCAAGGCCATGGAACTGGGCAGCCGGGCCGACCCGGACCTCCCTGCCAGGCGGGTGATCATCACCCTCTCCGACGGCCAGGATGATTATGCCGGCGGCGCCACCCCCAAAGAAGTATACGAGATGATGAAGACGGATCCGGTGCCCATCTACGCCATCGGCTATTACCGCCCACCCCGCAAACCCCAGAAGGAAGAGGCCCTCAAATCCCTGGGGGCTTTTGCCCGCACCTCCGGCGGCAGCTACTTCCGGGCCGAAGCCAATACCATCCCGGAGATGTTTAACCGCATGCAGCAGCGGATTATGGACGTCTACCAGGTGAAATTTTCGGGCCCCGCGGGCAACTGGGACGGGGCGGTCCGACGCCTGCAGATGACTTACACGGAGGGCCCCAAGGTCCTTAATGCCGGATTGGATATGCGACTGCGCACCCAGGAAGTGGCAGGAAAAGATGATGGACCTAAGGGATTCTGGGCCAGGATGTATCCCTGGGGTTACGCCGGCGGCGGCCTCCTGCTGGTTATTATCATCACCGTGATCATCATCTCGGCCATGCAGAAAGGAGCCCAAATGCCTCCCCCGGGTTCCCTGGCTGCGAGTGTTCCCGAACCTGAAGGGAGCAATCTTTATCAAACGGTGCAGGCCCCCGCGGCCCAAACCACCGCGGCCCATCCTGGCCTGGCCCTGCCCCTGAAACCCAAGCCCACCGCGGCCCGCGGCGCCGGAAAGATGCTGCGCCTGACGCCGGTCCGCAGCGAGGCGGTGCGTCAGCCCTACGAAGTGAATCTCACGGACCGACTGGTAATCGGCCGGGCCGCCGACTGTGACGTGGCCCTGACCGAAGATAAGGAAGTCTCCCGGAATCACTGCGAATTGACCCTGGAGGAGGAAATGATCCACATCACCGACCTGGGTTCCAAAAACGGCACCCTGGTCAACGGGGTCCCCATCAGCGGCAGCCATCAACTAAACCATGACGACATCATCCTGGTGGGGAAAACCGAACTGCGGATGACCCTGGTTTAGATGGCCCTGCGGGGAAATAACTTGTCAGCGCCAACCGAACTGGGGCCAGGCAAGACCATTACAAGAAAACTACCGGGGCTCTTTGGATATTAGGGACCAGGGGCTGAGAGACCAATGTATTTGCCAAAAAGCACTGCATTAATAAAGGCTCCTTATATAGGGACATTAAGTCAAAATAGTGGATCTTATGATTACACTGCCAAGTTACATTTTCTAAAAAATATCTTAGCAGGCAATTAGAGGATATTTGCCGAGGTAAGTACTCCTAATGCCAGAGACGGGGAGAATTTAGAATTTTGACTTAAGAGATATTAAGCTACACTCTTCATCCGTTATTGGAGAATAATAAAGTCTTAATAAACTACGAGATGTAATCAACTCGAGGTAATGACCCATGTATCTCCCCCAAGGAACCGAATTAAACCAGCGTTACGTTATTGACGGCCTGCTGGGACACGGCGGCTTCGGCATCACCTACTCGGCTTATGACAAGGTCTTGAATGTCAAGGTGGCAGTGAAGGAATACCTCCCCCGGCAGTTGGCCACCAGGGCCGAAGGCCGGACCCAGGTGTCGGTCTATTCCGGAGAAGCGCGCCAGCACTATAATTACGGGTTACGCAAGTTCATGGAGGAAGCTCAGTCCGTCGCCCGTTTTTCCCATCACCCCAATATCGTCTCCGCCCGGGACTATTTTGAGGCCAACGGCACCGCCTACATGGTGATGGAATATGTGGAGGGGGTCACTCTCAAGGAATACGTGGAGAAAAAGGGGGGGCGTATTTCCTTTGAAGAAGCCAAGGGCATCATGATGCCGGTGATGGATGCCCTCAGGGAGGTCCACCAGGCCGGCATGTTGCACCGGGACATTAGCCCGGACAACATTTACATCACCTCCTCGGCCCAGGTGAAAATCCTGGATTTCGGGGCAGCCCGGTATTTTGCCGGGGAGCACAGCAAGAGCCTGTCGGTGATCCTCAAGCCGGGTTACGCCCCGGAGGAGCAATACCGCAGCAGCGGCAAGCAGGGCTCCTGGACAGATGTCTATGGGGTGGGGGCCACCATCTACAAGGCCCTTACCGGCAAGACCCCGCCGGACGCCCTGGACCGCAAGGAAGAAGACACCTTGAAGCCGCCTTCACAATTGGGCGTGAACATTCCCCCCCCGGCGGAACAGGCTCTGCTCCAGGCCCTGGCGGTTACTGCCAGCCAGCGTTTTCGGACCATGGATGAGTTTCAACAGGCCCTCCTGGGCGGCACACCCATGAGCATGGGGTTCCAGACGGGAGCGGTATCCTGGCAGCCGCCCCCGGGACCGGCCTATACCCCCGTCTCGGCTCCAGTGGCAGAATCCGCCCCGGTTGCGGCCCAGCCTTCTTCTGCCCCTGTGCAGCAGCCACCTCCATATCCCGAGGTACCGCGGAGATCGGCTAATCCCGCCGCCATTGCCGCCGGCATTGGGGCCGGGGTCCTCGGTCTGGTCCTGGTAGTGGGGTTGGTGTGGTGGCTGGGCACCCGCGATCCGGGAAAGGTTGAGAATGTTACTCTAAAAACGGGCAAAACGTCTGGGCTATCTGCAAAACTCGACAAACCCACCGCTCCTGGAGGTGAGAAACCTCCCATCGTCACCGGGCCCGGCGATATCGCCAAAGCAGAGCTGGATAAGGGCCGCAAATATTATGAAGACAAGGATTATCCCAATGCCCAAAAAGCCTTGGCGGAAGCGGTCCGGCGCCACCCCCAGGAGGCTGAAGCCCATTATCTCTTGGGATTGACGCACTCTTCCTTAAAAAAGCCCCAACCCAGGGAGGCCCTGGAGGAATTCCGGCAGGCTGTGACCCTTAAGCCGGATACCTATTCCTGGAGAGGGATCGGTTCGGAGCTGGCCAATTTAGAGCGCCACGAGCTTGCCGCCGCAGCCTTTAAAGAGGCGGCGGACGCAAATCCCGGTGACGCCGCGCTGCGTTACCATGCGGGCGAGGCCTATGTGAAAGCGGACGAAATCAAGAAAGCCAGGGAGGAGCATAAGATATTGCAGGACCTGGATCAGGAATTGGCGAAAAAGCTTCTGGCCTCCATTAATAGGAGATCGGGAAAGGGAAGGTCTATGGGGCGGCAAATAGATGATCTGGCCACCAGGATTCGTATTCAGAGAGGAGAAATAACACCTGATGGGCAACCAATCCGTAAGCCTCAAAAAAGGCGCGCCCCATCCGCTTCGCCGACCCCGCGGCCGCCAGTAGCCCAGGCCCCGGCGGGACCTGCTCCCGCCGCGCAACCGGCCCAGGCAAAGCCACAATACGGGGTCGGCTGGGGGATCAAAAAAGAAGGAGAAAGACGGATAAGGTAGTGACCGGCTGATGGTCAAGGACAACTCCACTGGCGTTTGACGACATTTTTCCCCTGGGTCGAAAGTGTCGGCTTCTAATAGGATTTTTCATAAGGGAGGTAATTCTTATGATCCGTGGAGCTTTTATCATTTTCTTGGCGCTGGCTCTGGTAATTTCCAGTATCGGCTGCGCCACCACCAACCCTAATGGGACCCCCAATACTGCGGCATCCACCGCGGGGGGAGCCGTGGGTGGGGCGCTTTTGGGGGCCGGTTTAGGCGCCTTAATCGGACTGGCCACCGGCAATGTAGCTAGAGGCGCAATGATCGGCGCCCTCGCCGGCGCCGGGGCGGGGGCCTTGGCGGGATTCGCCTACGCCAAACACCAGGAGAAAGTATTACGAGACCGCCAGGCTGCGGAGGCCAAGTACAGCTATCAACCGGAACAGGGAGAAAAGGTGGTTATTGAGGAACTAGAGGTTGCTCCCAGCATGGTCACCAATGGTGACGAGGTGGCCCTAAACACTAACTTTACCGTGTTGACCGGCAATGACCAACCTGTGGATATGGTGATTACCCAGACCATTACCAGCCAGGGAAAACCTGTGGATAAGCCCTTCGAGGATAAGGGCAGCCGCAAAAGTGGCAGCTATGGAGTTTCCTACTCCACCAAGATCCCCGCCAAGGTCCAGCCAGGGACCTACGCCCTGGTAACCAGGGTCAAAACGGCCAAGGCGATGGACGAAAAGACTTGTGAATTTATTGTGGCCACGAAGGCGGCTTCTAACCAGAGAGAGATGTGCCTCGTGAGCGTCAATGGCATTCAATTAAATAATTGATTACGTTAACAATTGATCCTTGGGGTTAATTATTCAGACAAGAATGGCCCGAACACCGCTATTAAACAGTGGCGCTTTATATTTAACAAGATGTTACCAGCCTGGACAATGATGGCGATGGTGCTATAAACAGGCTTTCTTTTAATAATCGCATCAGATAATTTTCATCTGGGTTTTCATGGGGGGAAGAAATGAAGCTCATCATTAAATTATTGCTCACATCAATGCTGCTTATCGCCTTGTCGTCAGTAGTGATTGCGGGCGAAGTGTTGCAGGTGAACCTTGGCAGGGAGGGACAGGCCATAGACCTGAGATCCTTAACAGTTCCCGGGAGTCCCGTGGTGGTTGATTTTTACAGCACGTTTTGCCCTGCTTGCCTCGAATTAGCGCCACGTCTGGAGCGACTGGCGGCAAAGACCAATGTGATCGTCAAAAGGGTGGACATCAACCGTCCCGGCTTACAGGGGACTGATTGGAAGTCACCCGTGGCCCGGCAGTTCGGGCTTAAAATGGTGCCGTACCTGGTGCTCCTGGACCCCCAGGGGAAGATGGTCGCCGCCGGCAAGCAGGCCATGGACATTATTAATCAGCAGATGCAGGAAGTCGGCGTGGACAAAACGCAGCCCCCGGCCGAACAGGCCTTAAAAGCGAAAGTGATAGGGCGGTCCCCAGCCCCGTCCAAGGAAGCCGAGGCTGCGCCGCCCACCATGGCCACCGTCAGAAAGGCCAAAAAGGCCCAGGGGTTGCAAGGCTATATTTTTCAAGATCGCAATTCCAAAAAATTCTTCTTAGAGGATAGCGACGGCAACTCATATAAATTCGAGGGGGACCAATGGGTTAAACTTGGGGGGCCAGGGCAACCGGAAAGAGCCGATACTAAGGGGCAAGTTCAAGAAAAAGTTACTGAACAGACCGGAGAAGCCGATCTCTCACCATCCACTTATGCAACAGTAAAAAAAGCCAAAATAGCCCAAGGATTAAACGGCTATATCTTTCAAGATCGCAATTCGGGAAAATGGTTTCTGGAAGATAAAGAAGGTAACAATTATAAATTTATGGGAGGACAATGGCAGCAAATCAATTAGGATTTTTTCTCAACGTAAAAGCAATGTTTTGTGGCGGACCCGCGTGTCCGTCCAGGGGTGGGTGCACACATGGGTGCGCGCCTATAAAATGGAAGGGGGAAAAAGCTTTGGGGAAGAGTTATAAATTTCTTGACTTTTACACGATTTGATGGAATGTTGTAAACATTCAGTAGATGGTTGAAGTCAAAGGATGGATAGTTCCTGGTGGGTCTTTTGGGACCACCAAGCCATCTGCTCGATAGATGCTGGCTCAGCGGGCCTGTGGGTAGCAACCATGTAAAAAACAGGAATGGTGGCAGTTGGGGGCTACTCACGAAATGGAAACCAGGCTTAGCGCCTTGACTCCGCCAAATTTGCTCTATTTGTTGAGAATCGACAGGCAAATTGGGGTGGAATTAAATCACAGAACCCTCTTAATCTGCTGCAATTTCAGAAAAAGGTTGGGCTTAAAAAGGCTGGATAAGAACAATCGTTGCCGATGCTGTGGCCCCTAAATTTCAAGCGCCCTCATCGGTGATTCCACTGAAGCCTATTACCACCGTACTCGACACCCCGCCATCAAGGTTATTGCAAATCCTGTGGTTGCCAGGTTGCGTTGACCGCAGGCATTGTGTTTCATAACAGCAGGACTCCCTTACCAAAGGGGTCGGATCTGCGCCTGATCGAATCACTGGACCTCAAGTTCCTGATTTCACTTTAGCACCGTTCTCGTATTCTGAGAGGTTGCGCTGCACTTTCAGGATGTTGGTTCCCCCAAATGGACTTTTTGTCCATGAAACCCAGTCGGGTGCCTCGGGCGAGTGCAAGATGATCGGCGATACGGCTATTTTCCGCGAGTTCACTTGGAATATGGCTTTACCCAAAGAGGTTCACCCTGGTTGTGCCCACGTTTGGGCTATGCGCCTGGATGCAAGAGAAAGTTCCCATCTCATTTCCTCCCTCTCAGAAACAGAGGTGCAAAGAGCCTGCAGTTTTGTTTTCGCTGCCGACCGGTGGCGATTTATTCGGAGTCATGCTTTTTTGCGCCGGGTTTTGGCGCGCTACCTAGGGGTAGGTGCAGCGGCAATTGAGTTCACCTATGGAGTTCAAGGCAAACCCAGAATCGCGGACCATCTGAGGTCTTCCCAGCTAGAGTTCAACCTGTCGCACTGCGAACGCTTGGCGTTGGTCGCGGTGACATCCCAATTAAGTGTGGGAGCCGATGTCGAAACGGTTCGTCCCCTTCCGGATTTTTTAGATATTGCCAAGAGATACTTCACTAAACAGGAATACGCTAAGCTAACGGCACTACCCGAGACGGAAGCGTACAAGGCCTTCTTTCGGTGCTGGACCAGGAAGGAGGCCGTTATCAAAGCCTTGGGCTGCGGACTTACAATGCCGCTCCACTCGTTTGAGGTGACGCTCAGTGCTGACAAGCCAGCAAGGCTAGTCTCCGGGGAGCCTGCCTTAATACCTTTTCGGGACTGGAGCCTCATCCACTTAGAGCCGCTCGATGATGTTGTGGGGACAGTCGCGGTACCACTTAAGAAAGTCGCCGCCGCAGGTTTCTTGCTGGCTGACTGGTGAAAGACTTCTTGATCCCTCTAATTTGCTATTTACCCTGGATTATGGAGCAGCAGAAGATGGCAGTCGATGTAACTAATTAATATGAGGAGGAAATATGAACTTCGAGCAATTTATCGCCGGTTTTCAGAACCCAGAGGAAAGTTCACTCCGTGGTGAAATACTTTACGGGAATCCAACGGGCGAGGTGATTATCGCCGCCACGATTCTAACCACCACCAAAGAGCTTTGCTGTATCGACATTAATGGCGCCCAGTACGAGATTGCGGCTGGAGATGTGATCGACATTAGCGACCTTGTCCCCGCGCAATCCGAAGAAGTTGCCGAGAAAAAAGGGGAAACAACCGAAGCTGCAGAGAAAGCGGGCCCCCGACTAGTACTGATCAAGCTCAAAAGCAATGCAGTCCTGGAGCGGCGTATTGCCGTGCCGGCTTCTTTGGTCGCTGCTCTAGGCACATGGGTGCAAGTCGTCCCCGATGCTCCCACGGCGCCTTAGCTAGAGCCGGCAGCCCGAAGCTTCGACGCGCGTCAGAGCAGAGAAGAAGTCCGGTTGACGAACGGAGATTTTTTCCCAGGCCATAATAGTTGTTGGCCTGCGAAAAAGAGGTGAAGTGCGCGCCATGCTCCCCCTCGAACCTTGCACCAGGGAAGTATCATATGAGCATACGAGACATGATCGTCGGTTATATCGAAGGAATCTCCAATGAGAGAGGCTTCGACCATTCGATCAACCTGTTCGAACGCGGGCTGCTGACGTCGTTGGACGTTTTGTCACTGGTGGTCTTCATCGAGGAGACATTCCATCTGGAGATCAGCGGGGATGACATCGACATGGCCAGTTTCGGCACAGTCGATGGACTGGTCAGCTTGATCATCACCAAGCAGGAGCAAAAGACTACAGGTAGAAGCGATGCTGCCAGTTCCTGAAATGCTGCGCAGGAGTGCCCGGGACCGCCCCGACAAAGAGGCGATCGCCTTTCGAGGGCAACGGCTGTCGTTTGCGGATCTGGATGAAAGATCGTCGCGGCTTGCGGCCTTCCTGCGCTCCAAGGGCGTGGAAAAGGGTATGCGGGTGGGGGTCTTTGCGCCGAAGTGCGCCGATGAGGTAGTGGTGATTTTTGCCATAGCAAAGGCCGGCGGGGTTATGGTCCACCTCAATCCCTCCTTCCGGGACGACAAGCTAGGCCACGTAATTGAAGAATGTCAACCTGCCGCTCTTTTTTTTCACGAAAGCAAAGGCGCGGCCATCGAACGAGCCGGAGAAAAAGGCATCCTGCCGAGCCTGCTGATCGCCATGGGACCGGAGACCAGCCGAGGCCACCCGGCTTCCACTCTCAGACTGGATACTGCTCTGGGGGGCTCAAGTGGCAGGGCCCAGTCGGCCTCCTACCCACCCCCCCATGAGGAAGATCTCGCCGCGATTATCTATACCTCGGGAACGACTGCGAGGGCCAAGGGCATCATGGTGACGCATGGGATTCTGTCCGCGTCCACGCTGGTTTCGGCGCAAGTGCTCGAGAACGTCTCCACGGACCGGCTTATCAGTTTGACGCCGTTTTCCTTTGACGGCGCCCTGAGCCAGCTATTTACCGCGGTCCTCGTCGGCGGCGCGCTGGTCCTGCAGGACTCGCACTTTCCCAAGGACGTGGTGACTACCCTTCTCACGGAGAAGATCACCGGATTCCATGCAGTCCCGTCGTTCTGGCGCATGATGCTGGCGCGCTACCCGGCTTTGGCGGACTGCGAGTTCCCGCACCTGCGCTATCTATCGCTGATTGGCGAGGTCTTTCCGGAAGGGTATCTGGCAAGACTGAAGGGCATCCTCAAAAATACGGACTTCTTCATGATGTATGGGACCACGGAAGCGTTCCGCTCCACCTGTCTCGTTCCCGCCGATTTCCACAGGAAGCCCGGGTCGGTGGGAAAGCCTCTACCGGGGGTGGAAATAGTCATCGTCGATGCGGCAGGAAAGCCGCGGGCACCGGGGGAAGTGGGGGAGATTGTGCACCGGGGAGCGTTTATCTCCCCTGGCTACTGGAAACGCAACGGCGGCGAGACCTTCCGGGAAGACGGCGTGCACACCGGTGACCTGGGCATGTTGGACGAGGAGGGCTATTTATATTTCGTCGGCCGCAAAGACAACATGATCAAGCGTCTGGGGTACCAGGTATATCCAGAAGAGATCGAGGCCTGCCTGGAACGCCTGGACGGCGTGGCCATGGCGGCGGTGGTCTGTACGCCGGAGACGGATAGCGGTCCCCGCATACATGCCATACTGGTTCGAAGCCAGGGCGCGGACCTCGCGGCAGAGGAGGTAGCCGGTCACTGTAAGCGCCTTCTGCCCCACTACATGATGCCCGACGAGATCACCTTTCGTGTGGAGATGCCCACCACGGGCACGGGCAAGCTGGATCGTGCCGAGTTATCGATGGCGAAGAGAATATGAAGCGTTGCACCAAATGCGTCCTGGGCCCGCACTTTCCGGGAATCATATTCGGAGAGGATGGCGTCTGCTCGATCTGCCAGGAGTTCAGCGAACGGCAAAAGACGGTGGCCTCGCCCCGGGACTTTGGCGGTATTTTGTCGAAGATCATCGACGCCTCCAAATCGAAAGGGCCGCGGTACGACGCCGTGGTGTCCTGCAGCGGCGGGAAAGACAGCACCTTCCTGCTCCACCTGCTTCAGGAGAAGTATCATTTGCGGCTGCTGGCCGTGACTTTCGACAATGGCTTCCTCTCGGAGGCGTGCTCAGCCAACCTGCGGATAGTCACGGCGCGGTTGAACGTAGACCATATTATCATCAGATATCGCCAGGATCGCTTGAACGAAATTTTTCTGGCCAGCGGGCAATCCCCCCTTTATCCCGAGCATCTGACAAAGTTCGGCAGCGGTGTCTGCATTTCCTGTATCCGCATGGTCATGACCGCCGCTCTGCGCACAGCCATTGAAAAGCAGGTGCCCATGGTCATGCTGGGCAACAGTCCGGGGCAGGTTATGCGATCCCCGGACGAACTCATATATCAGGACAACAGAATTCCCTATGCCCTTAGGCGGCAGCTTTTCGATAAATTGGCTGACAGAACGGGGCCTTGGGTTTACGACTACCTGATGCTGACCGCGGAGGAACACCGGACGCGGCCCTTCCCCTACGTCGTCAGTCCCCTGCCGGTCCTTGGCTATGACGAAACGAAGATTTACAGGACCATAGCCGGGCTTGGCTGGTCAAAACCAAAGGACGTCGATCCAAACTCCACCAATTGCCGGTTGAATGCCTTCGGCATTGTCAAGCATCAGAACCTCCACCAATTCCATCCCTACGAGTACGAAATGGGCCAGTTGGTTCGCCAGGGTTTAATTAGCAGGGACGCGGCTTTGGAGAGGTTGGCAGACCATGACGGCAAGGGGATGGCCATCGCGGCCCAGGTCGAGAGGGATCTCCTGGGCGCAGCGGGCGGCGCGCAATGGGGGGGACGGTAGAAGATGTGCGGGATTTGCGGGGTCTTCGACATGCAGAAGAACGCACCCGTTTCGGAAGCCGTGCTGCTTAAGATGACGGCAATGCTTGCTCATCGCGGCCCGGACGATTGGGGCGCATACATTGACCGCTTCCTCGGCTTTGGACACCGCAGGCTCTCGGTGATCGATCTTGCCGGGGGCAGGCAGCCGATGAGCAACGAAGACGGTAGGGTATGGGTCACTTACAACGGTGAAATTTACAACTACAAGGAATTGAGACAGGAGCTATTGCGCACTGGCCACCGCTTCGCCACCGATGCCGATACCGAAGTCATCGTGCACGGGTACGAGGAGTACGGCTGGAAGTGCGTCTCAAAATTCAACGGCATGTTCGCCTTTGCGCTGTGGGACGAGGAAAAGGAGCTTCTCTTCCTGGCGAGGGACCGCTTGGGTATCAAGCCTCTCTATTATGCAATTACCGGCTCGTTATTCATCTTCGCCTCGGAGATCAAGGCCATTCTAAAGCATCCCCAAATGCGGGCCGAGGTGGATATCCATGCCATCCCTGAATATCTCCTCTGCACAACGCTCCTGGATTCCAAAACGATGTTCAAGGGCATCCGGTCCGTGCCGCCCGGCACGACGATCGTTATCGAGAACGGGGCCGTCACCAGCCATCGATACTGGGCCCTGGAACGTGACGGGGTCCGGCACAACGGCAACTCCTTCGGGGACTGCCGGGAGGAGGTCCAATGCCTCTTGAATTCGGCCATCAAGATGGAATCTGTGAGCGACGTACCGTTGGGGACGCTCCTGAGCGGGGGGCTGGACTCGAGTCTGGTGTCGGCAATGGCCACCAAGCATATCGGCGGGCGCCTAAAAACCTTCTCCATGGGCTACCACAAGAACAGGACGCAGAGGCCGGATGATACTGATCTGCACTATGCCCGTCTGGTGGCGGAGGCCTATGGTACGGACCACACGGAGTTCATTTTTCAGCCGGAGGAATACTTCGAGGTCATGAGGAGAGTCGCCTGGCATGTGGAAAAGCCCGTGGAATTAACGTCTCCCTCGCTGTTTCTCCTCTATCGGGGAGTAAAGCCGAAAGTAACGGTGGTGATGTCGGGGGAGGGAGCGGACGAGTTGTTTGCGGGCTACTATTTCTTTCTCGAACGCTGTAATCCGGAGGGGCAAAAGGAATTCCCCTGGGCCCCCTATCTTGAGGAAGTCTCCGGGCTGCTGCATCCGGACCTCGAGAAGGAGACCGGATACAGGGAAAAGGTGCGCGCCATTTTGGCCGGCGAGATGGTCGCGTTGGAGACCGGGGACGGTACCAATAAGCTGCTCTATCTCTTTCTCAAGTACTACCTCGTGGACCTGCTGGAGCGTCTGGACAAGACCAGCATGGCCTGGGGGGTCGAGTCGAGGGTCCCCTTCCTGGATCACCGTTTGGTGGAGTTTGTCATTGACATGCCGTCTGCCTATAAGTCTACGGCGGACTCCGAAAAGGTCCTTCTGAAGAGCATTGGGACAGACATGCTGCCCGCGCCTGTGGTCGAGAGGAAAAAACGGCCCGTCCCCATCCCCGTCGATCCCAAAACGGTTTTCAACGAACGGAATCAAGCCAACGAATTGGTGCAGGCGGCGGGCTCCAGGATCGGTCACTACTTCAACAAAAGGAAGGTGGATGATTTCTTCCGCAAGAGGGGCCAATTCGCGGCCACTGATAATCTGGCCATCTACAGGACCTCGCACGCCTTGATCTCTCTCGATTCCTGGCATAGTGCTTTCGGGGTGGTGTCATGACTGATTACGACAGCAGCGTTCAGGACAGCGGGCGTCAGTTTGCCCGGAAGGTGATTGCGCCGATCGCCGCCGACGCGGACGAGGGAGAGGAGTTTCCGCTGCAGGCTTTCCGGGAAATGGGGAGGTTCGGCCTCTTTGGGGCGCCATATCCGGAGCGGTATGGCGGGGCGGAGACGGACTACACGGCCTACGCGACCCTCATCCGGGAAGTGGCGAAGGTCTGCGCCGCCACGGCCATGACCGCGGTATCGCATGCCACCCTGACCTGCGATCCCATATTCACCGCGGGTTCGGACTACCTCAAAGACAAGTTTCTACAGCCGATGATCAGTGGCGAAAAAATCGGCGCCTTCGCGATGACCGAAGCGGGGAGCGGCTCGGACATCGCCTCCATACAGACCCGCGCGGAGGCTGCGGGCGACTATTATCTCCTCAATGGCTCGAAGCTTTTCATCACCAATGCCAACGTGGCGGACCTGGCCGTGGTCGTGGCCAAGACCTCACCGCAGGCAGGACTGCTGGGACTGAGCCTCCTGGTCGTCGAGAAGGGAACTCCCGGCTTTGCCGCGACCGGCAGGAAGGAACGGAAACTCGGCATGCGGGCCTCCGACACCGGCGAACTGGTCTTCATGGACGTACGAGTGCCCAAGGAGAACCTCATCGGCCGCCAGGACAGGGGCTTCGAAGTCTTGCAACGCACCCTGCCGGCTGCCCGGTTGGATATGGCGGCCATTGCCCTCGGCATCTCCGAAGAAGCGCGCGACCTGTGCCTCGATTATGTGGTGCAAAGGAGGCAGTTCGGGACTCCACTGTATCGCTTTCAACTGGTGAAGGCCATGCTGGCCAACATGGAAATGCGGATCAGCGCCGCAGACTTGCTGCTGAGAAAGGGCCTGAGGTTGAGAGATCAGGGCAAGAGCTTCCTGAAAGAGGCTGCAGAGGCGAAACTTTTTGCTTCGGAGATGGCGGTCGCGGTCACCAGGGACGCCATTCAGATCCATGGGGCGTATGGTTATTCCCGGGATCTTCCCCTGGAGAGGTTCTACCGGGATGCGAAGCTGACGGAGATCGGCGACGGGACATCGGAGATTCAACGGCTGATCATCGCCGACGAGCTGATCAAGGGGCGGACGGCTCCTCCTGCCGGAGCGGCGGCACGGGTGGCGTCCCGAGGCTCCGGAATCTAAGAGCATGTCGAAAGAGGTCATTGGGCTACCAGGCGGCAAGCCAGCGATTTGACCACTTTCCTCCAATCGCTAGGGTACCTTAAGCAGTTTGTCAGATCGTCATCCAAGTTGTCTGCCTTGGACTTTTATGACGCATTCTCATGGCGGACAGGCGGTCAGGAGAGAGGATATGCAGAAGAGCAGAGTGCGTTATCCCGATATCGAGCATTACCCCGAAACCCGCTCGGCCCTTTCCTTCCAGCAGGAGAGAGTGCTGTATCTCAACCAGCTGTCAGCAGAGGGCAACTTATGGAACCGTATTTCCTGCAAACGGTTGTTGGGGAATCTGGACGTCCATCTCCTTGAGCAAGCAGTCGCGGCTCTGATCGAGAGGCATGCGGCCCTGAGAACCCGGATTGGCCTCGTCGACGGCGTACCCTTCCAGTCGCAACACCTGAAGGTAAAGGGTGCTTTCCAGTACCTCGACCTTTCCTCCCAGGTGGAAAGTGGCCTGGAGGCGCAAGCCAAAGCGGTCTTGAACCGGGAATATGAAAAGCCGATGCCTCTGGAAGGAGGAGAACTCTTTAAGACTGTGGTGGTTCGATTAAGGGAGAACGAGGTCTGGGTCATCTTGAAGCTGCATCATATCATTTGCGACGCCACCACCCTGGAGATCTTATGGAACGACCTGAAGGTCTTGTACAATTCCCGGCTCGAGGGAGCCGGGACGGTTCCTGAACTTGAGTTCGAGTATTTCGACTATGCCAGGTGGCTGCGCCAGCAATTTGGCGAGGACCAGGTCAGGGAGCAGGAGTCCTATTGGCTCCAGCAATTTGCGGGCGAGTTGCCGCAGCTCGATTTGCCCACAGATTTTCCGGATTCCCCGACGTTGACCTTCAGGGGCGCCCTGGAGAGGCGGCGGCTCCCCCAATCACTGATCAAACGCCTGCAGTCATTCAGCTTTGAGAGGCGAGTCATTCCCTTTGCCACCCTGCTGAGCGCCTACTATCTTTTACTCCACAATTACTGCCGGCAAGACGACATCGTTATTGGCACCATCTTTTCGGGACGTCATTACAGCGCCAAGATCAAGCTGCTCGCCGGCCTCTTCGCCAACACCGTCGCTTTGCGGGCGCGCCTCGACCCGGGGCAGACGGTGGAGGGGTTCCTCAAGTATGTCCATGGGCAGGTCGCCGATGCCTACGAGATGCAGGATTACCCCTTCGAACGGCTCGTGAGCAGACTCTCCCCCGACCGCCAGCATCAGCGGAATCCACTGTTTCGCGCGCTCTTCAACATGATTCCGGGGCGCCAGGAGAGCCGCACCTTTCAGGGGATTAACCGGGAGGAGTGGGTGGAACCCACCATCACCGCCACCCAGGTGGATCTTTTCCTCGATTGCCACCTGCATCCAGAGGAGCCGGAGCTGCGTCTGGAGTACAACACGGACATCTTCTCCCCGGCGACTATTCAACGCATGTTGCGACATTACCTCACGCTTTTGGAGAAGATCATGGACTCTCCCAGCGCTAACGCCCGGGGGTTGGGGATGCTCGACGCGGCGGAGGAGAAACTGGTCTTATCCCTGGGCAAATGTGAAGCCGCGCCGGCCCCTTTCACGCGCAGCATCGTGGAGTTACTGGAGGAACGGGCCGCCCGGGCGCCGGCGCAGGCGGCCATCCTGCATGGGGCCGGGGTGATCACCAATGGCGAATTCAACCGGAGAGTGAACCATCTGGCCGCCAGGCTGATGGAGGCCGGCGTTGGTGAGGGCGACACGGTGGCGATCATGCTTGACCGTGCACCGGAGATGGTGGTCGGGGTCTTCGCCATTCTGAAGGCCGGTGCGGCGTATCTTCCCATCGATCCGGCCTTTCCCCGGCGCCGGGTCGAATACATCCTGGAAGACAGCGGCGCCGGCATTATTCTGATGCCGCGCGACGCCCCCCCTGAGCTGATGCCCAGCATTGGCTCTCTCAATTGGATTCCGGTTGACAGCGAGGCATCAGCCAGCGGCGATGGCAGCAATCCGGGCCGCAAGGGGGGTCCTGGGAGCGCGGCCTATGTCCTTTACACCTCCGGGTCCACTGGCAGGCCGAAGGGGGTCTTGGTGGAACACCGGGCGTTAATGAATACCCTGGAGTTCCTGGAGGCCCAATACCCCATCAACGGCAACACGTTCCTGTTCAAGACAAACTTCACCTTCGACGTCTCCGCCACGGAGCTATTCGGTTGGGTTTTCGGCGACGGCAAGCTGGCAGTGCTCGACAAAGGCGCGGAAAAGGATCCCAGGCAGCTGCTGGAGGCCATAGAGAAATACCAAGTGACCCACATCAACTTCGTCCCCTCGATGCTGGACGCCTTCTTGTCAGGGCTTGAGGAGGGCGATATTCCGACCCTCGAGAAACTGCGCTATCTCTTCGTGGCCGGTGAGGCCCTCAAAGGGGATCTGGTCAACCGCTTCCACCGTATGGTCCCCGGGGTGAAGCTCGAGAACTTGTACGGCCCCACCGAGGCCGCCATCTATGCGACGTGGCACTCTCTACCCCGGGGGGAGGAATCCCCTCGGGTTCCCATCGGCACGCCCATCACCAACACCATGGCGTACATTCTGGATGAGAATCTGAAGCTGGCTCCGGTGGGCGTGACCGGGGAGCTATGCCTGTCCGGGGTGGGGCTGGCGCGTGGGTACCTGAACCGGCCTGAGCTGACAAAGGAGAAGTTTTGCCCGGATCCGTACCGGGAAGGGGAGAGAATCTACCGGACGGGGGACTTGGCCAGGTGGGGCGACGACGGCCTGATCCAATTCTTTGGCCGCAGAGACGGGCAGGTGAAGATACGAGGTTTTCGAGTGGAGATCGGGGAGATCGAGCGGCGGCTCCTCTCCTGCCGCGCGGTGGCGGAGGCGGTGGTGAAGGCGACCACAGAACAATTCGACCAGAAAGGACTCGTTGCCTATGTTTCCCTGAAGGAGGGCGAGGGGGATGGTTCGCTGGAGGGTCTGCGCCAGGAGCTGGCTGCCTGGCTGCCCAACTACATGATTCCGGATTTCTTCGTGAAAGTGGATGGGCTGCCGCGACTTGCCAGCGGCAAGGTCGATTTGCAGAGACTGCCGGAACCGCAACGGGTGGTCCCCCCCTCGCCGGAGAGCCGGCAACCGGCAACGGCGTTGGAGCAGGAGATTATCGGGATCGCGGAAGGACTGCTGAATACCGCCGGGCTCGATCCGAGCAGCAATTTCTTCCGGTTGGGGGGAAACTCCCTTTTGACCCTCCGCTTCGTCGCCGCGCTCAACAGCAACTTGGGCGCGAACCTGGCAATCCTGGACTTTCTTGAACTGCCGACGATTTCGGAAATCGCCAGGCTTGTCGAAGCCTCGAGGTCGCTTTCGCAGATGAAGGAGGCGAGGGCTTGAAGCTGGCCGGCATTCGCAGATACCCGCCGATACCGGCCGGCGGGGTAATCGCCTCCTGCCCGCTGACGTTCCAGCAGGAAAGAGTGCTCTACTTCTGTGAGCTCAATCCGGACAGTTCCATCTGGGATATCAATACCTGCAAGCGGCTCACGGGTGATCTTGATGTGCCCCTGCTGCAGCGGGCGACCGGGCAACTGATGGAACACCACCAGGTTTTGCGAACGAAGATTTCCCGGGGTATCGACGGCCCGGGGCAATCCTTCGACCAAGATACCGGCAAGGCGTTTAGGTATATCGACATGTCGAAGGAGGCGCAGGGTGACGTCGAGGGGGCACTTTCCTCGGGGATTTCCCAGATCTGTCAAAAACCGATCTCGAAGTGGACTTATGACGATTTGCTGTTCGGAGTGGTATTGCTCAAGCTGGGCGCCGGAGACCATGTCCTGTTGCTGCGCGTGCATCACATCATCTCTGATGCCGCGTCGGTGGATCTCCTGTGGCGGGATCTCACGCTTCTCTATAACGATCTGGCGCGAGGCGGAAGGGGTTCGCTCCCGGCGAAAGCGATCCAGTATGCGGACTACGCCATCTGGCAGCGCCGTCATTTTTCTGAGGAGCAGACCCGGGAACAAGAGGAATATTGGCTCTCCCAATTCCACGAGGAGATGCCGGCCCTCGATTTGCCCACTGATTTCGCGCCTTCCCCCTCTATTTCTTTCAAAGGCGGGCTGACGATTGTCGATATCCCCCAGGACCTGGTCGACAAATTACAGAGGCTCAGTTGGGAGAAAGGTGTCCTGCCCTTTTCCAGTTTCCTCGCTGCCTTTTATGTGCTGCTGCAGAAGTATTGTCAGCAAGAGGACATTGCGGTGGGCGTTTTTTTCTCCGGGCGGCATTACTGCCCGGAGCTGCAGGACCTCACCGGTTACTTCGTGAACATGACGGCGATTCGGGTCCGGGTCCGCTGGGGATACACCTTCAGCCAGCTCGTGGACCTGGTGCAGGAACAGGTAGAGGCCGCGTATTACATGCAGGATTATCCCTTTGAGAGGCTCGTGCAGAAGCTGGCGCCGGCTCGGGGTGACAGCCGGGTACCCTTGGTCCGGACGATGTTCAACATGGTGCCGCACACGCATGACGAGAATCGGTTTAAGGGGGTGGAACGGGAACAATGGATCGATGTGGCCACCCAAACGAATGCCGTCCAGGTGGACTTGATCTTCGACATGCATTGGGGCGCCAAGGGCGCGGAGATCCGCATCGAGCACAATACGGACCTCTTCCAGACGAGCACGGTGGTGCGGCTGGCGAAATACTACACCACGCTCCTCAGCCAACTCTGTTCGGGCTGGGACGTGGGCTTGAACAAACTTGAGCTGGTGGATGCAGAAGAGAAGCGGCAGCTCCTCGAGAGCTGGAACCTGACGCATACTCCCTATGCCCGGAATAAATGCGTGCACGAGTTGTTCGAGGCACAAGCGGGCCAAAGACCCGATGCTCTGGGGATTGTGGACGGCGACACCGCGCTTACCTACGGGGAAGCCAACCAAAAAGCAGATCGCCTGGCGATGGTCCTCCGGGATCACGGCGTCGGGCCTGAGAGCATCGTGGCCATCGTCGGCGGGCGCTCCTTCGAGACGGTGTTGGGATACCTCGGCATCCTGAAAGCCGGAGGCGCATATCTGCCCATTGCCGAGAATAGCCCGGGGAAACGAATTCAGGAGATACTGCGTGACGCAGGGCCACGGGTGTTGATCCTGCCGGACGCTTTCCGGGAGGCGGTGGAATTCGAGGGTCCGGTGGTCCGACTCAGGGACTGCGGCGCCAACGAGGCTGATGAGTGCCATCCGCGCCCCGCGGCAAGACCGTCGAACCTGGCATACGTTATCTACACTTCGGGATCGACGGGCGCGCCCAAGGGTGTCATGGTGGAGCACCGGGGCGTGGTCAACCTGGCCATGAATTTGAACTATCTGGGAATGGGCGCGGGTGACCGGTTACTGCAGACCAGCGCTCCCTCCTTCGACGCCACGACCTTCGAGATCTGGGGTTCGCTTCTCAACGGACTGACGCTCTATTTTGCAGGCGATGATGTCCTGCTGAATGCCAGGGCACTCGGTCAATTCCTGGCGGAGAACCGCATCAGTATCATGTTCTTGATCCCCCCCCTGCTTAATCAATTGGCAGATGCGGATGCGACGCTGTTTCGGCCCTTGAAGACCTTGATCACGGGGGGAGACGTGCTCTCGATAAATCACGTCGAGAGGGTCTGGAGGGCAAATCCCTCACTCACCGTGGTCAATGCCTATGGGCCCACAGAGAACACCGTTTTTTCCACCTACCACCCGATTACGCAACCGGAACCCAGGACGATCCCCATCGGCAGGCCGGTGCCGAACTCGCAGGCATATATCTTCGACCGGGAGATGTCGTTTTCGCCCCCCGGCGCCATCGGTGAGTTGTACGTGGGTGGGGACGGCCTGGCGCGGGGCTATCTGAACCGGGCCCAGCTGACCGCTGAGCGCTTCATCCCTAACCCCTTCGTTCCCGGAGAAAGAATCTACAAGACTGGAGATCTCGTGAAACAGCGTGCCGACGGGATCATCGAGTTCGTGGGGCGAGCCGATCGGCAGGTCAAGATCAGGGGCTTCCGGATCGAGCTGGGTGAGATCGAAAACAGGCTGATCGAGCACGCCCAGGTGAAGGAAGCCGTCGTCACGGCGGCGGCCGGTGAGGATGGAACCAGGCGCCTCTGTGCGTATTATGTGGCGCAGCCGCCTGCCTCTGCTGCGGATCTGCGCCAGCATCTCACCGGCTTGCTGCCCCCCTACATGCTGCCTTCCCACTTTTGCCAAGTGGAGCGGCTGCCGTTGACGGAGAGCGGCAAGATCGACCTGCGGGCGCTCCCGGCGCCGCGGCCGCGTCCGGAGGCGGAGGATAAGGGCACCCCGCTGCGAAGCCCCCTGGAGATAAGCGTCGCCCAAATATGGGGGGAGTTGCTGGGGACCTCGAACATCGGTCCCTTCGACAACTTCTTCGAGATGGGCGGACATTCGTTGAAGGCGAGCCTATTGGCCTCCCGGTTGAGCGCTGAGTTCGGCGTGGAGGTAACACTCAGGACGGTGTTTGATTCGCCGACAGTGGCGGAGTTGGCAATGGTGGTGGCCAACGGCATGGAAAAGGAGGGCCGCGATGGCATCGCCCCCTAAACTACTGTGCTTCCCGGCGTCCGCTAACCAGAAGCGCATGTACATACTCAACCGCTTATCCCCGGAAAGCACCGAGTACAATGTGCCGGTTGCCCTGCGGCTGGAGGGGAAACTGGATGTGCGCCGGCTGCGGCAGGCCCTGTCGGCTCTCGTGGCGCGGCACTCCGGCCTGAGGACCTCCTTCGGGATTGCCGGGGAGGAGGTCGTGCAAAGGATCAAAGAACGGGTTTCCCTGCCCCTGCCCCTGCGGGACGCCAAGAGTAAGGGGGAGATCGAAGAGATCAACCAGAGCTTTGTCCGGCCTTTCGATCTGCACCGCGCGCCGCTATTGCGTACCTGCCTGGTCCGGCTGGAGAAGGCTGAACACGTTCTCTTGCTGGACCTGCACCACATCATTTGCGACGCTGTCTCCGTCGACATCCTGCTTGACGAGCTGGGCCGGCTCTACGGGGGGCAGAGTCTGCCAGAGTTGCAGCGCCAGTACCAGGATTTTGCGCTCTGGCAGAGACGCTTCGCCAAGACGGCGGAGGCCAGGAAACAAGAGGATTACTGGCTGCAGCTGCTGGACGGAAGGCACGTGTTGAACCTGCCGACGGACTATCTCCGGAAACGGGATCAATCCCAGGCAGGAGACCGCGTGTTTGTGCGTCCCGGCAAGGAGCTCACTGCCGCCCTGCGATCCCTGGCAGTGAAGAACCGCACCTCGATGTTTATGCTCTTGCTCTCGGCCTACAACATTTTACTGTCGAAGTATGCCGGTCAGGAGGACATCATTGTCGGCACTTTGGTGGCCGGGAGGCGAGCCGAGGAATTTCAAGGAGTGGTCGGCTTATTCGTCAACACGCTACTCTTGAGGAGTCAACCCCAAGGCGAGTTGGAGTTTGTGGAGTACCTCAAGCAGGTGCGGGGGGAATGCCTGAACGCCTTTGAACACCAGGACTACCAATTCGAAGACTTGGTGGACAGGATCAACCCGCCCCGGGACCTGGGCCGGAACCCCCTGTTTGACACGATGTTCGGCGCACTCTCCTACGATGGGGGAGTTAGCCGCCACGGAGGAGTCGACTTCAGCCTTTACGAACTCGACTATCAGATTTCCAAGTTCGAGCTCAGTCTGACGCAGATCGAGGGGCCAGATCAACGATTCGTGCTGGAATTCGAGTACCGCACGGACCTTTTCCGACGGCAGACGATTGAGAGACTGTCTGGTCACTATCTGAACATTCTCGAAGAAATTGCCGCCGATCCCCGCGTCAAACTATCTGATATCAACATCTTGACCGCCCGGGAGAGACAGCGTCTGGTCCTTCCGCCAGTCCCTAACGCGGCGAGCCCCAACAACGTCGCGGATCTCTTCCGGGCCCAGGCTCGGAAAGCCCCGGCCGCACCGGCACTCTCGTCCAGGGGAGAGACCCTGAGCTACGGCGAGCTGGACAGGCGATCGAACGCCCTGGTTCAAAGACTCCGGGAGCAGGGGGTAGACCGGGGCGATCTTGTGGGTCTGGTGGCCCCGCCGTCATTCGAGATGATTATCGCCATTCTGGGGGTGCTCAAGCTCGGCGCGGCGTACCTGCCCCTGGATCCGACGACTCCCGGGGAGAGGTTTCGAAAGATCGCCGCGGATGCACGCATGGCCGCGTTATTAATAGCAGGCGACCCGGGACCCTTCGCCTGGCCTGGCCTGGCAATCATGCAGCTGGATAAAGAGGCGTGGTCCGCAGTGGAGGAGTTGCCGGCGCTGCCAGCCATCGACTCCCAGGACTTGGCTTACGTCATCTATACCTCCGGCTCCACCGGCACCCCGAAGGGAGTGATGGTGTCCCACGGCGCTCTTGCCAATTATATTACCTGGGCCACGAAGACTTACGTGGGCCAGGAGAAAATCTCCTTTGCGCTGCATTCACCCTTGTCGGTGGATCTCACGGTGACGTCGATCTTCGTGCCCTTGGTGTCGGGCAACCGCATCGTCATCTATCGGCTCGACGATGCCGTGGCCCTGATCGAGGACATCATCAGGGACAACCAGGTGGAGTTGATCAAGCTCACGCCGACGCATCTGAGTCTTTTGGGCGCAGTGGATGGAGAACTTGACCGGAACGGGAGCAGGCTTCGAAAGATCATTGTGGGCGGGGAGGACCTGAAAACGAGTCTGGCCGCCAAGATTCACGCGAGTTTCGGGGGCCGGATTGAGATATTCAACGAATACGGGCCTACAGAAGCCACTGTTGGCTGCATGATTCATAAGTACGAGCCCCGGACCGATACAGCCCTGTCCGTCCCCATCGGCCAGGCCATTGACAATACCGGCATCTACTTGCTGGACCAATACGGCCACCCGGTGCCCGAGGGAGTGACGGGAGAGCTGTGCGTCGCCGGGGTCTGCCTGGCAAGAGGCTATCTGAACAATCCCCTCCTTACGGATGAGCGCTTTGTCATGAACCGCATAGGGCCAACGCCTCTGCGCATGTACAAAACCGGCGACCTGGCCCGAACGCTGCCGGATGGAAACATCGAGTATCTGGGACGGAACGACGATCAGGTAAAAATCCGGGGCTTCCGGATCGAACTGGGGGAGATCGAAGCCAGTTTGCTCCGCTTTCCGCAGATCAAAGAAGCCCTCGTGACCACTAGGGTGGACGCCGCCGGGGATACCTGTCTCTGCGCCTACTTCGTCGCAGATGGTGAAATCCCGGCCACGGAGTTGCGGGCTGGGCTGGCAGAGTATCTCCCGCCATACATGATCCCGGCCTGGTTCGTGCCGCTGCGGCGCTTTGCCATCGCCCGGGGGGGGAAGCTCGATAAGAAGGAGTTGCCGGACCCGCTGGCGCTCATCGTCAGTTCTCATACATACACGGCTCCCAGGTCCAAGACAGAGACTGTGATGGCCCGGATCTGGGAACAGGTTCTGGGAGTCGGGAGAGTGGGCATCGACGACAACTTTTTCGAGCTCGGCGGGCAGTCCCTGAAGGCGATTTTCATGACCGGGAGGGCCAACCGGGAGCTTAAGGCGAGCATCTCCTTGCGGGACGTATTCGCGCAGCCAACTATTCGGAAACTGGCGGCCCGGGTCGAACTCACCGGGGAGGATTCGCCGGTTCTGATAGAGCCGGTGGGCGAGCGGGAGTACTACCCGGTGTCGTCGGCTCAGGAACGGCTCTACATCCTGAATCAACTGGCGCCCGCGGATGTCCAGTATAACGTCCCCTGGGCGATGGAGATCACGGGGCCCTTTGACGCTGAGCGGTGGGAGCAAGCATTTGGCGCACTTATAGCGAGACACGAGCCTCTCAGAACGTCCTTCGCCCTGGTTGACGAAAGGATCGTCCAGAAGGTGCATCAGTGTCCGGACTTTGCCTTCGAGTACATTTCCTCGACTGGTGAGGCGGCGATTCAGCAGGAAATCGAGCGGTTCGTGCGCCCCTTCGACTTGAGTAAAGCACCGCTCATAAGGGCTGCGATCGTCAAGTCCGGAGAGTCGGTGCACTCGCTCATCGTCGATATGCACCATATCGTCTCGGACGGGATTTCCGTGGAGATCATACTCGATGAACTCTGCTCGCTCTACCGGAGGCAAACCCTCGAACCGCCGGCGATCCAATACAAGGACTACGCGGCCTGGCAACGGGCCCGCTCCCAAAGCGAAGCGGTGCTGGCGCAGGGAGCCTACTGGACAGAGTTATTCGCAGGTGAACTGCCGGTTCTCAACCTGGCCACAGACTACCCGCGCCAGGCGGTGCAGTCCTTCGAGGGCGGCCTGGTGACCTTCCAGGCCGACACCCCGACCGTGGAGGGTCTTCGAGCGATCTGCCGGGACTGCGGGGCGACCATGCATATGATTTTGTTGGCTGCCTACACGGTTCTCTTGTCGAAATACGCAGGCCAGGAAGACATTATCGTGGGCACGCCAGTGGTGGGACGGAATGAGCCGTCGCTGGAAAGAGTCGTGGGCATGTTCGTCAATACCCTGGCGATGCGCAATCAGCCGAGGGGCGAGCTCACCTTCCGGGAGTTCCTCCGCCTGGTGAGGAGCAATGCGCTCGATGCCTACGCCAATCAGGAATACCAGTTCGAGGAACTCGTGGATAAGCTGATGCTGGACAGAAATCTCAGCAGGAATCCGCTCTTCGACACGGTGTTCGCCTCCCTGGACGAGGGCAGCGAGAAGTTCGAAATAGATGGGCTGACCGTCAAGCGGCTCAACTTCGAGTGGAAGATCTCGAAGTTCGACCTGACCCTGTTGGCCGCCGAGGGGGAAGAGAGACTTGATTTCGAACTGGAATACTGCGCCAAGCTATTCCGTAAGGACACCATGGAGCGGCTCAGCCTGCACTACAGAAATATCCTGGAGCAGATCGTCCATCACCCCGACCGTAAAATAGCCGACCTCGATCCGCTCACCGAGGAGGAGCGGCGGGAGATTCTCATCGGCTTCAATCCCTCCGCCAGCGGCTACCCGGCCCAGCGGAGCATTCACGAGATCTTCGAAGAGCAAGTCGACAAGAACCCTGACAACGTTGCCGTTGTTTACGGAAATTTGTCCCTCTCCTACCTGGAGATCAATGGACGCGCCAATCAGGTCGCGCGCGCCCTGGTGAGCAAGGGAGTTGCCCGGGAAGAAGTCGTGGGCATCATCGCCGGACCGTCGCTCGAGATGATCGTCGGCATACTGGCTATTCTGAAAGCGGGGTGTGCCTTCCTGCCCATCGATCCCGATTGTCCCGAAGATAGAGTGCGGACCATGCTTAAGGATAGTGGCGCGCAGATCGTCCTCGAGGCTGGCGGCGCCAAGTGGAGAGATGCATCACGGCTCGTTCTGGACCTGGGCGACCCCGGACTCTATGGGGGTGACGACTCGAATCTCGCACACGCAGTATATGGCCGGGATCTGGCGTATGTGATTTACACCTCGGGGACGACCGGAGCGCCGAAAGGGGTCATGATCGAGCATCACTCCGTGAACAACCTGTGCGCCTGGCATATCAACACCTTCGGGGTAACCGCCGCCGATCGGGCCACGAAGTACGCCCTCTTTAGTTTCGACGCCTCTGTTTGGGAAATTTTCCCTTATCTGCAGGCAGGAGCCGCTCTCCATGTGATCAAAGAGGCGATGCGGCTGGACCTGCCCCGGCTCAATCGCTATTTCGAAGAGAAGGGCATCACCATCTGTTTCCTGCCGACGCAGGTGTGCGAATTGTTTATGGAGTTGGACAACAAGTCTTTGCGCACGCTGCTGACCGGCGGTGACCGCCTGCGTCGCCTCAGGCCAAAGAGTTACCAGGTGGTGAATAACTATGGGCCCACGGAGGATACGGTCGTCGCCACCAGCTGCACGGTGCGAATCGAGGAGGAGAGGATACCCATCGGCAAGCCGGTGGCCAATACGCGGGTGTACCTGCTGGGGAAAGCCAATGAAGTGGTGCCCATTGGGGCCCCGGGCGAGCTATGCATTGCCGGTGTGGGCTTGGCCCGCGGTTATCTTAATGACGCCCTGCGGACGGCGGAGAAGTTCGCGGCCGATCCCTTTGTGCCGGGCGAGAGAATGTACCGCACCGGCGACGTGGCCAAGTGGCTTCCGGACGGCAGCCTCGAGTTCATCGGGCGGACGGACAATCAGGTCAAGATCCGGGGATGCCGGACGGAGTTGCGGGAGATCGAAGGGGCGATCCTCGCTCATGAAGCGGTGCAGGATGCGGTGGTGGTTCCCCGGGAGGATAAAGAGAACAATAAGTTCCTCTGCGCCTATATTGTCTGGCGGGAGGCGGCGCAGCTGGCCGAGCTCAGAGCCCACCTCGCCAGGCATCTCCCCGATTACATGGTACCGGCCTTCCTGCTCACCGTCGATGCAATTCCTCTGAACCCCCGGGGCAAGATCGACACCACAAGGTTACCGAACCCGGAAGCAAGCCTGGGGGTGGGGCAAGGTTATGTAGCGCCTCGAAGTGACACGGAGAAAAGACTGGCCGAGATCTGGCGCAGTGTGTTGGACCGGAAAAAAATCGGCATCCACGATCGCTTCTTTGAAATCGGAGGCGATTCCCTGCGGGCCACGATAATGCTGGCCAAGGCGAACAGGGAGTTTGACGCGAGTGTCCCTTTAGGGGCCGTGTTCGATAACCAATCCCTCGCCTTGCTGGCCCGCTGCTTTGAAAACGTCACCAAACACGAATCTATGGTGCTCCAGGCCGCAGAAAGCCGGGTGCACTACTCGGTCACCCCGACCCAGGCCTTATTGTATGCCCTTTGCTCCTCCAGAAAGGGTGTGGAATATAACCTGCCCACGGCCTTCGAACTCCACGGCGATCTGGACGTCCCCAGGTTGGAAAACGCCTTTCGGCAACTGATCCATCGCCATGAGACGTTGAGGACGTCGTTCAGGACGGTGGGCGGTCAGCCCAGGCAATGGGTGAGCCCCAGGGTCGATTTCGCCATCAGTGTCCTGGAGGGATGCGGCGAAGACGAGATCGAGGAAGTGGCTCGCGATTTCATTCGCCCCTTTGATCTGGGAGTGGCGCCGCTGCTGCGGGCGGCCCTGGTGCCCCTGGGACCCGGCCGCCAGGTGCTGTTGATGGACATGCACCACCTGGTAAGCGACGGCACCTCCATGGGGATCTTGTTTGAGGAGATGGCCGCGCTCTATGCGGGCGAAGAGCTGCCGGAGCCCGGGGTGACCTTTAAGGATTTTGCGGAGTGGATTGGTGAGCATCTGCAGAGCGAACCGTTTCGCGAGAAGGAGAAATACTGGCTGAGCGTCCTCGAGGACCCGCCTCCTTTGCCGCGACTGGATACGGACTTTCCGCGTCCCCAGAACTTCTCGTCTGCCGGCACCAGGATTACCTTCGAGACGGAGCCATGGGTGCAAAGTGCACTGAAGACTTTCTGTGCCGAGCACGAGGTAACGCTGTTCATGGCCCTCCTGGCGGCGTACGGGGTGCTGTTATCGAAATATAGCCGCCAGGAGGACATAATCGTCGCCGTGCCCACCGCCGGCAGGTACATCGCTGAGGTCCAGAAGGTGGTGGGTATGTTCGTGAGCACGCACCTGGTCAGGAGTCGGCCGCAGTCCCGGCTCCGTTTCGACCAGTACCTGGCGCAGGTGAGGACGGCCGTCCGCGGGGCCTTGGAATGCCAGGAGTACCAGCTGTGGGGGATGATGCTGGGCCACATGCTGAGAAGCGGTGGCCAGCCTCTCTTCAACACGGTGTTTGTCGTGCAGGATCAATCCTTCAGCGCCCTGGAGATGCCCGGGTTGACCGTCCGGGAGATGGACGTAGGCTACCCGGTAGCGAAGTTCGACTTGGCCTTGGGGGCGGTGGAGACGGACGGAAAGCTTGAGTTCGAAATGGAATACAACACCGACCTCTTCCGGCGGAGCACCGCCAAACGCCTGGCTGCAAATTACCTTCAGGTTCTCAAACAAGTGATAACAGAGCCGGGCAGGGAGTTGGGTCAGATTGAAGTCCTGACCAAGCCCGAAAAGGAGAGGATTCTCTGCGGGTTCAACGGCGGGGTGGTGGAGCGCGCCGGTGGCGAAAATGTGGTTTCGGCCTTCGAGGGGCAAGCGGAGCAGTCTCCCGACCGGGTGGCCCTGGTCTTAGACGATAAGAGCATGACGTATGGTGAGCTGAACCGGCGCGCCAACCAGTTGGCGCGGTATCTGCGCAGGCAGGGGATCGGAGCAGGGGACATCGTTGGCGTCATGGTGCGGCCCTCCTTCGAGATGATCATGGGGCTCCTCGCGGTTTTAAAAACGGGGGCCGCATACCTGCCGTTGAGCCAGGGCTATCCCTGGCCGCGTATCGAGCGGCTTTTGGCGGCAAGCGGCGCCAGGCTCGTCCTGGGCCATGCCGCCGCCGAAATAACTCCTTTCACCACACCATTCGTGGACCTGGGAGATGAGAAGAACTACGACCCCAATGGCTCGAACCTCGAGCCTCTCCGAGACGCTGGAGGGCTAGCTTACGTGAGTTATGTTGCCAAGCCCACAGGCGCCTGGAAAGGGGTGATGATCGAGCACAGGTCCTTGTTCGACCGCTGCCGGTGGCATACCGAACGCTTCGCGGTGAGTCCCGACGATCGCAGCGCCAAGTACGGAGATCTTACCGCGAACGCCACCATCTTTGAGGTATTTCCGTTCCTGGCCGCGGGCGCGTCCATTGGCATCCTTACCGAAGGCGCCGGGCGCGACGCCAAGTCGCTTGACCAGTATTTGGCGCAGAGCCGCGTGACCATTGCCTGGTTGCCTGCTCCCCTTTGCCATCACTTGGCCCCAGCAGAGAATACCGCGCTCCGGGTGTTGATTACCTCCGGACGCAACGTTAGCCCTGCGCGCAAGGGCTCATACGAATTCGTTAAATGCTTTGGTCACGCGGAAAATACGGAAGTAACGACCTGCTGCCCCGTGAATGGGGATGGTGCGGGGGGCATTATCGGCAAACCGATAACGAACTCGGAAGTCTACATCCTCGGCCACGACGGCGGCCTACTGCCCATCGGCGTCACGGGGGAGCTGTGCGTGGGCGGCGCCGGCCTGGCCAGGGGGTATTGGGACCGCGGGGACGAAACCGCGCCTGGATTCACCATGAATCCGTATGCTGCCGGCAGCAGGATGTACCGGACAGGGGTTTGGGCCCGGTGGCTCCCTGACGGCCGTATCGAGTTGACGGGTCGCCCCGACGAGGTGAGCATCGATGGCCACCGAGTCAGCCTTGCCGAGATCGAGGGGCGTCTCAGATCCCACCCCGGCATCGAGGACGCGGTAGTCGTCTTCGACGATGAGGTCCAGCACCGGGAGCGCCTCGTCGCCTTCCTGGTTCTGGGGGGCGGCGTACCTGCGGTGCCGCAGTTATTCGTGGAAGAGGTGAAGCTGCATCTGGGGCGATGGTTGCCGGGCTATATGATCCCGGACAACTACATACAGGTGGGCATGATACCGCGGGCAGCGGGGGGCCCAGTGCAATACGAGTGGCTGCCGATGCCCGAGAGGCCGGCGGACCGCGAGGAAATCGCGGTGCCGCCAGCGGCCATCGCCAAGAAGGTGGCATCGATGGTCGAGGAGCTGTTGGGCGTAGGGCCCGTAGGGATGGAGGCCAACCTCTTCGATCTCGGCCTGACCTCCTTGGGGGCGGCGAATCTGATGGTCCAAATCAACAGCGCCTTTGGCATCGCGCCGAGCGTTTGCTTGGTGTCCATGGCGCCGACGATATCGAGCATTTCCCATTACCTGTCCGAGACTCTGTGGGGCCAATTCCGGCCTCTCACCTCGGTGGAAATGGCCCCGGAGGTTGCATGAGGGGGGAAGACACGATACGGCAGGCGATCCGAGGTATTGTGGATCTGTACCGGAACCGCTTCGATCTTTGGAAAGCGGCGGACAGCCCGAAGATCGGTTGGGTGTCGATCCAAACACCAGAGGAGATCTTCCTGGCCGCGGGCCTGATCCCTTTGCGAATCACGGGCGAATTGGAGTCGAGCGCCACCGATGCCTGCGCCCGTCTCGGCAATAACTATTGTTCCTACCTGCTGAGTTGCTTTAGCGAAGGGCTGGCCGGCGTCTACGATTTCGCCGATGGGGTCATCTTCGCCGACGCCTGCGACATGAGAAAGAAGCTCTGGGAGGCATGGACCCGGGATATCCCGTCCATGACGACCTATTTTCTGGATCTTCCTTGCTATGTGAGCGCCATCTCCAAGGAGTATTTCGCCCAGCGGCTGCGAAAGTTGATCACCGAAATGGAACACCGGTATGGGCGCAAGATCTCCGAGGAGGCGCTGCGAGAGGCCATCGACATCTGCAACCGGTCGAGGACGCTCATGCAACGGCTCTACCGGTACAAGAAGGGAGGACGACAGGTTCTGACCGGGGGGGAGTCGATACAGGTGGTCAAGGCTGCCACCACGGGATTGAAGGAGCATTTCAACAGGAAAATGTCGGCGCTGCTCGAGGCGCTGGCGGCGGCGGAGCCGCCGCCCGCCCCCCGGAAGGGTCACCGGGTGATGATCTGCGGCAGTTACTTCGATCAACAGGGCATCATCGACGCCATTGAGAATGGGGGCGCCGCTCTGGTCTGCGAGGACATCAGCAACGGAGTCAAGTATTTCGAAGGACAGATCGATCCGGACGCGGAGCCCGTCACCGCCATCGCCGATTACTATCTGGAGAAGTATACCAGCGCCCGCAGGCTGGAGATTGATGTCAGAATTCAGCACATCCTAGATCTGGTGCAAGAGTACCAGGTCGATTCGGTCATCTATTACTCCATTAAATTCTGCGACACAAACCTGCACGACTACCCTTATGTATTGGAGCGACTGCGGGAGGCGAAAATCCCGGTCTTGTCTATCGAATCGGAGCGCAACGTCACGAACCTTGCCAGCATCAGGACCCGGATACAGACATTTCTGGAATCCCGGATGTTTTGAGGTGGACACTTGGAACAAGAGAGAAACGGACAGAGGCGCAGCGTTCAGTATCAGAACCTTCTTAGGCTGATCGGCGATCTTCGCCCCGATGCCGAGATAGACGGCCCCCAACTCAGGGCCTCGCGGATGCGTTCCATCGTCAACTGTCATCGACTGGTGGAGGCTTATAAGGAGCGGTCGCGGGTGGCGTATGTCTCCGAGCAATTTCCCACAGAGATTGCCTTTGCCTTTGAGGCCATCCCTTGGAACATTGAGTCGATGTCGAACATGCTGGCCCAATCTGCGGATGTGAACCGGATCCTGCAACTGACCGAAGAGCAGAATCTATCGAGGGACATATGTTCTTTCCTGCGGGGACCTTACGGCATGATGCTGGCAAATTGCTATCCGCGCCCCAACGTCGTCTTGACCAACAACCAACCCTGCGAGGGGCTGTCGAAGCTGATTTATATATCAGGGAAGCGCTATAGCGTGCCGATTTTGCCATTGCATACGCCGGATACGATCGATGAAGACTCCCTGAGGTATCTCGTCAAGCAGATGCAATATTTGATATCGCAGCTGGAAGGTGAGTTCGGGGTGGAACTCGCCCCGGATTCATTGCGCGCCGCGGTAGAACACTCCAACCAGGCGCGGGAATACTTCTCGGAGACTATTCGACTTCTGGAAACCCACAAGCTTGCTGGAGTCTCTCGAGAACTGCATGAGATATTTGGGATGAATTACTTCGGCGCCAAGCAGAATGCGCAGATATGCAAAGTGTTGTTCGAGGAGGCCCTGGAGCTGGCAAAAGGCGAGGAGAAAAAAGGCAAGCGGGTAATGTGGATAGGTCAAGCACCGGAGGAGTCCCACGAACTGCTGCAATATATGAACCGCGTGGTCGACATCGTCTATTGGGCACCACTATGGGAGGCGAACGCATTGGTTCTCGATGAGGACGAGCCGCTGCGGAGCATGGCCCATAGAGCGATACTCTACCATTGGAATGCCGAGAGGATGCGGGTGGACACGTTACGGATGTGCGAAACGTTTGGCATTGAGGGGTTTGTGATCTCGAACGTGTGGGGATGCAGGAACATGATGGGAATCAACCCTATGCTCAGGGATCTGGCGGCGAGCAGGAAGCTGAAGTATCTGACCATCAATATCGACCTGGTTGATAGGAACAACTATACGTTCAACCATATCAAGAACCGCGTCGACGCGTTCTTGGAACTCATGCAATAAGCCTGAGGAAGGAGAGTCGTGAGGTGATCACTGCAGGTATTGACGTCGGTTCTTTGTCAACAAAAGCTGCTCTCATGAACGAGACTTGGGAGGTTATCGGCTTCGATCTCGTTTTGACCGGCGGCAGCAATCGGACCGCCACGGAATTGACCTATGAGAATGTGCTCGGCAAGGCAGGGCTGACGCGCAATGACATAGGCTTTGTGGTGACCACCGGCTACGGGAGGGAGAACGTTCCCTTTGCCGACAAACACATCTCCGAGATTACCTGCCATGCAATAGGGATGCACCTCCTGAATCCGGAGATAAGAACCATCCTGGAAATTGGCGGCCAGGACAGCAAGGCTATTCGGATCGATGAGGCTGGGAATGTGGAATCCTTCGCCATGAATGACAAGTGCGCCGCGGGTTGCGGCAGATTTCTGGAGGTTACGGCGAAGGCTATGGGGCTGGAGCTTACGGACCTCGGGGAGGTGTCCGCGCTTTCCCAGAACACCGTGCGTATCAGCAGCACCTGCACGGTGTTTGCCGAGACGGAGGTGGTGTCACTGGTGGCCGTGGGGACGCCGATTCCGGATATCGTCAAGGCGGTCCACAACTCGATAGCCACACGGGCTATCTCGCTGCTCAGGACTGTGGGCATCAGCGGCCCTCTGGGAATGAGTGGAGGAGTTGCCTTGAACCGCGGCGTGGTCAGGGCGCTTGAGGAAGCGCTGGGAATGAAGGTCTTTGTGGCTGACAATCCGCAAGTCAGGGGCGCAATCGGCGCGGCGTTTATCGGCCAGAGGCTGTCCTGACTCATGGCGGAGTGATTCGGAAATTCGAGAGACATCCGGAAAGGGAGCGGGTTGAAACCAGCTGCGACAACACCTATCCGCTATCAGGCGGTTGGCATCCATAACGTGGCAGCAACGCCCGAATGGAGGAGGCTGAAGCCCGATCTGCGGGCGGCTGTGGAAGTCGTATCTCAAGTTCTTCCCTTCCGAACGAACCGCTATCTCATGGAGAACCTCATCGACTGGTCCAAGGTGCCGAACGATCCGGTTTTCCAGCTTGTGTTCCCCCAACGGGAAATGCTTGACCCCGAGCAGTACCATGATGTGGAGACACTCTTGCGCAAGGGCCATGCGCAAGACTCCCTGGCCCGGGTGATCCAGCGGATCCGGCTCGATTTGAATCCGTACCCGGCCGGGCAGTTGACTCACAATGTGCCTATATTCGAAGGGCGACCTCTTTGGGGACTGCAGCACAAGTATCGGGAAACGGTGCTCTTTTTCCCTTTCCATGGACAGTCGTGCCATGCTTACTGCACCTACTGTTTCCGCTGGGCCCAGTTTATTAACATGGAAGGAGTGAAGTTTGCCAGCAAGGACACGGTGGACTTGGTTGCCTATCTGAAGGCCCATCCAGACGTCACGGATGTGCTGATCACCGGGGGTGACCCGATGATCATGCGGACAACACTGCTGCGCAAATATCTAGAGCCCCTGTTGATCCCCGAACTAGACCATGTGCAGAACATTCGCATCGGCACAAAAGCCATCGCGTCCTGGCCTTATCGCTTTGTCTCGGAGCCAGATGCAGACGACTGCTTGAGACTTTTTGAGGAGGTAATCGCCGCCAATCGGCATTTGGCGATCATGGGCCACTTCTCCCATCCAGTGGAACTCGAACCTGAAATAGCGAGGGCGGCAATCCAGCGAATACGCAATACGGGCGCCCAAATCCGCATGCAGGCACCGATCATCAGGCATGTTAATGACGATCCCGAGGTCTGGGCCTCTATCTGGCGAACCGGAGTCCGGCTGGGGCTTATCCCCTACTACATGTTTGTGGAACGGGACACAGGCGCGAGAAACTACTTCGAGGTCCCCCTCGTAAGGGCCTACGAGATATATAGGCAGGCTTATGCGAGCGTCTCCGGTCTTTCCCGGCCTGTGCAAGGGCCGACGATGTCGGCTTTTCCCGGAAAAGTGAGGATCATGGGCGTGATCACGCTACGGGACATAATGGACGACAGAATGATTGAAACGTTTTCCCGGGCCCACGGGGGTGTCCCGGCGATCCATGCGGATGAACCGGTCCTGATCTGCGACTTCACCCAGGCTCGGGATCCTGCCTTGGTGAAGACCGTGTTCTTCGCAGCATTGGACCCCCATGTCACTTGGTTTGACCAGCTACGGCCTGCCTTTGCCAGGGAAAGGTTCCCGTTTGCAGACGAGGGGGATCGTGAACGGATCCTTCCCAGCTACTCTGTTACCGAGTGTTTGCTGCACTGATTTTTGCAATCGAACCTCCTTCACTTTGCGCGTCAAGGGATGCGGAGAAACCATGTCATTTTTCAATGTCTATGATGACACTCAGAGGGCGAAAGCTTATTCGACTCTTGAGTTCCCCGGCACCTACTATTTGGCGTACCGCGACTTGCCCGGGATCATCGCCAAACACATCAAGGGACGCGTAGCTCTCGATTTCGGTTGCGGGGCCGGACGCTCTACGAGGTTTCTGAAAAGGCTTGGCTTTGAGGCAATTGGCATCGACATTTCGAGCAGCATGATAGATCTGGCCCAGAACGCCGACCCAAGCGGCATCTATCGGTTGATAGATGATGGGGATTTCAGTTCGTTCCAGCCCGGCCACTTCGACCTGGTTCTGGCTGCCTTCACGTTTGACAATATTCCCGGCGTCGGCAAGCGCAGAGAGCTTTTAGGTGGTCTGCGTGACCTGCTGAATAGTGCAGGGCACATTATTATCCTGGGCTCGACCCCCGAGATCTACACCCACGAGTGGGCATCTTTCACGACGAAGGATTTTCCGGAAAACCATAATGCTCAAAGTGGGGACCCAGTCAAGATCGTGATGAAAGATGTCGCGGACCAGCGCCCCGTGGTGGACCTTCTCTGGTTGCACGCAGACTACCTGCATCTATTTGCCACCTGCGAAATCGATCTGGTCCTGCATCACACACCCCTCGGACGTGAAGATGAACCCTACGATTGGCTAAACGAAACCTCGATAGCGCCGTGGGTCATCTACGTCCTGAGGAAGAAGAATTAGGGTTGCGTGTCTGGGCAAGGGTTCCCGGGTCGGTAATTTTTTTTTCCCATGAGTAGTGCGGAGCCTCAACGGGGGGTGGCGGCCGCCTTACCCGCCCATACTCAGGAAAGGTCCGGAACTGATCAGGAAGTTCAAGGACATCTGCCGAGGCTCACGGTCCCAACCCGTGGATCGGGTGATTAATCTTATCATGCCAAGTCGCAATCTAACGGCAATTTCTCTGTAGGGGCGGACCCGCGTGTCCGCCCTTAGAGCCTCGGCATGTCCGCACGGTTTGGGGGCACATATGGGTGCCCCCCTACAAGAAAATGGTATTAAAGGACCTTTGTCAATGTTCATATTTGATGCATTAGAAAGATAAAATGGTATAACCTCACCCCTGAAAACTGATCCCTAGGGTAAATTAGAGAGGTGGATTGCAGGGAGGCAGGGAGATGCACAGGCAGCGGTACGCGGCGGAAGGGATTATCGGAAAGTTGCGGGTAGCAGAGGGGGCCTGGCCCGGCTAGACCGCGGCCCAGGTCCTGACAGGGCGCCGGCCACAGGGATAACAGACGATCAGGCCCCCTAGGGCTCTTGATTATCGACCATCGGCACCCGCCGCCGTCGCGCCTGCCAGAGATCCTGGCTGCGCCAGGCGCCGCCAGGATCTCTGGGCTGACTTGGCCCCCAGTCTAACTTAAGTTTTGGGATGATCCCCGGGTGCAAGTCATTTCCTCAGGCGCTTTCCATGCAAAAAGCCCCTTCTGCGGCCTTACCTTAGATGGCTTTCTTCTCCAGGTCCTGGAAATATTCCAGGGCCGATTTCTTTTTCTTATCGGACCATTCCTCCACCTTGGCCATGACCTGGGAGGTCAAGGCGGGATTTTCCCGGTAATTGTACATTTCAATATCCACTCCCCGGGCCTCGGCCCAGACCGTCGACCCAATGGAGGAGCGAATGATGACGGTGGTCCAGCCCTGAGGCGCGCCAATGCCTCCGAAGGAAAGGTCGGCAAACTCCGCGGCATAATCGTCGCAGAAGCGGCAGGCGTGCCGTTTCATAAAATCAAGCTGCTTTAGGGGCAGGGCGCGGATTTCCCCGTTATTCAAGTGGATTAACAGGTCTTCTTTGAGGTTGACTTTCTGGACCTCGCCCCAGGTAAAATTGCCCATCTGTTCCAGACGCTGCCGCTGTTCCGGGCCGAACTGGAAATTGCCGGCGCAGAACAGGCCGAAATGGAATTTGATGGCATCGGCGGGCACCACCCCCAGAACCTCCATGCGCCGCAAGGCTTTGATCTGGCAAGGCGTACCCACAAAGGCCACCCTTTTCAAGGATTTCCGGGCCGCGGCCCCCAGTCCCACGATGGAGGGGGAATAGGTGGTGTAAAAATCGGAGAAATGCTTAATGCTGGGGAGCGTGTCGAAGTGGAACCCGGCCGCGGCGGCGATGTCTTCCCGGGTGAGGGCCAGCCAGGGCCGACGCTGGAAGGGGCCCACCGTCTTGCTGACGATGGCCGCATCGATACGGCCCCGGTCAAAGAGGTGGAGTAAAAGCGCGGTGATCACCCCGCCGTCGGTGGCCTGGGCCCGCACCTGGGGGGCAGCGGCCCGGGCCACGGCGCTGCCCATGACACGGCCCAAAGGCGCGCTCCAGGATACCAGTTCTTTGGTGTCTTCGTCCAGCTCATGGATCACCGGACAGATGGAATAGCAGATGCCGCACTCGATGCATTTTTCCTTATTGCTGAAGCGCGGCCGGCCGTCAGGTCCCAACTCCAAGGCCCCATAATTGATGGCGTTACAAAACGCTACACAACCACCGCATTGGTGACAGAGGCCTGGTTCTTGGACCTCCTGGATCAAATCGGCAAAAGTTTTCATGGGGGCCTCCTGCCCGGTCAATCCAAGTTCCGGCCCCTAGGTGAACTGGCTTCTTAAAGCGGCCTTAACACTCCAGGAGCAGGAACTTGGGTCCGGGACTTGACATTATTTTATCTTTCTGGCTACTCACGCCTTGCCCACGGCATAAACCGGGTAGCCTCCCTCCCAGCCCTGGAGGGCGATGCGGCCCTCGTTGGCCATATCCGGCAACAGAGGGGTAATGTTTTTCACCGGCTCGTCCATAAGCCGGGCGATTCCCGGCGGATTGAGGGGCTGGTCGCTCAAGGCCTTGAGAATTCTGGAGGCCAGAAATTCTTCCTTGAGCACATCCAACATGGTCTCGTCCGCTTCCACGGCGTTGAACTGGGAGCCGGGGAATTCTTTCTCCGCCGGCCGCCTCAGGCTGGTCCCCAGGACCCAACGCACCCGGGGCCGGTGCAGGGTGGCGTGAATGGCCCAGAGTTTGGCCTTGCTCTTCTCATCCTGGGGCAGGGGCGGCAGCTTTCCCAGGCTTTCCATGTGGGACTCCACCATGCGGGCAAAGGAATTCGGCTCATTGACCTCCACGTAGCCGATGGAGATCCGCCGCCGCTCCAGACCGGCCAGGGAAAGGAGTTTTTTCATGGCGTTGACCCGATACCAGCAGTGGTCTACTCCGAAGTGGTAATGGCAGGAATGTTTGGGCGTGCAGCCGGCCAGCATGATGCCCTTGACCCCGTTCAGAAAGGCCATGGAGAGAATGAAGGGGTCAATGGAGCCCAGGCAGTTCACCGGCACCAGATAAATGCCGCTGGGGTAGGCGACCCCCTTGATCGCGGCTTGTTCCGCGGAAGCCAAGCCGCCCCAGCCGCAAACAAAGCCCAGGATATCGTTTTCCTGCATCCGGGCCATCATGGCCTTGAGGCGGGCTTCCAACTGCTGCGCGGTGTTATTGAGGATCTTCACGGCTTCATAAGGGCAGGTGGCCGCACAGGTGCCGCCGCCGCTGCAGAGGTGGTTGTCCACCTCCCGGGGGACCGGGCCGCTCCCTGGTTTGACGTGTTCCACGCCGCCGCAGGGACAGATCTCGGTGCACAGGCCGCAACCCTCGCAGAGGTCCTTATCCACATGCACCACCACCGGACTCACCAATTTGCCTTCCAGGGCTTTTTCCCGGAGCCGCAACACTCCCCGGGCCGCATTCTTCCCCTGTTGCAACACATCATTCAGGTCGCAGAGACCCCCGGCGGAGCCGGTAAAAAAGAGGGACTCGTCCGGGACCTGATCCGGCCAGAATTTGATGTGGCTCTTTTGGAGGCGGCCCCCGTTTTCCGGATAAATGGGCAGCCACCGCAGCAGTTCCTGGGCCTTGGCCCCCGGGTCTCCTGGCACCCCCGGAACTACCAGGGTGTCCCACTCCACTTCATGTTCCAGGTTGTCCGCAGGACTCACAAAGCTCAAGTAGCCGGACTGGACCACCGGATGCACCTCCGGCGCGTAAGACATCAGCCCGATGCCGTGGGCCCGGGCCTCCACCAGGTCGGCTCCGGCCAGGGGCAGGGCGATGTTGGCCGGATAGAGCACCGTGGGTTGGACCTGGGGATGCTCCCGGGCCAACAACAGGCTATCCCGCCACGCGGCCATGGTCGCCAACTCTTGTGCGTCTTTGCCGTGCTGGGGGCTGTTCACCCAGAAGAGGACCTTGCCGGGTTTAAATTCCCCTTCCACCAGTTGCTCTTCCAGGTCCAGCAGATCGAGCACCCGCTCACCGCCGCCGATATGGGCGATTTCCGGGGGGGCGAATTCCCGGTCCAGGGCGACAATGATGGCCGCGCCGTTAACTTCGGTGATCGTGTTGTCAGGCTGCCGCAGCCCCACATGATAGTCGCCCACGCCGCCGACGATATAATCTATGGGCTGATCAGGCATTATTTTGATTTTAGGGCTGGTGAACACCTCCCGGAGAAATTCCCCCAAGTCGCCGCAGAAGATACGGCAGCCGGGGAAGGTCCAATGCAGCTCCTCCAGAACCCGCTCAGCCTCTAAGGCCTTAGAAAAGACCACGCTCTCCAAACCATGGCGGGCCAGTTCCCGGGCCGCAGCGAAGCCGGAGACGCCGCCTCCCAAGATGAGCGCGGGTCCCTCGAAGGGCAGGGACACGGGTTCATAAGGCTCCAGGAGCCTGAGGCTGGCCAGGCCGCCGCTGATCAGGGCCGCAGCCTTGCGGGCCAGTTCCTGGGGGCCGGCTTCGTGCACCAGGGCCACGTGGTCCTTGAGGTTGACCATCTCTATTTGATGCCTCTGGATGCCCACCGCGGCCAGACCATTGGTGAACCTCTTTTTCATGATCCGGGAGGAGCAGCCGGCCACCATGATGCGGTCCAACCCCTTATCCTGGACTTGCTTGCGGATGGTTTCCAGACCGGGGGCCAGACAAGGGTAGGGGGAGGTTTCGAAATGGGCCCAGGGTTCATATCGGGTCAACTCGCGTACCTCCTGCAAATCTATGCGGCCGCTGATCTTGCCCCCGCACTCGCACAGGAAAACGCCTATTTTGCTTTCGGTTTTCATGGAGATCTCCTTCTTCTGCCTGCGTCTATAGGGCCGCAATGGCTTACTCGCTGCTGACCAGGGGAAAGATTTGTTCCATGGCCCCGGTGGGGCAGACGTAAAGACAGGTTCCACAGCGTATGCAATCCTGGCTCCGGCGATGGTAAGGCGAGGTGACCTCTTTGAGGACCCCCCGGTTGCCGAAGGTGAGAGCCTGCACCCCCACCACCTCCTGGCAGGCCCTGATGCAGAGGCCGCAGAGGTGGCAGGCGGACTCCACTCCCGTCTTTTTGAACCGGGAAGGGGTCACCCCGAAAGATTTGGCCAACTCCTGGATATTCGGCGCCTGGGGGCTTTCGTCCAATAGCAACTGGGCGATCCAGCGGCGCACGTTGGCCACCCGGGGGGTCTCGGTCTGCACCTTGATGCCCTCCCGAATGGGATACATGCAGGAGATCACCACCCGGGTGCGCCTGCCGTCATCCACCTCCACCGCGCACAGGCGGCAAGCCCCGAAAGGCTCCATCGCCTCGTGGTGGCAGAGAGTGGGGATCTCGATGCCGTGCCACCTGGCCACATCCAGGACGGTCCAGCCTTCCTCTCCCCCGACTTCTTGGCCGTTGATGGAAAAGGTGATCATGTTCCCTCCTTTCAGGCCACCGCCACCGCCCCGAACTTGCAGACCTCAAAGCAGGCGCCGCACTTGATGCACAGGGCCGAGTTCAGGGTGTGGGGTTCCTTCTTGGTCCCGGTGATGGCCCCCTGGGGGCACTCCTGGACACAGGCGGTGCAGCCGTTGCACAGCTCCGGGGTGATGGTGTAGGTGATCAACTCCTTGCAGACTGCCGCCGGGCATTTATGGTGCAGGATGTGGGCTTCGTATTCCTCCCGGAAATAGCGGAGGGTGGTGAGCACCGGGTTGGGGGCCGAGCCTCCCAGGGCGCAAAGGGAGCCGTCCTTCACCGCTTCCGAGAGAGACTGCAGTTCTTCCAGATCCTCCAGGGAGCCCTTGCCGGAGGAAAACTCCTCCAACAGCTCCCGCATGCGTTTCAGGCCCAGGCGGCAGGGGATGCATTTGCCGCAGGATTCGTCGATGAGAAAGTCCAGGAAAAACTTGGCCACATCCACCATGCAGGTGGAGTTGTCCATGACGATCATGCCGCCGGAGCCCATCATGGCCCCCGCGTCCCAGAGGGAGTCAAAGTCGATGGGCAGGTCCCATTGCTCCCTGGGGATGCAGCCTCCCGAGGGGCCGCCGATCTGCAGGGCCTTGAACTCCCGGTCCTCCGGCACGCCGCCGCCGATATCCTGGACCATCTGCTTGATGCTGACGCCCATGGGAACTTCCACCAGGCCCACGTTTTTCACCTGGCCCACCAGGGAAAAGATCTTGGTGCCCTTGCTGCCCTCGGTGCCGATGTCCCGGTACCAGTCCGCGCCCTTGGCGATGATCACCGGCACGTTGGCCCAGGTTTCCACATTGTTGAGATTGGAAGGGCGGTTCCACAAGCCCTTATCCGCGGTATGGACGTACTTGGCCCGGGGCTCGCCGGGTTTGCCCTCAATGGAGGCCATCAACGCGGTGGATTCCCCGCAGACGAAGGCCCCGCCTCCCAGGTTGAGCTTGAGGTCAAAGGAAAAACCGCTGCCCAGGATGTTGGTCCCCAGGAGCCCCGCTTCCCTGGCCGCCAGGATGGCCCGCTGCAAGGTCTTGACCGCCAGGGGGTATTCGGCCCGCACGTAGATGTAGCCTTCGCTGGAGCCGATGGCATAAGCGCCGATGAGCATGCCTTCCAGGATGGAGTGGGGGTCGCCCTCAATGAGGCTCCGGTCCATGTAGGCGCCCGGATCCCCTTCATCCGCGTTGCACAGCACGTACTTGGGCCAGCCCTTGGCCTTGCGGCAGGAGGCCCACTTGACCCCGGTGGGGAAGCCGCCGCCCCCTCGGCCCCGGAGGCCCGCGGTGGTCACGGCCTGGATGACCTGGTCCGGGGTCATGGTCGTCAGCGCGGTATAGAGGGCGAAATAGCCGCCCCGGGCGATGTATTGCAGCAGGTTGTCCGGATCGATGAAGCCGCAGTTGCGCATGGCGATGTGGCGCTGCAGCTTGAAGAAGTCCAGGTCTTCATAACGTGGCACTTTGGCCAGAAAACCTTTCAGTTTGCCCTGATAGAGTTTCCGGGGGCCGCCATCCAGGATCATGCCGTCCACGTCCATCCGGGCCAGAACCTGTTTTTCCGGCACGCGGCCCGCGGCCAGCTCCTCCCAGAGGGCTTCTGCCTTCTCCGGCGACATCTCCGCATACGTTACCCGGGGCTTGCCCGGAATAATGAGGTCCACCAGGGGTTCCTGGTAACAGATGCCGATGCAGCCGGTCTTTTCCACCACCCCTTCCCAATGTTCTTGCTGGGCCTTCTTGTGGAGCAGGTCGTAGACCCGCTGGGCCCCGGCCGCCAGCCCGCAGGTGGCCATGCCCACCAGAATCTTGGGTTTGGGGGGATAAAGCTGGGCCAGGCCCCCGACCTTTGCCTTTTGCAAATCGTCGATGCTGGTTATCTGCATGACCCTCACCTCTTGCGGTACATCCGGAGCAGATGCCCCGCTTTCCGCTGGCTGAGATTGCCGTGAATCTCCTCGTCCACCTGGGCCACCGGCGCCATGGAGCAACAACCCAGGCACCGCACCTGGCGCAGGGAGAACTTGAGGTCCCGGGTGGTCCCTTCTTGAGCGGCAATGCCCAGATCCCGCCGGAACTTGTCATAGACGTTGCGGCCGCCCCTGACGTGACAGGCCGTGCCCAGGCACACCGCCACATCGTGTTCGCCTTTGGGCTCCAGGCTAAAGGATTTATAGAAGGTGGCCACCGCCCAACCCCGGGACAGCGGCACCCCCAGATGGTCGCAGACCGCGGTCATCGCCTCCGGGGGAATGTAATTGAACCGGGCCTGTACATCCTGTAGGGCGCTGATGAGGTGCTCCGAACTGGGGGGATAGCGCTCCAGGATAGTTTCCAGGACCTTAAATGTGACACTCATAGACCTTTCCTCCTCTGTTCGGGGATTTGCTCTCAACGGCAAACAGAGCAAGGACGGGGCCAAACGGATAATTAGTTGAAACTAATAATAATTATGAAGGTGGGGGGGGAGCCCGAGGGATTTACCGGGGTTGGAAATGAGCGGAATTAAAACGTTTTTTGGAGGCACTTAGTAAATATTAAGTATTTCAAGGAGTTAATTATTTCCAAACAATGTCGCGTAAATGAAAGGGTGTTTTGATTTCACCGGAGACCGATGATTTCTGGATTTACTTATCAACCAAATATTTTCTAGAAAAATTATTGATAGGGAAGGTTTGTTACAAAATTGCAACACAGATTAAGGATGGCTTATTTTTATTTTAAATATTTAGTAGTTATATAAGCGGGGAAATTGTCGCATATTTAAAAAACGTCTTATTTTTTAAAGTCCTTGTCGCCGAGATGGTAGAGCCGCATCTTCCGCCAGAGTTTGCTGCGGCTGATCTTCAGGATCCGGGCCGCGTCCTGCTTGCTGCCCTGGCTCATCTGCAGGGCCATGAGAATGGTTTTCTTTTCTAGCGACTGCAGGGGGCTCATGGCCTTATCGGCCAGGGGCAGCTCCAGTTCCCGGCCGGCCCAGGATGATTCCAGGCGGGGCAGGTGGCGTTCGGTGATCAGGGGGCCTTTGGCAAAGACGAAGCAGTATTCCAGGACATGCTGCAGCTCCCGGACATTGCCGGGCCAGGAATGGCGGCAGAGGATCTTCATGACCTTGGGGTCCACCCCCCGCACCTTTTTATTGAATTTGCGGTTGAGCTGCTCCAGGAAGCACTTCACCAGGATGGGAATATCCTCCCGTTTTTCCCGGAGAGGCGGCAGATCAATGGGCACGGTGAACAGCCGGTAATAAAGGTCATCCCGGAACTTGCCCTGGCGCATGGCTTCCATGAGGTCCACATTGGTGGCGGTCATGATCCTGGCTTCCAGGGGGATTTTGCGGGTGCCCCCCACCCGCATAAAGGCCTTGACCTCCAGGACGCGCAGCAGCTTCACCTGGAGTTCGGGCTTGAGGTCGCCGATCTCGTCCAGTAAGAGGGTGCCGCCCTTGGCCAATTCGAAGCGGCCCGGCTTGCTGCTCACCGCGCCGGTGAAGGCCCCCCGTTCATGTCCGAAGAGTTCCGACTCGATCAAGGTCTCGGGGATGGCCGAGCAGTTTACCGCCACGAAGGGCCCTTTGCTCCGGGGGCTATGCTGGTGGATGACCCGGGCCACCAGTTCTTTGCCGGTGCCGGATTCCCCCTGGATCAGCACGTTGGAATCGGAGGCCGCGATCACCGGCAGGCTCTGAATAATCTCCTGCATCCGGGGGCTGACCCCGGCAATGGCCGCAAAACCCCGATCATCAGCCTTGGCCGCGGCTTCGGGACAGGTGAGGTGGTGAAAGGTTTCCACCCCCCCCAGCACCACGTTGCCAGGCTTCTTGATCTGGGCGGTATTGACCAGGATCAATCTTTTCATCCCGGCTTTGGTGGTGATTTCCACCTCCTGGTCCACCAGGACCTCCCCGGTGCTCATGGAGATGCGCATGGGGCAGTCTTTCTGGCACATGTCCGCCCGGAATACGTCCCAGCAGAACTTGCCCATGACCTCCTCCCGGGTGTAACCGGTGATTTCCTCGGCCATCTGGTTGAAGTAACCCACTTGCCAGCGGGTGTTGATGAGAAAGACGCCTTCGGGAAAATGGTCGAGAATGTCGGCATAGTCGAGGTTCATGAACTTCAGGGAGGGGAGAATATCTGGGTTGTGAATATTTTCCAAAGAGGTGAGTGCACACATGGCCCATCTCCTACCTCTGGGCCCTCAGACCTCGAGGGGTTGCACACGCCGGGTGTGGATCTAACTTAATGGACACACTGGAGCAGGGGAGTTGAAAATGCAGACAGAGGATATGCGCTGTCGGAATCTTTTCTCCCTATATATATTATAGCAATCTTTATACCAGTCAAACATTTTATTTTTGAAACATATGCAATTTTGCAACATTTAGCAAATGGTCGTATGCTTTCCGAATCCCGGCCACCATGGCGGAATCATCTTTAACACCATGTTCGCATGGTAGGGGGGGTTTATACCCGCCCCTACCAGAGATATCAATATGTTAACTTGTCAGTTTGTTTCATTTCAAAGGGAACATGGAATAAAGCCTCCAGAAGCCGCCTGGCCCCCCGCCAGAGGGGACCAAGTCCTATCCCCGGTCAACTTTGCCTGAGCGCGGGCCCGGGCCGATATTTTTCTGGGAGGGCTATCTGGGGCGGCCGGGCTGCCGTTGAGTTACTTCACCGCCGGCGCTGGAACAGAAGGCTTGGCAATCCGCAGCAAATCGTCGGCCAGCCGCTGGGCGATAATCCGGTTGGCATCCTCGTTGACATGGCAATAATCCAGGTAGACCTCATGGGGGGCGGCGGCAAATAAGCCGCTGATATCAAAAAAATGATAAGGCGCAAATTCTTGCTGTCTGGCCTGCATCACTGCCTGGGACTGCCGGTATAGATCTCCCAGGGGTTCAGTGGCAAACCTTTTTTCAAAAAGTGTCAAGGTCTTTTTGGTGTAAATTACCGGCTGCCAATAAAATAACGGCAGGAAACCATAAGCTTTACCTAACGCGGCAATGATCTTAAGATTATTTAAATAGACCTCCACTACATCATTTTTCAAGGTATTACTCTTTTGGGAAAAAGGTTTCTGGTAACTCAATTTATTGGATAATGACTTTATCAATTTGCCCAAATAGAATCTATCAAGGGTGTTTAACAAAAAGACCCTTTTAAGTTTATTATAACGTGTGGATATGTTGTATTCCAGCTCCCTCTTCCATTCAAACTGGGTGAAGCCCGCGGCCTGATTCTGTAAGGCCGCATAAACATCATTATAACCGTCATAGAAGATGATGATGTCGGGAATATTCCCCCGCTCCAGTTGCAATATCAACTCGATCAGTTCCTGGGTATTGACGTAGGCCACTTCCCCGAAATTGGTGATTTCCGTTCTCAGGCCCCGGTCGGCCAGATCCTGGGCCAGCAGGGAGGGAATGGTAAACTGGTCCCGGACTCCCTCCCCCCAGAGGGTGGAGCCCCCGAACATGAAGATCTTCAGCTTTTGGGAAGCATTACCCGCCTTGACCTTACCGGGGACGGTGTAACGGATGCCGTGCTCGTCTATATTAATATACTTCCCTTTATAAGGGGTGCGGCGCCAATATCTATAAGGTCTCCAGGAAGTATTGTAGCTGGAGAACAGTTCCTGATCGTAATCATGAATCCAGGGAGATTTCTGATAACTGGCGCTTTCCTGGAAATACTCGGGGCCCCTTTTACCGGGAAGCAAATGATAGATGAGGGCGCAGGTTGCCTCCAGGAAGAGGAGCAGCAAGAGGGTGGCGCCGATAATCAACCATAAGGTTTTGAGGAAAAGGCCGCAGCCCCGGGCGCATTTTCCCAGGAAAAGCGCCCAGGATTGAGGATGGGGACTATTTTTACTTTCCACTTGGGCTCTCCTCCAAGTACTTCTGGGCTTGGGGGGAAACAGGGACGGCGGCCCTGGTCCCTGCCGCGGTTCACCAACCCGGGATTTCCCCCCTTCTAATCTCCGGCCTCTTCCGCCGCCCTGGCCCCTCTTCTAAGTTTAGGGGGCGCTCCGGGCCTGGAAACCGTCTTTCATGCCGGCCCCCCGAAACACAAAATTAACGGGGTGATAGGTACAAGGAAGAGGGGCATACCAGCATTTCCCCCCCGGGTTCCCGGGAAAATAGACCTGGCGGCCCTGAATCTCCTCCACGGTCAGCCGTTCCTGGGGATAAGGAGCCGGCAGCCAGAGGCGTTGACCCAGGGTGGGAAGATCCGGGGGCAGAAAAGCCGCCACAAAGTAAAGCATTAATAAGGCCAGGGACCAGGGGAATATCCTGGTCACCTGATAATCAAAGGCTTTAAGAAGGGGGATGAAGATGATGATGACCGCCACCAGCAGATAACCCATGGCAAAGCGGGGGTCCGGCGCAGTAAAGAACCAAAAAAGAAGGCCCCCGGCGGCAGTGAGGTAGAGCACCGCATTTTTGCCGATTTCCCCCAGGTCGATCTCCCAGGTTTTGCGGGTGATGGCGTTTACCAGGCAATCCACCAGGAGGACCAGGCCCGGGAGAAGAATGCGGGCCAATTTACTGCCGTAATCCGCCAGGGTCTGTTGGAACCAGGTGGGCGCCCAGGCAAAGGCGCTGTTTAAGGCGGCCGGAGTCAAGACGTACCCGGGGTCCCGGGCAAAGGCCTCCACGGCCCGCTTTTCGGCCAGGGCCGCGGCTGGGGGCACCTGCCAATCAAAGTGAAAGAGGTCGAGAGCGGGAAAAGGGTAGAGCAGGTAGCCGGAGAGCCAGATGTTTCTGAGGAAGTAGGGGAGTACCAGGAAGGCGGCGCCCCCGGCCAGGAGACATAAGTTGCGGGTATGGCACCGGGCGATCTCCTTGCCGGCGATCGCTACTATCAACAGGGCCAAGGGCAGGGCGGATAATTTGATGGTTATGGCCCAGGCGGCCAGGAAGCAAATGAGGAGGGAGAAGAACTGCCCCGGAACCTCCCCATGGTTTTCCCGCAATTGGACATAATAAACGAAAAGGAGGCAGATCAATAAAGCTACCGGTACATCCGGAGTAGGCGACGACAACTGGTCCTTAAAAACCAGGAGCCCGGGGAGGGCCATGCCGGCCCGCAGAATATTGCTGAAATGATATTGCCTGTTGATTAAATTACTTAAGCCTTGCAGGCAGATAAAGAGAAAAACTAATAGGAAAAAGCCATTCAGCACGTGGCAGGGCTGGACCTTCAGGAAAGAAAAGCCGAAGAGGGCGTTGGCCGGTAACCACATGGAATTGAAGGCCAGCCGGCCGTGCAGATTGCCCAATCCCGGGATCACCGGATACTCTTCAATCCAGCGGATGGCCTGGGCGTGATAGAGGCCGGTATCAAAGGCGGAAGGAGGGGCCGCGGACCGGACCAGGATAAAGAGAAAAATTAAAAAAAATAAGGCCAGGATATATTTATGGAGAGCAAATAACCGCCGCAGGCCAGCCTGGAGGCAATGGGTGAGTTCTTCATAATAGATGCCGGCCAGGAGCAAGGCACCCAGGAAGACCAGGGCATTGGCCAGCAAAGCGATTTTTATGAAAAGAGAAAGATAGCCGGCCAGGGTGGTTACTAAAGATAATCCCAAGATGGTGAGCAGGGAAAGGGGCAGCCGCCCCGGATCAGGGTTTGCTTCTCCCAAAAGGTGCAGCAGCAGCCTGGCGGCCGCGCCCCCATAAATCAAACAGATCAGGAACACATAAAACCAGATGCTAAGTATCGCTAACATGGGGCGGAGGTCAATCTGTCTTGGGTGGCCGCAGGCTTTAAGCTGCGCCGGCCCAGGCTTTCCAGCCTGGGCCACCATTTGCCGGAGACCTGGTTTGAGATTCCTGTGAGAGGCACGTGGCGCAAGGGGGCCAGGGGCTACCGCCGCCGTGAGGCCCGGGCCACCGGCTCTTGCCCCTCCTCCCGGGCAGGGGCCTCCCCCAGGCCCGGGTCCTGTGGGGGCAAGGCCGCCTTCACGGCCCCCAGGAAGCGGTGCCAGGTCAACTGGAGATATTCGTTATAGTCCTCATCCCCATGGAGGGGGCGGACCCATTTGACTTGCAGGCCCCAGGCCGCCAGGGATTCTTCGAAAGCCAGGCGGGGGCTGTCGGGGTGCACCGGTTGGGGATTGGCCCATTTTTTAAGAATCCGGCCCTGATGGACCACCTCGACGCGGTCGAATTCCAGATCCCTGACCCCCGACTCCAGTAAAGCCAGGAGATCCGCGGCCGACCTGGCCCGGCCGATCCGCAGTTTCATGAAGCGGAGGAATTCCCCCAAGAACTTGAAATAAGGGCGGTTACGGAGGGTGAGAAAGAGGCCCCGCTCCCCGTAGAGCCTGAGGGACCAGGTGACCGCCAGCATCAGGACCAGGGTGAGGAAGCCGGCCAAAAACCGGAGCACCGGAGTCTGGACTTCCAGTACCAGGAGCAGGGTCAGGGCGCACAGGGAGGCGCTGAAGAAGTAAAAAATCGCCACCGTGGGGCGGGCGGACTTGATCTTGCCCAGGAGGCGGTGGTGCAGATGGTTGCCGTCCCCCAGGAAGAGGGCGGTGCCGGTGAGCCATCTCCTGAGAACGGAGAGGGCCACTTCAAAGAGGGGGATGCCCAGGGGCAGGAAAGGCGCCAGGATCATGATGCTGGTGCCCAGGCGTTGGCCGGGAAAGAAGGCCGTGGAACTGATGGCCAGGGTGCCCAACAGGAAGCCCAGCATCATGCTGCCCCCGTCTCCCAGGAAGATGGAGGCCGGGGGGAAGTTAAACCGGAGAAATCCCAGGAGGCTCCCGGCCAGGGTGAAACTGATGGTGGCCGGGAAAAAATCGCCATTTACCGAGGCGATGACCGCGTTGGTGAGGGCCGCGAAAAAGCAGATGCCCCCGGCCAGGCCGTCCAGGCCGTCAATGAGGTTGATGGCATTGGTGATGGTCACTACCGCGCACAGGAAAAGGGGGATGCCCAACCAGCCAAAATGCACCGGCCCGACCCAGGGAATGGTGGCCACGGACACGGTATGGCCTCCCAGAACCAGGACCAGGCCCGCCAGGAACTGGCCGGCCAGCTTCGGCTTCCAGCCGAGCATCAGCCGGTCGTCGATGGTGCCCAGGATCAGGATCCAGGTGGTGCCCAGAAAGAGGGATAACATCCGGGGCCATTCCGGCAGCAGAATGGTTAACTTGCCCGATAAGGTGAGGCCGAAAAAGGCCAGGAAGGCCGCCATCAGGGGAATGAAGAGGGCGATCCCTCCGGTTAAGGGAGTGTCCTGGGGATGATGGCGCCGGCCCCCCGGGGGCGCGACCAAGCCCCAGTTCCGGCCCCATTTCTTGGCCTGGGGGATGATGGCATAGGTCGCCCCAAAGCCAAAGACCAGCAGGCCAGCGGCCACCCCCAGGGGCATGTTCAGGTCCGCCACGACGATCTAACTCCGGTTAAGGACCGCGCGGTACAGCTCGGCATATTGCGCGGCCAGACGTTTAGGATTAAATAGCTTAAAGGCGCGTTTTTTTCCAGCCTCTCCCAACTTTTTCCGTAATTCCGGGTCCTGAACCAACCGGAGGAGCCCGGCGGTGAAACCCGGGGCATCCCCGGGAGAGACCACATAGCCCGTCTCCCCGTCCACCACGGCTTCGCCATTGCCCCCCACGTCCAGGGCCACGCAGGGCAGGCCCGCAGCCATGGCCTCCATCACGGCCCGGGGCAGCCCCTCCGACAGGGATGGGAAGGCAAAGATATCCATGGCCTCCAAAACTGCCGGAATATCCTCCCGGAATCCCGGCAACCGCACCTTGTCGGCCAGGCCCAGTTCGGCCACCAGGCTCTCCAGGGCCTGGCGCTCTTGCCCTTCGCCAACGAGGAGCAGTTGCACCTGGGGGCAAAGGGCCGCCAGCTCGCGGAACCATAGCACCAGACTGTCGTAATTTTTCAGGGGCAACAGGTTCCCCACGGAGCCCACCACGATCCCCTCCGGGGACAGCCCCAACGCGGCCCGGACTGCGGCGCCATCTCCCCGGGGTCGCTGAAAAGGAGCCAGATCCACCGCGTTTAAGATGGTGACGATTTTTAAGGGCGATAAACCCAGGTGGGTAATTATCGCCCGCCGGGCAGCTTCGGAAACCGCCGCGTATCTGGCCACCCAGCCGGCAGTGAGGCGTTCCGCCAGCCGCACCGCCCGGGGCACCAGGCCGGGGCTGGTGACATACTCATCGATGCCCCGGATGGTGCAGATCACCGCCTTGATCCCCGCCAGGCGGGCGGCAATGGGGCCGTAAAGGTTGGCCCGCAGCAGATGGCAGTGGAGGATATCCGGCGCTTTGCGCCGCAAATGGCGCACCAAGGGCCAGAGAACCCGGAAATCCAGGAAGGAACGCCCCATGGGGAAGACCCGGTATTCCAGGCCAGCCTCCCGGAGCAGCGATTCGGGGTCCAGGGCCGGGGGCGGGGCATAGAGGGACCAGATGGAGAAAGCGAATTCCCGGGGGTCATGGCTGCGGATCTGGGCCATGATGCCGCTGCTGGGGCCGTGGCCGGTCCAGAAGGAGGGTATGAGGTGAACGATTTTGATTTTCTTCCCGACCATAAATCTACAGCAACATCTTTCAGGATTTAAGGGATTACCGGGTCGACTCCAGCCAGGCCTGGAACATCAGGACGTTCCATAAATGGTGATGCCACCAGGGCCTGCCTGCCAGGTGCTCCTGCCATTTTTGCCGGATGGGTTCCGGGTGGAAAAAGCCTTCCTGCCGCAGACGATTCTCCGCCAGCAGGCCCTCCGCCCAATCCCGCAAAGGCCCCGCCAGCCAAGCGGCAATGGGCACGGCAAAACCCATCTTGGGGCGCTCCACCAATTCCCGGGGCACATAGCGGCAGAGCAATTCCCGGAGCAGCCATTTACCTTGTTTATTCCTGATTTTCAGGGACAGGGGCAATCTCCAGGCAAATTCCACCACCCGGTGGTCCAAAAGGGGCACCCGGGTCTCCAGGCTGACGCCCATGGCCGCCCGGTCCACCTTCACCAGGATATCATCCGGCAGATACAATCCCAAATCAAAGTACATCAGCCGCGGCCCCAAATCGGGCAAGTCGGCCCAGCGGCTCCGGTCCGTCACCAGGGTGGGGTATTCCTCCGCCTGGCGCACCACTTCCAGGGGCTGCCGCCACTGGGAAATCAGGTTGTAATAGACCTCTTCAGGGCTCCGGGCCTGGAGATAGGCCGCCAGTTTATAGACCTTTTCCCCATAGGGTCGATAATGGAGATGCCCGGGCAAGACCGGCTCCAGCATGGAGAAGAGCCGGTCCCAGAAGGATAGCGGCAATCCGGTCAGGAGCCGGCCCGTGCCCTGCCGCGCCCAGGAAGGGATGGATTTGACCAGGCGCCAAATCGCCGGAACCAGGCTGTAGCGGGGATAGCCGCCGAAGAGCTCATCGCCCCCATCCCCGGAAAGGGCTACGGTCACCTGGCTGCGGGCCATCTGACACACCAGGAACGTGGGGATTTGGGAAGAATCGGCGAAGGGCTCATCATAGAGGGACGGCAACCGGGGGATTACCGCCCGGGCCGCGGCGGCCGTCACATATAACTCGGTGTGGTCCGTGCCCAAATGGCGGGCCACCGCCTGGGCATGGACGGCTTCATTGAACGCGTCTTCGTGGAAGCCGATGGTAAAGGTCTTAACCGGCCGGCTGCTCTGGGCCTGCATCAGGGCCACCACCGTGGAGGAATCCAGGCCGCCGGAGAGGAGCGCGCCCAGGGGCACGTCGGCCATCATCTGGCTTTTTACCGCGTCTTTCAGCAGCCGGTCCAATTCCTCCAGGGCCTGGCCGTCGCTGCCGGCAAAGGGGTCCTGCTGCCCCTGTTCCGCCACTGTCCGGGCCGACCAATAGGGGAGGGGCCCGGGCGTTTCCCCTGGTGTCAGTCCCTGCCAGGCCAGCTTGAGGAAAGTTCCCGGGGGCAGTTTGTGAATCCCCTGATAGATGGAATAAGGCGCGGGCACATTATTGAGGCGGAGGAAGAGGGCCAGGGCGTGGCGGTCAATAATCCCGGGGAAATCCGGCCAGCCGCGGAGGGCCTTGAGTTCCGAGGCGAAAAGAAAGGTGTGTCCCTGCCAGCCGTAATAGAGAGGCTTCTCCCCCAGGCGGTCCCGGGCCAGGAACAGGACCCGTTCCTCCCGGTCCCAGAGGGCAAAGGCGAACATGCCGATGGCCTGCCCCAGGGTCTCTTCCAGGCCCCAGCAGTCGATGGCGGCCAGCAGGACTTCCGTGTCCGAGGTGCTGCGAAATTCTGCTCCCTGCTTCTCCAGGAGCTTTTTCAAGGCGGGGAAATTGTAGATCTCGCCGTTATAGGTAATGACATAGCGGCCTCCAGGGGAGACCATGGGCTGCCGCCCCAGGGGCGATAGATCCAGGATGGAGAGGCGGCGGTGAGCCAGGGCCAGGCCCAAGCGCGCCTCCACCCAGACCCCGGAGTCGTCCGGTCCCCGATGTCTCAGGGTCGCAGCCATGGCCCGGGCCAGTGCCTCCAGTTCCTCTGGGGTCCGCCTGGCCTGAAAATCGATAAATCCGGTAATCCCGCACATAAATGCCAAGGTATGGGGGGATAGGGCAGGGTTCCCAGGCCCCTGCCAGAGCTCGCCCTAAGTGGAGCTGAGGACGGAGAAATATGCCCCCTGAATGAAATTGCTCCCGGCTTTTTTATAGCCGGGAGGAGACTGCTTGCTTCAGGGTCTCGCAGACCCGGGCCACTTCTTCTTCCCTCAACTGGGGATAAAGGGGCAGGCTGATGGTCCTCTGGCCGATCTCATAGGCTACCGGGAAATCCCCGGGCCGGTAGCCGTAAGTCTCCCGGAAATAGCGGAGCACGTGGATGGCCCGGTAATTGACCGCGCAGCCTACCCCCATCTCCTGCACCAGCTTGATGACTTCGTCCCGGTCCACTTTATTCGGCAGCAGCACGGTGAAGAGATGGTGGCCGCTCACTTCCCCGGGACCCGGAGCTTCCAGAAGGTCGAGCCCCTCCACCTCCGCCAGCAGTTCCCGGTAAAGGTTTTCCAGGTCCTGGCGCCGTTGGCGGTAACCGTCCAAACGGTCGATCTGATTGAGGAGCAGGGCCGCCTGGATGTCATCCATATTGTACTTCCAGCCCATCATCTCCATGTCCCAATGTTCGTATTTCTTGGTATAGCGGGAGGAGGCGTTCTTGGAAATCCCGTGGTGCCGGGCCGCGCGGTACCAGGCGGCTTCTTCCGGGAAGCGGCACACCAGGGCCCCCCCTTCTCCGCAGGTCATGCTCTTGGTGGGATAAAAGGAGAAGCAGGCCGCGGCGCTGAGCTCCCCCGGCCGCACCTGGTCCCGGCTGCCTTCCAGGCAGTGGGCCGCATCTTCGACGATGACCAGGCCATGTTTGGCCGCCACCCGGGCCAGGCCCCGCATATCCGCCATGCGGCCATAGAGGTGCACCGGCAGGATGCCCCTGGTTTTGGAAGAGACGGCTGCGTCCACGGCCTCCGGGAGCAGCAGCCCGCTTTTCGGGCAGACGTCCACCAGGACCGGGGTGGCCCCGGTCTCCAGGATGGCGGTGGCCGTGGCCACAAAGGTCATGGGGGTGGTGATGACTTCATCCCCCGGGCCGATGCCCTGTTTCAGGAGGGCCAGGTGCATGGCCCCGGTGCAACTGGTGAGGCCCACCGCTTCCGGGCTGCCCAGATACTGGGCGAATTTCTTTTCGAATTGGGCCACCATGGGCCCGGTGGTAAGGAAGATGGAGCGCATCACCTGGTTGGCCAGGTCCAGATCCGCCTCGGTCAGATTGTGTTTGAAAAATTCGATTTTTTCCATGTTCCACCCAGATTATTGCCTGTCCTGAAAAGTTCAAGGTTCAAGGTTCAAAGTTCAAAGTTAAGTGCATAATTCCACGAAATTTGCATAACTTACGGGTGAGCATACAGCTCCTGAGGAACTGTCCTGAGAATTTGCGGCCCATGCTTTCCTGCCTGGGCGGATTACTGAGGCGGGCGGGACGCCCGCCCTACGCCTGCAGAAAAATTCTGCGCGTGCCGCGCCCTCACGGGGAAAAGCTCAGGAGCTCTGTGCTTCTTAATCCCCCGGCGTCAACTTGTTTAAAACCTGTTCAAAGGCCTTGGTCGTCTCCCGGATATCATACTGCCGGGCCACCGCGGCAAACCCGGGAGAAACCGTCAATTTGCCCTCGTGCCAGAGGTCGAGCAGTTCTCCCAGGGCCCGGGCAATGCCCGCCACGTCATCCGGCTCGGCCAGGGGGCATTGCAACTGCCGGAGCAGGTCCGCGGGCGGCCCCTCCGGGGGCACCAGGCCCAGGATGGGTTTCCCGAAGGCCAGGGCATCCACCAATTTGGTGGGCAGAATCAGGCTGGGGCTGGTGACGGCCTCAATGACCAGGATGACGTCCGCTCCGGCCGCTTCTTGCAGGCTGGCGGCAAAGGGGATGGGCCCGGAGCAGCTCACCACCTGGTCCACCCCCAGGGATCGGGCCAGGGGCTGGTAATCGGGGACCAGGGGGCCGATGAGGCGGACTTCCAACTGCTCCGCCAGGGGCCGGGTCCGGCCCAGCCGCTGCAAAGCCCGGAACAGGCCCTCGGGAGTCCTCCTGCCCTTATAAAACATGCCGGTGTAGACCAGGCGCAAACGCCCCCTGGGGGCCGGGTTGGGGTCCGGCTTCTCCCAGGTGTCGGTCTCATAACCGTGGGGAATGACATGGACCTTCTTTCTCCATTCCCGGGGGTATTTGCGCATCACCACCTCAGCCGTCTGCCGGGTTACGAAGACCACCGTGTCCGCTTCCCGGATGACGGCGGCCTCGATCCTCCGGCTCAGGCGGTGTTGTAAAGGGGCCAGCCGCAGATAAGGATTGTCCACCCAGGGGTCGCTGAAATAGGCCAGCCAGGGGAGGCCGCTGCGGCGCTTCAGCGCCAGGGCCACCAGGCTGCCCACGTGATAAAAGGCATGGGAATAGATGGCCGTAAATCTCTTCTCCCGGAGCAGACGCCGGCCGGCTTGCAAGCCAAAGAAATACCAGGGCAATTGCATCTCCGGCAGACCCAGGAAGGTGAGGGGTTTGAGGATCAATTTGGCCAGCGTTTTTACGGCAAACAGGGGATAGAGGGCCCGGCCCGTGCGCACCACCCGTAGCGAAGGCGGTAAAGACTCTTCCAGGCGGGGGTCCAGCCTCTCCAGGGTGGCGTCGGCATCGGTGGTGAGCACGGTGAGGTCCCAGCCTCTCCGGGCCAGTTCTTTCACCCGGCGCAAGAGGAGGAGGGATTCCGGGGTCAATTGGGGGGGAAAGCAATAGCTGACTATCAGAAGGTTTTTCATGATGTCTCAAGTGGAACCGGAAGGGACCGGTTTGAGGCCCCCAGGATGGCTTCCCCCCTAATCCCTGGCCTCCACCGGCAAGCCCGGGTCGTAATCCCGGGGGCGTAAACCATGCTCTTCGATGAAACCCAGGGTGTGGCGCAGGGCCTGCCCCAAGTGGGGGCCAGCCACCGCCGGGGGGGGCCAGACCTCCCCGGGGTTCACTTTCCCAAAGGCCTGGGCCGATTCCCAGAAGGCCGCGGCGAAATCCTGCAATTCCTGGGTCAGGGTCCCGGGTTGCCAGGAGGGGTCCTGAAGCGCGGCAAATATCTCCTCCGGGTAATTGAGCTTTTTTACTCCCGGGTAAATGGAGTAATAGGGCCGGCCCAGGACCGCCACCCGCTTCCCCATCAAGATGCCCTCCAGGCCGATGGAGCCGATGATGGCCAGGATGGCCTCGGCCCGCTGGGCCACCCCGTAGGAATTGACTGAGGGGTGCAGCATATGGACGTTGGGAATCTCCAGGAGGGGCCCGAAATAGCGCCTGCCCCGGATGCCGTAGGTGCGGGGATTCTCTTTGATGACGATCTTCAGGCCGTAGGGCGCGTTGATGGCCAATTGCTCGATGATCGCCTCCTGGTAGACCCAGCGGGGGGCATAGGTGCAGGAGGAGGCCTCCGGCTGGTGCTGCAGGAAAAAGGCGACATAGGGCTCTGCCGGCAGGGTCCGCTGGCAATGCTTCTCCAGCCAGAGGAGGCTCTCCAGCCGCTCCAGGGACTTGAGGGGATGTCCCCAAAAGTTTTTATCAAAGAGCTTCCCCTGCAGTTTTTCCCGGGCCACCCCCAGGACGCCTTGCAGATTTTTGCCATATGGGCGCACATACCAGGGTGCATGGTCGGCCAGACGGGCGAAGCGCTCCAGAAGTTTGGCCCCCCCTTCCCGGGAAGCAGGGGCGATGAGTTCCGGCTGGGTAAAAAGCTTGTTGAGGATGATGTTCTGCCGGTGGATGCCGTAGGAGATGACCATCCTGGCATCATCAAAGCCGGGGGCCATGTCGAACCCCAGGGCGAAGACGCCCCGGCGGTATCCCAGGGCCAGGGCCACAAAGGTGGAGATGAGATCCACCGTCTCCTGGAAGATGAGGTCCGGTCCATAGCGCTCAAAAATATCCTCTAAGGCCAGATAGGAGCCCAGGAACTCAGCGAGGACGTCGTTTTCCTGTTCATAGAACCCGTCCCGGGGCCACCAGCCGAAATAGGATTTAAAGATGCGCCGATAGAGTTGAAAATTGCTGGTGGCCTTGTACAGGGGCACGCCCAGTTCCCTTTCCAGGCGGTGCATAAACTCAGGGGTCTTGAGGTCGCTCCGGCCCTTGGCCTGCTCCACGGCCTGGCGGAAGTCCACCACCGTGCCGGCCCGGAAATCGCGCCAGAACTCCGTCTCCGGTTGGGGCAGGACCGTATTGATGAGAACGATGACCCGGTGGTCCCGGGCCAGGTCTTCGGCCAGACTCCGGGTGAGGTCCCGGACGTGGAGGTGGCCGGATAGCAGCAGCACGGTTTTCATACAGTGCAGATTACCAGACGGTGCGTCCCCCGTCCACCACCAGGTTGGCCCCGGTCATGTAGGAGGAGGCATCGGAGACCAGGAAGAGCACCGCGCCCTGGTATTCATCCGCCCGGGCCATGCGCCCCAGGGGGATGAGATTGGCGAGCCGGGCCACAAAGTCCTGGTCCTGGCCGGCATAAACGCCCCCGGGGGAGAGGGCGTTCACCCGCACGTTCTTCTCGGCCCAGTAAGTGGCCAGGTACTTGGTGAGCATCAGCAGGGCCCCTTTCACCGCGGAATAGCTGGCGGGCTTCACCCGCTGCAAATGCTCCGGCAGGTTGGGAGTCCGGTAAAGGCGCTGATCCGGGGCGATGAGGGCCAGATCCGAGAGGATGTTCAAAATCACCCCCCGGCCCCGGGCGGCCATCTCCGTGCCGATCACCTGACAGCACAAAAACGCGCCCGTTAGCCCCACTTGTAAATCCTGGTTCCACACCGCCAGGGGGAAGTTTTCAAACCGGGACCATTCCTCTCCCGAGGTGGGGGTTGCCTCCACCTTGGGGTTATTGGCGGCATTGTTGATGAGAATGTCCACCCGGCCATAGCGTCCCAGAAGCATTTCCAGGAGGCGCTCCACGGAGGCCCGGCGGGTGATGTCCGTGGCCGCGCCCAGGCAGTCAACCCCGTAACGTTGGGCGATTTCCCGGGCCGCGGCCTGGGCCCCCCGGCCATTGATGTCCGCCAGCACCGGGATGCCCCCATACGCGGCCACCACCTGGGCATGCTTCTGGCCCAAGAGACCGGCCCCGCCGGTGATCACCGCCACCCGGCCGGTGAGATCAAAGAGGTCTTTGCCGCTGCCGCTCATCAGCACCTCTCTATCAGGCGGCAAAAAACTTGTGAGCCTGAATACAGGAAGTTTTCCCCCCCTTTCCTAAAGGGGGGTGGGGGGGATTATATAAGCTCCTGATAATCCGCCTAAATCCCCCTTTGGAAAAGGGGGACTTGAAAATTCCTTGTTCCACCCGTTTGCGCGTTGATTGCCTATCTGCAGCCTCAAAATAGGTTTGAAAATATGTTCTAGACCGGATACCGCTCCGTGTCTGGCCCGGAGCCGCCCCACTCCCCCCGGGCCAGCAGACGCAGGGCCTCCTCCAGCCGGGGGATGGTCTCCGGATAGTCCAGGTCCACGATGGGATCGTGGATCACGAAGGGCAAAACTTTCTGGCCCGCCATGGAACCCAATTCCAGGACAGTGCGGGACCGCACCACGTCCACATAGCCGTTCTGCCAGTAGACCTTGGGCAGAAGCTGCCGGGGCAGGGAGTGGGGCTCCGGCACCCCCGGCAGGCTTAACAGGGGCATGATAAATTCTCCCTCCAGCCGCCACATCTTATAAGGAGTCTGGTCGGCCAGGCTCACCGCCCGCAGGGAGTCGGCCTCCGGGTGCGCCAACATCAGCTCAATGGCTGCGTCGATCAGCTCCACCCGCCGCACCGGGCCCGTGGGCCGCAGCTGCACCACCAATTCACAGGTATAATTTTCTTCTTCCTGCAGCCAGGTGAGGGCATGGCGGAAGGCGTCAATGTCCGGGGAGAGGTCCTGGGCGAATTCCGCCGGCCGCAGGAACGGCGCTTCAGCGCCACACTGCCGGGCTATCCCGGCAATCTCCGCATCGTCCGTGGACACCAGGGTGCGGGTAATGTATTTGGAGGCCAGGGCCTGTTCGATGGAGTAAGCAATGAGCGGCTTGCCCGCGACTACCAGGATATTCTTGCGGGGCACGCCCTTGGAACCTCCCCGGGCCGGAATCAAGGCCAGGATTTCCATCTCTTAACCTCAGGCCAGGGCCACTATCTGGCCGGTGGCCAGCGATTCTTTGGCAGCCAGGGCCATCTTCAGGCTGTTGGCCCCATCATGGATATTGACCACCGGGGTCTCCAGGCCCTGGAGGCAATTGAGGAAGTGTGTCAATTCATCGAGAAAGAGTTGATTCCGGTCGAAGCGGTCGAACCTGTGGGTCTCGGACACCCCTTCCTCGGGCCTTTCCACCTGGACCAGGAGGTTATAGTAGTCCCAGGTAATGGCGCCGCTATCCCCGACGATGTCGCAGCGGCGCACCGGCGGCCTCTGCACGTAATCCTGGCTGACATGAATGGGCACCGGCCGGCCCGCAATTTGATAGTCCATGAGGATGCTGGCGGTGTCCTCCACGTCCACCTCCAGGCTGCTCAGCTTGCCCCCCAGGGCAAAGACGCGGCGGGGCAGGCCGAAGAGGGCGTAAATGAAATCGAGATCGTGGATCTGGGACAAAATGACGCCGCCCCCCTGGTCCTGGCGGGCGGCGTGGTACTGCCGGTAATCCTCATACTTGTGCCAGTGGGGGATATACTCCCCGAAGGCCATCCTGACGGAGATAAGATGGCCGATGACCCCAGAGGCCAACAGGGACTTGACGATCTTTAACCCCGGGTGAAATCGCAGTTGATAGCCCACCAGGCAGACCAGGCCCTTTTCCTCGATGAGGTCAATTAATTCCGCCACCCCCTCCAGATTGTGGGACAGGGGTTTCTCAATGAACAGGTGGCAGCCGGCCCGGGCCGCGGTTAAGGCCAGGGGCAGGTGCATGCTGTTGGGATTGCAGATAAAGACCGCGTCGGGCCTTTGGGCCAGGGCCTCCTCCAGACTGGCATAGGATCGGAAACCATACTCCGATTCAATGCTCGCGTCCGTTTTGATTTTCAGATCGGGGGTTATTACCTGGGGCAGCCCCCGGGTTCTATAGGTGATGAGTTCCAAATCCCGGCCGCAAAGGAGGCGCAGGTTTCTGGCGTGGCGTTGGCCGATGCTGCCCAACCCGGCGATCAAAATCTTCATATAAGGTGGTCCTCTGGTATTCCTTGGGGCCCGGTTTTCTTTTCCCTTTCTGTCAGCACCAGATGTACCGCTTCGCTCACCGCGCCCTGGCCGCCGCCTTGGCGCAGCACCAGGCGGGCCGCGGCCCGGGCCTTCTCATCCGCGTCCGCGGGGGCCAGGCCCCAGGCCACGGCCGCCAGGGCCGGCGCATCCTTCGGCGCGTCGCCCACGTAGGCGATTTCCTCCAAAGGGACCTGCAGATCCCGGGATAATTGCCTGATAGCCGCGTGCTTGTCCTTGGCATGACGATAGACATGGCTGATTTCCAGGCGCCGGGCAATAACCTCCACCATGGGGGTGTCTTCCCCGGTGACCAGGGCCAGCACCAGCCCCTGCCGGCGGGCGTGGAAGACCGCGTCGATGTCCCGGAAGCACAAAAACTTGGATTCCCGGCCGGATTCATCCAGCAGCACCCGGCCATCGGTCAGGACCCCATCGATATCCAGGGCCAGAACCCGAATCATGCGCCCACCCGGCGCAATTTTTGGATAATCGGTTTTTCGCTGTCATAGACCTTTTTGAGGCCGTCCCCCAGGGCCAGTTCCGCGGCCCGGATATCCTTCACCAGGCGGGCAATGCCATGGGGCTCCACGGAGGCCGCCTGGTCGCTGCCCCACATGGCCCGGTCCAGGGTGATATGCCTTTCCACCGCGCAGGCCCCCAGAACCATGGCCACCAGGGTGGTGTAAATGCCCACTTCATGTCCGGAGTAACCCACCGGGATACCATAGCGGGCTTTAAGGGCCGGGATGACCCGCAAATTCAATTCTTCGATCTTGGAGGGATAGGTGCTGGTGGTATGCATGAGGATCAGATCCTCTTTTCCCAGGACCCCCACCGCGTGGTCGACCTGCTCCAGGGTGCTCATGCCCGTGGAGAGGATGATGGGTTTGTTTAGGCGGCGGTGATGCCGGAGCAAGGCGTCATCGGTCAGGGAAGCGGAGGCGATTTTATAGCAGGGGGGATCAAAGCGGGCGAGGAAATCCACCGAGCCTTCGTCCCAACAGGAGGCGAACCAGAGGATGCCCAGGCTCCGGCAAAAGCGGTCGATCTCGGCGAACTCCCCCTGGCCGAACTCCAGGCCCCGCTTCAGGTCGCCGTTGGTGGGGCCGAAGGGGTTTTCCCGGGGCTTGGCCAACTCTTCCGGGGAATAGACCACCTCCACCGTGCGTTTTTGGAACTTCACCGCGTCACAGCCCGCGCCCACGGCCGCGCTGATCAGCTTTTTGGCGATTTCCACGTCCCCATTATGATTGATACCGATCTCGGCGATAATAAACGTGGGTGAATCGGGCCCCACCAGACGATTACCGATTTTTACGGGTTGCATTTGTTCTCCTTGCCCCTAGGTGTTTTTTCTGTATTGTCCTTGCTTGCCGGAGTCGGGGACCAGGTCCCACTTGTTGAAAATCCTGTTTTTCCAGGTCCCTCAAGGCAAAAGGGGGATGATTTCCCGGGCCACTATTTCATTGCCCCGGTCGTACAAGTGCACCTCATCACCAAATATCTTCCCCCCGGGAATATCCTGATAATATTGGTCAAATAAGGTGTAAAAATCGTAAAAGCGGCCGAGCGTCGCGGCCTTATTAATTACTATCTCATGAAACTTATTTATGAAATTGATTTTTTCCGCATTAATGGATTTATATTTATGAAAATATTCTTGCAGACATTGGCCCTTGTTTTGGTGGGCGAATAGGTACGGCTGAAAGATAAATATTATTTTAATATTCCTCTCCTGGGTGAGCGTCCGCATCAGGGACAAGTTCTTCACATAATTACCGGCGGTGGCCTCTGCCTTTTTCTTCCAGGCGGCGTCGAGCTTCCCGCTTTTTTCCAGTTCCTCCTGGAGATGCAAATTTACCACAACTTGCGGATTTTTCCCCCTCATATTTGACAGATAAGCTCTCAATTCCGGCAAACACAAGGAATTCAGTTTGGACCATAGCATTTCATAATTAATATCTAGATTAAAGATATTTTTTCCCTGGCTGCGGATGTCATCCACCTTTGCGGCCAGGGCCCCATAGGAGTCCGGCGTGCCCTCCAAATAATCATGCCCGCTCTTGGCGTGCTTATAGCTGATGCTGGCGTCATTATGGCCATCATACACCAGAATCAAATCCGGGTGGTATGCCAGCAGCTGCAATAAGAGGCGATACAATTCCTGCATGGAGTTCCAGCCCGGCACCCCGGCATTGACAAAAAAATACCGGGATTGCTGCTCATTTAAAAATCCGGTGATGGTGGTGGCATTGCTCGTTGCTTCCAGGCCGAAAGCCGCCGAACCTCCCAGGAGGAAAGCGAGTTTTTTCTCTCCCCGTTCTTCCGGGCCCGGGCCGCGAAAACCATTACTATCAATGGAACAAACGGGATTATTAATCTTATTTATTAAAGCATTATTGTAAGGCAAGGAAAAGATATAATATGGATGCAGATGTTGCACGCAAAATGAATTATAATATTTGTACAAGGCTTTTAGGTCATATTTATGTTGGGGCCCAGGGTGAGCTTTTTTTAAAAATAAATATAACTCACTTCCGCCCAGTATAATGCTAAGTGTGCAGAATGATATGATGAATATTAGAATTATTTGCTTGTAATATTTTTCTAAGAATAAACCTATCGTTGCCAGTACAATTAATAACAATAAATAAACATTTATAATTACCTTTGTTCCAATGCTTAAATCCGCACCCCGCAGGCTCGGATATAAGAAATTCAAGGCGGCGCCCACGGCAATAAGAAATACAATGAAAAGTATTGATAAAAAGCGATACCGACTCATAAATGAATTCGAAAAAACCAATTATGTCGCGACATTGAGTAATGAGGCCACGTTTTGGTTAAAGGCTTTGGTCTGTTGCCGCATATTGGTACAGATTTTTTGTATTTTCTTTTTTAACTCTTTCTTGTTAGTCAGGATAAATTTCATCAAGTGCTGGACCTTGGCCGGCAGATCAGGGTCGAAAATTTGCAGGGCAAAATCCCCTAAGCCCGCAGTCTTCATGAACTGGGTCATGCGGGTGTCGCTATCCAGGGTAATCACCGGGGTGGACAGGCCCAAGGCCGGGCTCATGGAATGGATGCGCATGCTCAGGGCCAGGTCGGCCCGGCGGTAAAGGTCGTAAACATAGGCGGACCGGGACTCCGGCAGCAACCCGGCGCAGGTCACCTGGTACATGGCCAGCCGGGGCGGCAGGCGGCGGATGAACTCCTCCATGATGGCCAGGTCGTCGGTGGAGTGGGGGCAAAGGATCAGGTTCAGGTCCCAGTCCCGGGCCACCTGGGTCAGGGCCTGGGCCAGGGCCGTGAGGAACCGCCGGCGCCGCCAGCGCCATTCCGGGAAGTGGCGCCAGGCCCGGGTGAGGAGCATCTGGTCCAGAAAGCCCAGCCCCCTCCAGGCCAGCCGCTGCATCGGGCCGCCGTAACGGTAGACCGGGTCCTCGTTGTTCAAGGAGATGACCACATTGATGGCATCCTCCCGGAGTTCGGGGTGCCAAGCTTCTTCAGTGGGCACGAACAGGGCCGGATCGGGAATGGCCGCCACCTTCGGGGAAGCAAAGCCCAGCAAGCCTTCCAGCCACTCCTTGGTGCCGTCATGGCGCACGCTGAACAAAATATGGGGGCGGCTCTCCACGTACCGCAGGGTCTCGGCCAGGCGGTGGGCGTGGTGATAGGTCTGGAGGGGCCAGTGGCGGTGGGAGATGGCGTAGAAGATGATGGGCTTGTCTATCCGCTCCCAGAGGGGCAGGGGCAGATTGAAGCGCATGCCGGTGTGCCCGTACTGGGCCCGGCCGTCCAGGGTCACCGCCGCGCCCACCAGGAGGACGTCCGCCTCCCGGTTGACCCGCTCCACAAAGGCGGCATCAAAGGGCTTGGCCCCCAGCGCGGTGTAGTCGGCCCAGGGTTCGGGAATAAAGGTCAGTTCCCTGCCCAGGTCCTCCCGGAGCACCCGCTCCGTGCCGGCAATGAGAGCGCCGTTGCCGATGTTGTCGCTGTGATAGTTGGCCAGATGCAGAAATCGTAGGCTGCCCATGGGAGCGCGGTTGCCTTCCTAAAAAGTGCGGTTCTCAGTATCCACCGTCCAGGTGTGGTGCACCAGGACGTTGCCGTAAGCATCCCGGTCGGTGAACAGGCGGCCCGTCCCGAAGAAGTCCCCCTCCGCCACCACCAGGGAGGCGGCGAAGTGCATCTTGTCCGCCAGCTGCCGGCCCACCAGGCAGGAAAAATGGAGATCGTAATTGCCGGGGAGCAGCGGCAGCTCAGGGACCCGGCAGATGAGCCGGCCCGTGCGGGGCAAGGAGGAGAAAGGCTCTCCCACGATCTCCGACAGGAAAGAGAAGAGGCGGTAGCGGGAGCCGTCGGCCACCATGATGTGGCCCGCCACCTCCTTCAGGGGGGTGTCGGCCGCGCCCTCGTATTCCAGGACGAAGCGGACGCAGCCGCCGGATTGGGCCGCCTCCAGGATCCTCCCTGCCTCGTCCTCCATATAAAACCGGGTCACCCGCAAGGCCCCGGTGCCCTTGCGGTCCAGGCGGTGGCTGAGGTCCTGGGGTTCCATGGCCCGGGTCAGCTTCACATACTGGGAAATGACTTCGCTGCTGTTGCCCTGGAAGACGATTTCCCCTTTCTCCAGGAGCAGGCCCCGGGTGCAGAGGGTGGCGATGGCGGAGAGGTTGTGGCTGACAAAGAGCACCGTGCGGCCGCTCCGGGCCACTTCCGACATCTTGCCCAGGCACTTGTTTTGGAAGCCCAGGTCCCCCACCGCCAGCACTTCGTCGACGATGAGGATTTCCGGCTCCAGGTGGGCGGCCACCGCAAAGGCCAGGCGGGTGTACATGCCGCTGGAATAGCGCTTCACCGGGGTATTCAAAAAATCTTCCACCCCCGAGAACGCCGCGATTTCGTCATATTTCCGGGCGATCTCCGCCCGCTTCATGCCCATGATGGCGCCGCTCAGGTAGATGTTGTCCCGCCCGGAAAGTTCGGGGTGGAAGCCCACTCCCACTTCCAGCAGGGACCCCACCCGGCCCCCCAGGACCACCCGGCCGGTGGTGGGGTTGGTGACCCGGGAGAGAATCTTCAGTAGCGTGGTTTTGCCCGCGCCGTTCCGGCCGATGATCCCCACCACTTCCCCGGGCTGCACTGCAAAGGAGACATTTTGCAGGGCCCAAAAGGTTTCCGGGGCATCGCTGACGCCTTGTCCCTGGGCCAGGGCCCGCAAGCGGCGCACCGGGGTCAGGAAAACCTCCTTCAGGGTTTCCCGGATGGTGCTGTAGCGGTCGAAACTCCCTTCGATGCGATACTTCTTGCCCAGGTTTTCGACTTTGATAATTGGCGAGTCCATGAGTTACCGGCGCTCAGATGATATCGGCAAAGCTTCTTTCCATGCGATGGAAATAAAGGAGGCCGCTGACCAACAGAATCAGGGCGAAAAGGGCGGAAACGGCAATGATGGGACCGGGCGCGGTGGCGGTGCCCAGGAGGGCCCAACGGAACCCTTCCACCACCCCGGCCATGGGGTTGATCCCATAAAAGGTGCGCCAGGGTTCGGGCAAAAGACTGCTGGGATAGGCCACCGGCGTCACAAAGAGCCAGATCTGGACCACGAAGGGCAGGGCATAACGCACGTCCCGAAATTGGACGTTCAGTGCGGAAAGCCATAAGCCCGCGCCCAAAGCAGTGATCAGGGCCAGGAGCAGCAAGCCGGGCAGCCAGATAACCTGGAGGGTGGGAAAAATCTGGAAATAGACCATCATGAACAACATCAGCACAAAGGCCACCAGAAAGTCGACGATGCCGGAGAGCATCACGGCCAGGGGAATCAACACCCGGGGAAAATAGACTTTGGATATCAAATTGGCGCTGCCCACCAGGCTGTCTGAAGATTGGGAGACCGCATTGGCGAAAAAGGCCCAGGGCACCATGGCCGCATAGCTGAAAATGGGATAGGGCACGCCGTCCGAGGGTATTTTGGCCAGGCGCCCAAAGAACAGGCTGAAGACCAGCATGGTGAAGAAGGGCTGGATAATGGCCCAGGCAATGCCGAATACGGTTTGGCGGTAGCGGACCTTGATATCCCGCAAGGCCAAGAAAAAGAGCAGCTCCCGGTATTCCCAAATCTCCCGGAAATTAACGCGGGCCCAGCTGCGGTCAGGAGAGATGATGATGGGTTCTCTTGGGGGGGGAAGCTGTAAATTGACAGGGATTTCCACCATATTCACCAATCCATTTATACAAGAACGGGGCTGATTGTCAAGCTCCGGGCGTACCGGCAAACCTGGCAGACAACCACCCCAGGGCCCAGAGAGGAAGGTGGTGCGGGGGATGGCAACTCCGGATAACCCAGCGCTAAGAGTAAGGACGAGATAACTAACAGGGACCCCGGGGCCGGGATTATCGCTCTAGTAGCCGGAGGCCCCGGCAGCTACAGACCATGAGCTTCAGGCGTCTCCCCCCTGCCTGGTCGTCAGGCCCCGCACCCCCGGGGCCCCCGGGCTCAAAAAATTTTCGTCCCGGGATGCCGCCGCTGGGGCAAGCCATGATATTTCCAGATGAATTTCCCCAGGCTCACCAGATGGTACCTGAGAAAACGCCAGCGGCGATGACTATCCTTCTGGCTGTGGTGCCGGAAAAGCAGTTCGGGATAGGAGACCACGGCCAGGCCCGCCTGCCACAGACGCACGCACAGGTCCACGTCCTCCATATACAGAAAGAAGTTCTCATCAAACGCGGGGCCGCCCCCGAACGCGGCCACCCGGTAAAACATGGCCGCGCCATAGCCCCAGTCCACTTCCAGGGGCCGGTCGCCCGGCGCGTCCAGCAGCAGGTGTTCCCGGTAAGGGCCGGCGAAGACCCGGCGGAAAAGACCGATGCGGGCAGCCAAAAGACTCTTCCAGGTGTAAAAGGTGCGGCAGGCCAGTATGGGTTGCCCCTGGAAATCCACGGACCGGGGGATCAGGCAGCCCACCCGGGGCTGTCCGGCCATGAAGGCCAGGGCCTCCGCCACCTTAGCAGGGGTGGCCAGGACCAGGTCGGGATTGCACAGGAGGGCAATGGCGTTCTGCTGGGGGATCTCCCGCAGCCCCCGGTTCAGTCCCGCGCCATACCCGGCGTTCTCCTGATCGATGATTTCTAGAGGAAAGGGCGCGCTTAAGGCCCCCAGGCTCTCTTCCGGAGAGTGGTTGATGATGATCATCCGGTTGAGAAACGGCAGCGGGGCCAGGGAAGCGATGAAGTCCGGCAGATAGGAAGCGCTGTGGTAATTTACCGTGATGACGTAGAAGGGGGGCAGGTCGCTCATGTTGGGTTCAAGGTTCAAGGTTCAAGGTTCAAAGTTCAAAGTTCAAAGTTCAAGACCCACTAAACTGCTCAGTTGACGATGTGCACCTCACCGTGGAAAACAAAAAACAGAAAACTGCATTACTCCTATTTCCGGTCTAAGGGGATCAGACCCAGCAGCAGGTGAAAGAACCAGCAGACCTGGGGATGCAGCAGCAGATCATAGATAAAAAAGGTCATAAACGCCCCGGCCAGCGGCAAAAATAGGGCCAGGGGGGGGATAAAAGCGACCGGGGGGGTGGCGCCCACGGTTCCCAATAATCTGGCCAGGAGCATGATCAGGGAAAAAGAATAGAGCAACAGAAAAGGAAAACCCACCCCCACCATAAAAGTCAGGAACATGTTGTCCGCGACCTTGATGGACGCCAGGGAATCCCGGAACTTCTCCCGGGTCACATAGGGGTACTTTATAGCATAATCCTGGAGAAAATCCTCCCGGGGCGTCAGCAGGCCGATGCCCAAAAGGGGGTGCTTCAGGGCGATGTGCCAGGAAAACATGATATTTTCCACCCGGTAGTAAGCGGGCTCATATTGCAGGCCGGTTCTTTCCACGGGCAAATGGCGGATGCAGTAGACCAGGATGGCGGACAGAGCCAGGAGAATCACCAAAAAATATTTCAGGCGCATGCCCCCAAAAAGGACCGCCAGCCCTCCCAGGATCAAGGGGAGGGCCATGGCCGACCGCAACTGGGTAAACAAAAAGAGGAGATAACTCAAGGCGATGAGGAGCGTGCCCAGGATTTTCTGGGAAGAGGGGCCCCAAAGGAGGGCCAGGGGCGCAAACCACAGGAGCATGACCTTGGTCGTCAAAGAGTGGTATTTGGGATCCATGGCCGTGGTGATCTGACCGTTGATGCCATAGGAGACCAGGCCGATGAGGACGAAGGCCGCCAACATTGCCAGACAAAGAAGGAGAAAGGAACGCTGGCGGCCGGGGGCGGCCAGGAGGATCCTGGCCCCCCAGAATCCTCCCAGGGCCGGGGCCAGGAGCGCGAAGCCCCGGATAACGTTGGTCCGGGGAGTGGCGCTGAGAAAGCAGCTCAGCAGCAGCAGGCCGGTCAGGGTCAGGATAATGAAAAACTCCCAGCGGCTCCGGGTCAGGGTTCCTTTTTTCGCCGCCCAGATGGTGGCGGCCAGGGAGAGGGCGCACAATAACGGGGAAAAAAGATTAGTGCGCTCTCCCGGCAGCAGGACAATGGACGGTTGGAGGAACACCATCTGCATCGACGTGAGGCAAAAGAGGAGCCAGGCGATTTTCTCCGCCAGGCTAATTTCACCAGCCGCTGCCCCCCAGGAATCATCATGGCCCTGGGCCTGTGGCCCCAGGGGGAGGAAGTCCTCAAACCATCTCATATAATTGATGTCGCTGACCTGTATTAATTCCAGATGATCTGTCTAACACGTTGCAATGATGATCTTCATAGCAATCTCAGGGCTTCATAGAAAACCGGGGGTTTCTTAAGTCCCCCTTTAGAAAAGGGGGATTTAGGCAGCAGTGTCCGGTTAAGTTTTTGCAAAGGCATAGTTTTTTTGCCGTTGAAGCTCTGGGAGATGGAGGT
>JAGVAH010000053.1 GCA_020060385.1 Syntrophobacterales bacterium | reverse complement strand
TTTTCTTGTAGGGGCGAACCTTGTGTTCGCCCGCCCGCACAGGGCGAATACAAGATTCGCCCCTACAGTTCAATGTCTTTTGATGGCGAAATGGTATCATGCCTCTACTCACCTGCTGCCCATAACTTCCAAGCCCAGGTAGGGGCAAGGGGGGAACGACCGCCCCCTGCTCTTTGGGGCGCTTTGTCGCCAGCCGCCACCGCCGGTATTTTCTCCGGAGGGGCAAAACTTGTCTGCGCCACTATTTTGGAGGCGAATTAATCATAGAAAGGACAAGGATGGGGGGGCCGCTCAATCCAGGGTGGAAAGCCCTTCCCGGATGGCGTACTTGGTGAGTTCGGCGACACTGTAAATTTCCAGTTTGTGCATGATCTGCATGCGGTGGGTCTCCACCGTCTTGATGCTGATATTGAGGTGGTCGGCGATCTGCCGGGAGCTTTTGCCCTCGGCCATGAGTTGCAGCACTTCCCGTTCCCGGGGGGTTAACACGGAGAAGACCGATTCATCTCCTCCCCCCTGGAGATAGTCCTTGATGACAATATTGGCGATCTCGGTGCTGAGGTAGACCTTGTTATTGAGGACCATGCGGATGGCCGAAGCCAATTCATCGAAAGCCGAGTCTTTCAGCAAATAGCCCGAGGCTCCGGCCTTGAGCATATTCATGACAAAGCGCCGGTCGGAATGCATGGACAGGGCGATGACCTTGACCCCGGGGCATTCCGCCAGGACCTGGCGGGTGGCTTCGATGCCGTTCAAATCCGGCATGCTCACGTCCATAATCACCACCTGGGGGGAGAGTTCCCGGGCCAGGCGCACGGCCATGCGGCCATCTTCCGCCTCGGCCACCACCTCCAGGTCCTGTTCTTGCTCCAGCAGGGTGCGGAGCCCTTGGCGGACGATCTTATGGTCATCGGCTAAAATGATCTTGGTGGGCACTTTAGGACACCTGTAGTTTCTTATTTTCCTCCCACAAGGGGATGAGCAGGGAGACCTTGGTCCCCTGGCCCGGCGCGGATTCCACCTGCAGACTGCCGCCCAGGTGATGCAACCTTTCTTTGATGCTAAAGAGGCCAAAACCGCCGGTCTTCACTTCCGTCCCCGGAGGGGCGGGGATGAAACCGACGCCGTCGTCAATGACGTCGATGCTCAGGTTATGTTGCTTCCGGTCGACGATCACCCGCAGGTTTTGGGCATGTCCATGTTTCACGGAGTTGAGCATCAATTCCCGCACCACCTTGAAGAGCAGGGCCCGGGTTTCGCTTTCGATGGGTTTGGGCTCCCCATCCTTCTGCACCTCCACCAGGAGGCCATGTTGTTCTTGCAGGTGTTCGCCGAACCATTCCAAGGCCGGTTCCAGGCCCAGTTCGTAGAGAATGGGGGGGCTGAGTTCAAAGGTCAGGGAGCGGGTGGATTTGATGACGGTTTCCACCAGGTCCCGGACTTCGTTCACCGGCCCCTCCAGATTGGTGCCCACGGCCTTTACCCCCAGGGCTCCCAGCTTAATCTGGGTCAGGGCCAGGATCTGGCCGATGTGGTCATGGAGTTCCGTGGCCAGGGTGCGCCTTTCCCTTTCTTCGGCCATGGATAGTTGCGACGCCAGGGAGCGAAGCTGCTCCTGATAATTGCGGATCTGCTCTTCGGCCTCCTTTTGGGGGGTCAGGTTCTCCACCATGGCCACCGCGAACTGGTTGTCCCCAGCCGCGTTCTTCACCAGGGAGACGGTAAAGCGCCCCCAGATCATGCGGCTGTGCCGGGTGACCAGGCGGCTGTCCAGGGTAAAGAAGGGGAGGGCGCCGCCCAGCAACTGCTGAAAGGAGTCTTGATATGACCCGGCGGTATCAGGGGGGAGCACCATGGTGAAAGACATGTTGCGGAGCTCATCCCGGCTATATCCCAGCATCTCCTGGAGAGCCGGATTGTTCTCCACCAGGCGGCCGTGCAAGTCGAGCAAGGCTATGCCGGTGGTGGCCCCTTCAAAAATGGCGCGGGAGCGCGCCTCGCTTTCCCGGAGAGCCATAATATACTCTTTGATCACCAAATCAGACACCCCTGCACCAAGGTAGGTTTTGTTGGCCGCCACCTCGCGCACCGCCCGGGTCAGTTCCTCAAAAACGCAGTCTTTGAGAAGGTAGGCGGAAGCGCCGGTCTTTAACATATTGAGGGCGAAACGCCGGTCGGCGTGCGTGGACAGGGCGATGATTTTGATCGCGGGGGCCGCGGCCAGAATCCGGCGAGTTATCTCAATGCTGCTCATATCCGGCATGGTCACGTCCAGGATGACCACTTGCGGAGAGAGTTTCAGGGCCAGGTCGACGGTGGCCTGCCCATTCTCTGCCTCCGCCACCACTTCCATGTCCTTCTCCCCAGCCAGCAGCGTGTAAAGACCTTGGCGCACGAGGTGATGGGGATCAGCCAGGAGAACTTTGATAGCCATTATGAGTTCCTTAAGTCATGGGGCCTCGGGGCGACCAAACCGCGTCGGGGCCTATGACCACATATAGATTATTAAGCCATTCCTTGTCCCGCGTCCATAAAATTTCTTCAACCTACCCCTCTGGCACCACCATCGCCCTCTCCCCATTGAGGTGGCCAGAGGTGGTAATTGCCGCAACCGTCTCCACCCCCTAAAAGAGAGTGTAGATAAAGGGGGCGATGGCCGAACCACTGGTGAGCACCACCAAAGACCCAAAAGTCAAGAGGATGATGGTCAGGGGGAGGAGCCAATATTTTTTCCGCGTCCGCATGAAACCCCACAAGTCTCGAAGTAAGTTCATACTGATCTCCTGTATGGCCGACGGTGACCCGGCTGCCACCCCCGGAAGGGTCAGCGGTCTTGAGGCTGCCGGCGGCTTTCCTAGTTATGATGGACATTATTGGTTATCCTTCTCCGGTTCATTGAGATCCCAGGGGATCTCCACCAGATTGGAATGGCCGTCTTCGCCGTTGGGGATATTTTTCCAGGCCTTCTTCACCTTCCCTTCCTTGGCGGAGATTTCCAGATAGAGTTTGTACCCCGCATCATCCAGGGTGTCATAATGCACGAAGGTCTTATCCGGAACCTGGTTAACCGTATGGTTGGGGAGGACAATGTTTTTCTCCTGGGTCACCGGTCCCAGAACGAATTTCTCATTATTGTCGCTTCTGGCATAGAGTTTAATCCGCACATTATGCCAGGCGTAATCGTTCAGATTGGTGATCTGGTATTCCCGGCGGGTCCGGGGCGATCCGGCATAGGCCCCCTGGTAAGTCATCCCCGCCTCCAGGGAGGGCTCAGGCGCCGCCGGCGGTGGCGCCGGGGCCGGGGGGGCAGGGGGGGCCAGGGCCACTTCCTCCTTGGGTTTGGCCCTTCTCCGGAGCTTCTTATGGGCCTTCTTGAGCTTGGGTGCAGGCGGCAAGGCCGTTACCAGGGTAAAGGGGTAGAATCTCTGTTCACCGGTGTAGAGTCGGGGGCCATCCAGGGTGCCGCTATTGATGGCATAATTCCCGGGGGTGAGGGGTTCCCGGGGGACTATGCTGAACCATCCGGGTTTCTGGGGCACCGGGGTGATCTGCACCGGAATCTCCGACTCGACGCACCACAGGTTAATGGGGATGGGGGCATTGAGGTCCATCTTGTGGGTTTTTTCGAAATTGGCGGCATCCAGTCTGGGGGTGGTCACATTAAACCGCGAGGCCGGGGAGGTTTCCACAAATCCCAGCCTGGTCAGGTGCACCTTGTCGCCCCCGGTTTCCGGATCAAAAACCACAATCTCCAAAGGCTGAACCTCGGCCTTGATGGCGGGTTCCTGGGGAATGCCATATAAACCCACCTTCACGTCTTCCCCCAACACTAAAGCCGTCCGGAAAATGATATCGCCCTGGGTCAGGTTAATTATCCTTTGGCCCTGTTGCAGATACAGCTCGCTGGGCCGGACCGGTTTTTTCCTGACCTTGCGGGCGGCATCGGCCCTCTGGGTAAATGCCGCGAGAACAATGGCCGCAATGATTAAGCCAACCCCAAAGATTTTACCGGTCGTGGTTTGCATGGCTCGATTCCCCAGTATCATGTGTTTATCGCTCGTAGTTCCCAACTGGTGCCGCTCTTGATCCTAGCCGAAGAGCTTGGCCGCCAGATTTTCATCCAGCTTTTTCAGTTCGGTATATTCCTCCACCGCCGCGCCGAAGTCGCCGCTGGAGAGGTGGACCACCGCCAGTTGATAACGCCCCAGGGCATGCTGGGGATTGATCTGCAGCAGGGCCTTGAAAGCTGCGCTGGCTTCGGGGTAGCGGCCCAGACGGAGATAGGTCAGACCCAGCTGGTAATGGGCCTCCTCATTTTTCGGATCGGCCTGGACACCCCGCTTCCAGAGCCCGGCCTGGTCTTCGCTGGCAGCCAGGGACCCGGTTTCCAGGAGCAGACCGGAGGCAAATGCCGGCAAATCAGGCCGGAGATTGATGGCCTGCCGGAGAATGTCCAGGGCTTTCTTATAGTAGGTCAAGGCGTTGGGAGCCGGACTTTGGTCCTGATCCAGGGGCTGGGTTTTTCTCCTGACGACGTTGGCGAAAGCGATGGCTGCCTCCTGCCAACGGCCCATCTGGCCATGGACCAGACCCAGCAGATATTGGGCTTCCGCCAGGTTGGGGTTGTAGCGCAGCGCGTTTTTCAGATTCTCCGCCATCTCCTCGCCCCGTTCAGGGGTGGGGGGAGCCAGGCCGGCATAACGGGCCGCGTCCGCGTCGTCCCCCAGGAGGATCGCCTTTTGGAAGGCCTCGGCGGCTTCCCGCCAGAGCCCCAGCTGACCATAGGCAACCCCCAGGGCCTGGTGGGCCATGGCATGCTCGGGTCTGGCCTGGACTGCCCTTTTAAAGGCCTGGACCGACTCCTGCCAGTTGACCACCTGGGCAAACATGCCCCCCAAATTGAGGTAGGCTTCGGCATTATCTGGTTGGATCATCACTTCCTGCTGGAAGCACCTGACCGCCTCCTTCCAATTGCCCAGCTGATTGCAGGCAATCCCCAGGTGGCGGAAGGCAGAAGCGTGATCGGGCCGCAGTAAAAGGACGTGCTGCAAGGCCTTGACGGCTTCCGGCCAGTGACCCAGGTGGCAGTAGACCAGCCCCAGATTGTAGGTGATCTCCGCATCCTCGGGCCTGCTCTGCAAGGCCTGTTTAAAGGCCTGGGCCGCCTCCGGCCAGCGCCCCAGGCGGCTGCAGGCCGCTCCCAGGCGTTTCAGAACCCCCGGGTCCCCGGGATGGAGGCGCAGGGCATGTTGGAAGGCCTCCACCGCCTCCGGCCAGTGCCCTAAAGCAGCCTGTACTTCCCCCAGGTTGCAGGCGGTCTTGGACAAATCGGGTTTCAGCTTTAAAGCCTGCTTCAGAAAGATCAGGGCTTCCTGGAATTGTCCCTGTTGGCTGTAGGCCACCCCCAGGTTGCAGTAGGCTTCGGCCAGATCGGGCTTGAGTTTAATGGCCCTTTTATAGCTGGCAATGGCCTCGGCCCAATTGCCGCTTTCGCTCAGGGCCAGCCCCAGAAGGTGATGGGATTCCGCTTCATAGGGCTTCACTTCCAAGGTTACGGTCTCCGGCCCCGGGCCGACGGATGGCTCCTCAAGCTTCATCCGGAAATCGGGCAGGGGCGCCAGGGGTTCCGGGGTTAAGTCAAACACCGGCACCTGCGGAGGTTCAGCCATTTTCGGAGGTTCAACCGGCTGGGCCGGCGCCATCGGCGGCATCTCCGGGGTAACCGGCCGCATCTCCGGCGCCACCGCAGCCTCTGGGGCCGGCGCCACCGGGGCCTCTGGGGCCGGCGCCATCGGGGCCGGCTCCACCAACTTAAAAAGCTCCGCCATGAGCTCCGGGGTCCCGGCCGGAGAGGACTGGACTGCCCTGGAGACCGGCTTTTCCCGGGGGGCCTCGCCAGCCTCCGGGAGGGGGGCGGTGCTGGCCTCCCCTTTGGGGGGTGCGGCCACCGCCTCTTCCGGAACGGGAGTGGCGGCCGTCTCCCCTTGGGGGGGTGCGGCCGGAGACTCTTCCTGCTGCAGGGGGGCGGTGCTGGCCTCCTCTTTAAGGGGTGCAGCCATAACCTCTTCCAGAACGGGGGTGGCGGCCGCCTCACCTTGGAGGGGTGCAGCCAAAGCCTCTTCCTGAGCGGGAATAGTTGCCGCCTCCTCTTTGGCGGGGGGCTCTTTCTTAGGGGGGGGCGTCCCCCCCTGAATCTGTTTCAGGGCCCAGGCGGCCACTTCCCGCACCGCCTCTTCGGGATCGTCTAAGGCCGCGGTCAGGGGGGCCACCGCCTGGGGCTGCTGCAGCTCGCCCAGGGCTTCCGTCACCCGGTAGCGCACCCCCGCGTCCGGGTCATTAATGGCGGCCAGGAGCGGTTCCAGGGCCTGGGGGTCTTTCAGGGCCCCCAGGGCCCAGGCGGCCCAGAATCTGACGTCCCGATCAGTGTCTTTCAGGGCCGCGGTCAGCGGCGACACGGCATGGGGATTTCTGCCTTTCCCCAGGGCGCGGGCTGCCTTGGCCCGGGCGGTGTGATTGCCATTTGCAAGGGAGCTCAGGAGCTTATCCAACTCAGCTTCTTGCTGCGCCGCTTCACTTCCCGGGGAAACCTTGCCAGCCGTCTTTCCCTCCCGGAGGTTCTTCTTGGCCCCCCGGTTCCATAAAAGGAGAGGAAATAAGGCCCAGGAAGAGAGGAGAAGCAAGCTCGCCCCTTGACTCATCAACGGGCAGAGCCGGTTGACCCATGCTCCGATGCCCAGAGTAACCAGATCCAAGGTAATCATTTCAGACCCCCAGGGAGCACGGACTGGGTTCCAGGCTGTCCCCTCTTCCCAGACCGGCTCGATGATCATTGCCAGGTATTGCCCATGGCCTTGCGGTTTCCTTTATTTCCTGAAACCGGGAAGTCACCTTCCTCAGCCCTATAATCTCCGCTAAACAATTGCCAACCATGCCCTTAAACCAATCCTTTTTGAGCCGCGCCTAACCCGTGGACAAGTCCCGGGAGGCGGGAGCCACTAGGCTCCGCAGGAAACTTTGATCCGTGGCGGTGATGCCCCCTAAGGCCAACAACGCCCCACCATAAACGGCCAATCCCGTGAAGAGGGCGACAAACAGGTGGACCTGTCGCAGCAGGTAAACCGCGATGGCCATGATGGCCGCAGCTAAAACCGGCTTGGCGATGAGCCGCAGAAATTGCCGCCAGCCCAAATACCGGGGCAACAAATAGGTGTAGAGAATGATGCAATATACTCCTTGGGTGACAAATATGGCCCAGCAGGCACCCAGATAGGAATAGGAGGGAATCAACAAAAAGTTGGCGGACACGTTGATGGCGGCCACGGTCCAAATGGAGATCAGCACCAGTCTCTCCCGGTTCCGGGCCATCAGTACGGTCTGGCCGGCGAAATTCCAGAAGCTGAAGATCAGAACGGCGCCGAGAATTTGCATGGCTGGAATGGCGGGAGCAAAGGGCTCCCGGTATAGAAAAATGATGATGGGGTGGGCCAGCAGGGTGGTGATGACCACCAGGGGGGCGGAGAGAATGAACAGATACTTAAAGGTAAAGCGCAGGGTGCGGACGAAGGCCCCCAGGGATTGGACATAATAGAGACTCATGGCCGGCAGGAAGGCCCCCATGACGGCCGCGGGAATCAGGGTCAAGGCATCAAAGATCCTGAGGGTGGCGGCAAAATAACCCACTGCCACCTTGCCGCTCAGGAAAGTAAGAATCACCACCCCGATCTGGTTGCTGAAGTAGAGGGCCACCAGGATGCCGGCAAAGGGAATGGCCGTGGCCAGATGGCGCCAGATGGTGCCCCATTCCCAGCTATACTTCTTCCGGACCGCCACCCGGCTCAGAATGAAGAGACCCAGGAGGACGGCCGCACCGGCACTGACCACTTGCGTGGAGAGCACTCCCCGGAGGCGGTAGCCGGCATAGAGGATGGCAACCCCCAGGAGGATATTGGCCACCGAAAAAAAGAGGCGCACCATCAGCTCCAGCTCGGCCCTTTGATTAGCCCGAAAGAAAGAGTCAGTGAATTCCATAAACGAGTACACCAGGGTAAAGATCACCGCCAGAATCAAGACGATGGAATCGGTCCGGGCCCAGAGGAGCACCGAGAGGCAAAAAATCCCCAGGGAAATCAGGGAGATTAACCCCTTGATGGCTCCCAGAGCCCAAAAGTAAGAATAAGTGCCCTCCGGATTGCGGGCCACTTCCCTCTGGATCAGATCCTCGAAACCAAACTTGCAGGGGATGACGATAAAGTTCGCCAAGGCCGTGGCAAAAGCAAAGATGCCGAGATCTCCCGCCCCCAAAAAGCGGGCGATGACGATGAAAAACAGCACCCCCAAAGCCTTGGCCACCATCTCGATGGCGATCAGGAGCAGACTGTTGCGGACGAATCTCTGTGAACTCATGTTTTGATCTGTCTCCGCCATCCTGGAGTTTCCAGGAAGCAGTAATAATCTGGTCTGTGGCGAGCATCTGTTTCATGGCTCAGACTCATTGATGCATCTTGGCAGCATTGTTGTCAGTATTGGTTAAAAAGAATTCTTTTTGCATGTATTTCAATATGACACCAGCAACTATCTGGTTTCCTTTTTCCGAAATATGGGCAACATCGATATATACCGGTTCGGTTCTATTCTCTAAGATGTTCGCCAAGAAATAGAAATGGGGGATTTTTTCCTTTTGGAGATATTCATTAGTATAAAGATAAATTTTCTTAAAAGCCTCATTTTTCAGCCACGGATCAATATTAGCTTCCTGGTCGAAAAGTTTCTTCTCAGTAAACATACTTGGCTGCCAAAAACAAATATATTTAAAGTTGTATGCCTTAGATAAAGAATCCAATAAATTCATTGATTTCTTATAATCTTCAACAATATCATGGGCCAAAGAGCGTAATTGCTGATCGCTATAATTTTGTGCAACCTCCTGGAACATTTTACTTTCATCAATAGTTGAACCCAGGCTATAAATAGCTTTGTATATCATACAATATTTTCTTATAGCTTCTCTGGTGCTGTTCCAAACAAGGGTCCGATATTTCATCGTGTCTCTTTTCAATCTTTCTCTGGTCATAAATAGATTATGCACCGTCCCGGCAATGCCATGCTGGTGGGCGGCAAAGATTTCATTAAAGCCATCATAGAATATGACATATTGGGGTGATTGGCCCTCTTTTAATAACAGCTCTAAGTGGATGATGCCTTGCATAAAGATATAGCCCGGCACACTATAATTAAAAACCTGAAATTGCGGCCGGGGATTATTGAGCATTTTGGATAGATCCGAAGGGATGGTGTTGTCATCGGCCACACCAAATCCCCAGCCAGAAGATCCTCCCAGAAAGAATACCTTTGCCAATGTCTGCCCCGGCGGCACCCGGGGATTCCAGGTTTTGCGGCCGGATTGTTGATCCTCATTGATATACAAACCATGATAATCTCTATCCGCCCACCCTAAAAACTGGGCATAGTCGCGATCTTTGAGGGCGTCGTGGGTTTCTTTCCAGATTTGGTCAGCCATTTTTTTATCCTGGTAATATAATTGCAATGGGTTGTTTTCTTGTTTTTTCCTAAATAGGGATGCCACTCCATTTATTACTTGTAAGCCAATCTCAATTGAAAAGATTATCAGCAACAACGAAATCAGGTAGAAAAATACTCTCTTCAAATCCCCCTTGCTCCTTTTAACACTTTGATAGAAAGGACCTTTTGTTTATCTGCTGCACCATTTCTCAACTGGCCGTCGCGGCCGGGGCGGCCGCTATATTCTCAGGAACCTTCCTGGCGAGACGTCCCACCGCCACTGCCAGCCCCAACATGAACCACAACCAGCGGGTTTGGGCCCAACCCCCCAAATCCGTCATCCAATGGAGCAAGATGGCCCCCAGCCCGCTCATAATTCCCAGCCCCGCCAGGCTGATGAAAGGATCGGCCGATCGCAAGGCCGGCCAGAGGTACCGCAGCACCGTGACCACCAGGCAAATAAAGAAGACCAACCCTGGCAAGCCGATTTCTCCAGTAAGGAACAGATAGGTATTATGGACCGCCGTGTTCCAGGAGGTGGTCAACTGTTCCGGTGTGAAATCGTATCTTTGGGCCGCGGGCACGTAGTTGTTCAACCCTACCCCCAGCAGGGGATGGTGGCTGATCAAGTTAAAGGCCACTTTCATCAGAGGGATCCGGCCATAAGCGGTTTCGGCCTCGGTCCGGAACAGGCCTTTCTGGAGGGGATTGGGAATTACCAACAGCAAGGTAATGAAGAAGATGCCGATGGCAAAGGTGGTGAAGCCCCCCCGCACCAGACCGAGGCGCCGACAAAGTTGGATCAGGGTAATGGCAGCCGTAGCCATAACGGTCCAAAAGATCCCGCCCCGGGAGTAGGACATGCCTAGCCCCATAAATTCGATAAAGATCGCTAAAGATAGCCAGACCCTGAGACGTCTGGACATCGGCAAGAAAAGCATGGCAAAGCTGAGGGGGAGGATTAAGTCGAAATATTCGGAGAGGGCCGAAGGATGTCCCAGAGTGCCGGTCACCCTGGTCAGGGTCAGGAGGCCGAGATAGCCGGCAATAAACTGTCTGGCTCCAGCGAATTCAAGTCCCAGGGAGGAGCCGGTCAGGTTTTGTCCCACGGCAATGACGGCCTGGATAACTCCGGTGAGGATGAGAAGGACCAGCACCAGGCGTAATTCCCGCACCTGCCGGATTTCACTGGACGTATAAATAAAGATGAGGATCATAAAAACCAAGGACCAGAGGTCAAAGGCCGCAAACATCCTGCTGCTGGCCACCGACAACGAAATTGCGGCCATGGAGAAGAGTCCGCACAAAGGCCACAGCCCTACGGTGGAGATGGGCATTGGTTCTTTCCTGGTCACCCGGCGGTATATCCAGGTAAAAAACAGGGCGAACAAGGGCAGAAAGGCCGCATAAATGGTAAAGCCAAAGGTGATACGGAAGACTCTGGCGGGTGTAAACATGAAAGTCTTGCTCAAGCCCAGCGGCAAGGCCAAGACCAGGAGGGCCAAAAAAAACCTCTTCCGATCCTCCACCGTCAGGGTGACAAAGGCCATCAAACTCCCTAAAAACAGGAAGAGGAACCACTTTCTGGAGAGTTGCACCGCCAGCAGGAACCCTAAGCCGGTAACTATCCCTAACAGGAGCAACCAGACGACTGGTTGGCCCTGGAGGCCGGCTAGCCTTTTTTCCGAATGGGTCGCCATTATTGCAGTTCCGGTATGGATCCGATAGTTGTCAGACCCAGGTAACGTTCCACATCCTCGGGATACTTCAAAGAATCGTCCCAATACTCCAAGAAGAAGGCCGTGCCGATGCTGACCACCAGGGAAAGGACCAGGCCCAGGGCCAGGTTGAGGACCGGTTGGGGGAAGGCTGGCTTCAGGGGCACCGCGGCCAGACTCAGAATCTTGGCATTCTCCAGCCTTTGATCGACATTCTTGGCCAGCAGGCTATCCTGGTATTTTTTCATCAGGATGGACATGATCCCCTGCTTGGTATCGATTTCCCGTTCCAGGTTGCTCAAGCCCATCTCCGTGGTGGGCAACTGGGCCAATTCTTCTTTCAGACCTTTGATGGTCTGGACGATGGCCTGCTCCTCAGCCTGGAGCTCCCGAAGTTTGGCCATTTCCCGCTCCAGCACGGTATTGACCTGCTGCCGGATTTGGCCCCGCAGGTGCTTGATCTGCTCCCGGGCGATCTGCGCCTGTCGGCTGTCCGAAGTGTAGCGCTGCAAGACGGTCTTCAGGGTGAATTCCAGGTTGAGCAATTTGTTTTCCATATCTGACAATTGGGGATCCTGGCTCATTTCCGGGAGTGGAATCAGCAGGTTGGGTTTGGATTTCCGCAGATTATGGATCTTATCCACCTTGGAGCGGATGCGGATAATCTCTTTTTGCACGTTAGTCAGGCTATTATCGTAGGTCTCCACTTTTTTCAGCAGGGCTTTGCTCTGTTCGGAAAAAGAAACGATCCCGGAGCCTTGTTTCAGGTTCATGAGCTGCCCTTGCAGCCCTTTCAGGTCCTTTTCCACATGGGAAATCTGCTCGGCGTAGAAAGAACTTTCCGCCCGGTTGATATTGATGGCCAGGTGCTGATGCTGGTATTCCTGAGCCACTTTGTTCACCACCTTGCTGGCCAGGACCGGGTCATGACTGCGATATCTGATCCAAATGATCTGGGAGTCACTGGCCGGGTTGACAATAAGTTTGTCATGCAGGGCGCTGACCGCGGCTTCAAAGGCTTCCTCCGGAGTCGGCTCCTTAGACAGGCCCAGTTGCTTGCTCAGGGCCCTCACTCCTTTCAGCACGGCCCGCAAACCGTCCCGGATGGCTCCCGCCACCCCTTCTTCGACCACCTTATGGGGGGCATCTAACTTCAGATCCTTGACCACCCGTTCCAGCACCGGACGGCTGCGGATGATCTCCATTTCGGTGTTCAGTTCGTCCTTGGGGTTTAAAATTAAGCTGCTTGCCGGTTGGCCTCTACCTGGCGGGGTGATGAGGTCCGGATAGGTTCGCCCCAAGATCGCCACGCTGCTGGAGGCCTGGTAGACCGGCGGCCAAAGCCAGCTGCCCACCAGGATGGTCCCCAGAATGACGACATTGATGAAAATGATCAGATCCGCTCGCCGGCATAAACTGTAAAGCAGGATCCGTCCAGTAGTTTGCGCCTTCATCCTTATCTCCTTGCCGCCGCCTTTTCTTCCCGGCCGTGGCCCCCTTATTCGAAAATGGTCCGATAGGGAAGGGGCAAAAGATCGGGCCAGGTGGCCCAAACATCCAGCGGGCTGACAGTCAAAATAAACCGCCGATTTAATTTTACGATCTTAGTCGGCGTTGAAACCTGGCATTCCAGGCGCGTATGGGGGTCCACCATCACAAAACTCTTGACTCCCGGGTGCATATTCTTACTGTAAAGAGTATTGCGGGTGCCGTCCTGGTAGACAAGGTCCACCCTCAAATGCAAACTGACCCGCTCCGGCGGGGCCTCCACCCAAACGTAAACCGACTTCACATTGCCCAGCAAAACCTGCATCTTGGTTTGCCGATGGCGGGTGAGGTGGATTTCGGGGGTACGGAAGATGCGGATTTCCTGCCGGTTCCCCTGGCCCACCACTTCCACGGGGGTGACATTGCCCAGCCCCAAATCCACCGTGGAGATGACATTGCCAAAGTCTGCCATAGCGGTATTGACTACCCCGGCTGGCAGCATGGCTTGGATCTCGGTGGGCAGCGTGTTTTGGGGCCCGGTGGGCAACAATCCTTGGGCCCCGGCCGGGTTTAGCAGCAATCCCAGCAGAAGCAGGCCGTTGATGCAGGTTTTGCCTAACATTGGTCTTTCCTTAAAGGCAGATAATCAAGTTACTGTATTATTCCACCAAATTGTGAGGTCCAGTAAGCGCCCACCGTACCCTGGGTCTGGACGGGGAGCACGTCCCGGATATATTGTTTCACCCACAGGTTCAGCTTGGCGATCCCGCTCTTGGGCACCAGGACAATATCTCCGGCCTTCAGGGTGACATCGTTCTTCAGGCTTTTGCCTTCAGGAGGAGAGGCCAGATCGATGAGCATCCATTCGGGCTGCTCGAAGGGCCCCCGGCGCAGCACCACCACCCGGGAGAGGTCGGCGGTTTCTTTTTCGCTGCCCGCGGCCATGATCGCCTGCAGGACGGTGAGATAGCCCTCAAAGGGAATGGCCTTGGCGTTGAATACTTCTCCGCCCACAAAGACCCACTGCCCGGCGCTCTTAATCAGGGCCACGTTAATGAAATGGGGGTCGTCGTGGATCTTTTTATTGGCCATGTCCAGGGGGTAGGAGCCCTGAGTGACCCCCACCAGGACGGCGATGTCCGGCTTGACGATGTCCTTGGAATATCTTTCGATCAGGTCCTCCCGCAATTCCGCCGGGGTCTTGCCGGCCGCGGGGACTATACCCACCATGGGCAATTCTATATTGCCGTCTGCGCCGATGCGCACACCGATGTTCAGTTCCGGATTGTAAACAAACCGGAGGTCGAAGTAATCTCCATCCTTAAACACCTGGCCGTATCTGGTTTTGGCGATGAATTCCTTATATTCCTTGCTGATGACTTCTTGAATTTCCGGGATGGTCAGGCCGCAGACGAGCACCTCCCCGATGAGGGGGAGAGCGATCTTGCCGTCGGTGCGTACCAGGGCCGAGGTGACGTTCAGCTCCGTGTTCAAAGGATAAGTAATGCTCAGGGTATCCCCCTTCATCACCCGGTACGCCTCCGATTTTATGGGGCCGGGAGGAGGGGGCTTCATCTCGGGAAACGCCACTTGCCGCACTCCCGTCCCTTTGCCGCCGGGTGCGCAGGCCATCACCGCCAGCAGCGTCAAGGCCAAAAGCAACAATAAAGGGCGATAGGTCTTCATTTGCGTCTCCCCATCAAGGTGTGGATCAAATCCAAGAAAGTCTTCTTCAAGGTTCTGTACAAGATAGTCAGGTCCAGAGCCATGGAGACGTTATGAACATAGTCCAGGTCTTGGCGGATCCACTCGTTGAATTCCAGCTTGGTATGCGCCTCCACCTGCCACAGGCCGGTCATCCCCGGCCTCACCGCCAGGCGGGCATCCCGCCATCTGGGGTTGTAGCGCATCTCCTCAAAGGAAAGGGGACGGGGCCCCACCAGACTCATGTCTCCCATAAAAATATTAAAGAGCTGGGGCAGTTCATCCAGATTGGTATCCCGGAGGAACTTTCCCACCCTGGTGATGCGGGGATCCTGGGTAATCTTGAACATGGGTCCGTCCACCTCGTTCAATTCCAGCAACTCCCGCTTCATGTCATCAGCGTTGCTCACCATGGAGCGGAACTTGTACATGATAAAGTTGCGCCCCTTTAAACCGGAGCGTTCCTGGCGGAAGAAGACCGGCCCGGGCGAGTCCAGTTTTATGGCCAGGGCGATGATCAACATAAAGGGAGCGCTGATGAGGAGGAACAAGGTGGAGAAGCAAATATCCCACAGCCTTTTGATCTTCAGGTAAGAAGGGCCGGCGGGGGTCTTCCAATGCAGGTGCTTGGTTGCCGCCTGCGCGTCCCGATAGCTAGGCTCCCGCAGATGCAGGACGTGGGTTCCCCCGTTGCCATTGTTGCTCTGGTGCAGCGCCGTCTCATAGAGGATTGAACCTTTCCTGACCTTGGCGCCTTCGCCCACGATGCAACGGCTCAGGTAAGTACCCCGGCCGATCTTGGCCTTATCCAGGATGACGCATTCATTGAGGATGCAATTGGGCTCCACTTCACACCCCTGGCCGATGGCCGTGGGACCAAGGATCATGGCCTCCGAGCCGATCTTGGCCCCTGGTTTCATGGCATAGGGGGGATAAAGTTTGACCGAAGGCTCGAGTTGAGGGGGATTTTGATGAGATGTGCCGTTCAAATCCAGGGAAGTCCGCAGGTCGGGGAAGTCGACCCGGCCCAATAACACGTCCAGGTTAGCGAAAAAGTAATCGTCCAGAGTGGAAATCGTACGGGAATACCCGGTGAGCTCCCAGGTAACCGCGGCGCCCCCCTTCTCATAGAGAATGGGGAAAAGCTGTTCTTTGAGGTCGAAGTAACTGTTCCGGGGAATATAATCCAGGACCTCAGGCTCGAACAGATACAAACCCGCAGGCCGCATCATGCTGCGGCGCTCCTGGGCCGGGTGAATGCGGTGGATGACCTTGACTTCTTTCTGGGCGTCCAGTTCCACCCGCTCCTTCTCCCAGGCTGCCTCCAGCACCGGGATGACCGCCACCGTGGCCTGGGTTTCCCTTTCTTGATGGAAACTCAAAAGGGGCGCCAGGTCAATCCCCAGGAGCAGTTCGCCATTGACCAGCCAGAAGGGTTCTCCCTGCAGGCAGTCCTCCACTTCCCGCAAGGAACCGGCGCTGCCTAAATTGGTTTCCCGCACCTCATAGTCCACCTCGGGAATACGGAGGGTCAAACGCTGCCTGACTAATTCACTGACATCCGGTTTGATGCAGAGGATGATCCGGGTTACCCCGACGGTCGCTAACGCCCTCTCCAGATAATAATAGAGAGGTCGATTGGCGATGGGCAGGAGCGCCTTGGGACAGGGGGAAATGGAAAAACCATTGAAGTTGGCTGTTCCACCCACCAACATGACTGCGGTTTGAGGTTTCATTTTCATGGCGGAGCTCACTTCTATAATCTTTTATAGATCCAATTGGGTATGGGAAAAATCCTGCGATTGAGCAAGATATCACACGTCTTACAACCGCTGGCCGTCAATTTGGCCAGGGCCTTGGACAACACCGGCACCCGGGTTACCCCCGAATAAACCACCAGGATAATGTGGTCTACTTGGGAACCATAGAGGATCGATTCCGGATGCATGTTGATCGATGGTCCGTCCACGATCACCAGGGCATATTCCTCTGCCAGCCGGTTCAAGAGATTTTTAAATTTGGGGGGCTCCATGCTTTGCAAATGATTAGGGGGCATCACCCCGGGTCCCATGGCGGAGATGCCGGAGGCACCCCTTTGGATCACCGCCTTGGGGGCTTCCACCCGGCCGGCAATCAACTCCCCCAGCCCATAGAGGTCCGTAAGGTTCAAGGCCTGGCAGATGCAGGGGTGGTGGAAATTGCCATCGATGAGCAGGGTCGGGCTGCTTTGTTTTTGGGCTGCAGCTAAGGCCAGGCCCAGGGCTACGGTGGTGGCGCCTTCCCCCGGGTCAGCGGAGCAGATCAGAACACTTTTGATTGGTGCTTCACCCGGCGAGAGCATGAGATTGTCAAACAAGTTGGCAAAGATCTGCTGGACTTCCGGGGAATACAATTTGCCAGTGTCGAAGGTGTTAGAATCGTACATTTTTCACTTCCGCCAGAGGCAGATGGACGCAGGGAGGTAAAAAGGCCAGTGCCGGGAATGGTTGAAATCTCCCCTTTCCAGCCTGGTCCTGACCACCGCGAGAGCGCCAACGTGCCCCCAAGATTGGGGTGATCTGCTTTTTTTTCCTGGGCAATCTCTGTCAGTCATTACCGTTTACCTTAAATTTTAGGCCAGCCTACCCCAAATTTTGATGGCCCACAATCGGTGAGCCCTTGGTTTTCATATCAGGGAATCCCTGATTTTCCTCTCCAGGAACCATTGAGGAGGGCTTTCCTCCCCATTGCGGCCACCTTATCCCAAACCAAGTCTCCCCCACAATCGGTGAGCCCTTGGTTTTCATATCAGGGAATCCCTGATTTCCCGGTAGGTTCCCAGACTTGGTGGCCCATCTCCTTACCAACTTAGAGGGAAAATGCGGCTCCACCCCCTGGGGGGCGTCATCAAAGGGAATTAATCGTTTAGGGGCCCAAACTCCGGCCTGACATAGACGAAGCATAAGTCCCGGTAACGACTTTATCGGGCCTCTGGCGTAATTGCTAAAGCCCTGGGAAAAGTTTACTGAAATAAAGGATCCTCTATTATGTCCAGGTAAAGGCTGCCTCTTACTCAATGGGGGGAGAGCCGGAGCACTGGCGGTGCGCCTGGGTCAGGACCTGGCCCCTCCTGCTCAGAATCCATTTGGCCTTGACTTCATCTCCCCTGGCCGCAATTAAACCGGGTACAATTCACTGCTTGAGCTATCTTTCTTCCCGGTGGGGTCATTATCCCCGGTTGTTGACCTGACCTACAGGGATGGAAGAGATGGCACGGCCGGTAAATTCCCCTCCCTGGCTCAAAAGCTGTTTGGATCCGCTCCCTGGGGTATACTCGCCGGCTGTGGTAAATCTTCATCAATCACTGCGGTCAACATTCCACCGCGCCTGCCGCAATGCAGAGTCTCCCCCTTTAAAGTAAAGGGTGTTCTTTAATATGGGCTTAAATATCTGCTTTTTTCCCCTGACACCAATCATCCATAAATGGAAAATTTTCGTACTGGCTAGCTTTACAACCTAATATTTCCCTGATTATTTCTTTTTTAAAGATAAGAGTTGGGGGTGGCAGATACCATAAAGATAACTCCCCTAATTTTACTACACATTTTCCACACAGCCAGGTGTAAAGTCAAGGAAAATCTGGACTTGGAGCTGGCACGGGAGGGCGCCGCGGTAAAGACGCGGCCGGCCGGGAATTAGGTTCCTGCTGGTATTGCCGTCGGCAGGTTAGTGCCACCAGAAAAAGTCGGACTTACTGGCAGTCATTGCCAAACCAATTTCAACGGTATCTTGCATCAGCAACACCAAGATTAAACCGGCAAATAATCACCCTCCCTTCTTTCAAGGGGGCAGAGGGGATTGAATAATCGTTTGATAATTTCTCTAAATTCCTCTTTTAAAAAGGACGACTTAAAAGCCGTCCCGCACAACTTATTGAGGGCTGGTAATATCTCTAAAATCCTGATGAGGGTTTGCAATAGGTGCTAATAAGCTGTTGGCTATGTTTTATTTTTTTTATGCCGCCATTAATGAGGCCAGTAAGTCTGTGACCATCCTTCGGCCCCCGGGGTTAATGGCCCCGGTCAACTTGCAGGTAAAAATAGGGTTAATAATGATGCTGGCGGGGTTTAAGGCGATATTCCCAAGAGTTGGGGAGGTAAAAGGCGCGGCCGGGGATATTGGCCTGGCAGGTGGTTGGCTGGCGGCCGCGGCCCACCCCCTGGTGGCGGCCCATCAAGGGCCCCAGTACCTGGGGGCGAGGCCCCTGCAGGGTTGGCGGCCCCCGCCCGGGTGGATCATTCTTGAGTCAATCCCTGATTTTATGGTGCCGGTCCGGGGATTCGCCCCCCGGACTTGCTGATTATTCCTCAGGAACAAGCAGGGTTGCAAGCCGCACCAGCTTTTTCCAGAAACCCGCCCATAGTCAGAAAAGCTTTGCATTTACTGCCTTTTCTTCCTATTATTTACAAGAAGATATGACCAAATGAAGGACCCTCAGACAACAGAAAGTGCTGCCTTAGTCAGCCCCAAAGAAAAGTGGCAACTGGGAATCTGACCAAAATGGAGAAAGATTGAGGCCACAGCAGTTTGATGTGGGGTGGGTAGGGAAGGTCGGTGTCTGAGTGTGGGCAATTTCCCTTCCCTGGGTCTGGGTCATGCCCTGATGGCCCTGACCGAGGCCAGGTAGCTTATGGAACCAGGGGCCTTCCCGGGCACCAAGAAGGTATAAGTAAATGGGTTATCTTGATCCTAACTTATTCGGTATGGTAGCACAGATTGCTTACCTGATTATTACTGCAATTGTCTCATATTTTATTTTATTACCTAAAAAAATAAGAGCTTATTTTGTCAACCTTTTCAAAAAAAAGAAGGAACCAGAGGCTGACGAGGATCATGAATCTAAAACCGATAAGTAGGCTTTTTAAGGTGATTCTTTGGTGACTTGGTCCATCCATCCCAGCTCTTACGTCGATCCGGCAGGAACCATCTTCGAGGCAGAGGATCAAATTTTTCGGGGAATAAGACCTGAGTTTGCGGAATTCTATTCAGATTTATTGAAGAATGCCGTTATTTGCAAGATGCTGGGGCAAACGATTGTCGAGACCGAGATCGACACCAGTGTCGCCCCCGATATCAAGGGTTATGATTTGATTTTGCGCCATCGCCGGCTCTCCCCCAGGAGCTTCTGTTACGAATGGCCGGCCCTGATGCTCAAGGATGCAGCCTTATTGACCTTGGACATCTGTATTGATTTATCACCTGAAGGGCTAGTTCTTCAGGATGCCTATCCCTGGAATATCCTATTTGAGAATACCCGACCGCTTCTAGTTGATTTTACCTCGATCATCCCAGAGGATAAGAACCTCCCCTGGGTAGCCTATCACCAGTTTTGCCAGTTTTTCCTTTATCCTTTAATATTGTCTTGTTATCTGCCCTCCAGGGTGCGTCGCTTGCTGCTGATGGATCATATCGGCGGTATTGGCGACTGTGAATTCCGAGCCATGATGCCCAGGAGGGCAGCTGTGCGCCTGCCCTGGTTAATCAGCCGCATCTTGATGCCCCGGGCCATACTGGCCATTACCAGATGGCTGAAAATGGAAAAGAAAATCATTGATCTGAGCGCGGATTTAAGTCCTGGAAGGGAGGCGCGGCTAAGATTCTTTCAGTCTTTACGAAAAAACGTGACCGCGATTCCGGTGAAGATTCACAAGTCCTTATGGTATCAATATTATACCGACATTGAATCCTTCTTTGCCGAGTCTGAGTTCAATCCGAAACAGGCCGCGGTGGCCGACATTCTGGAAAAAATCCGACCCAAAACCGTGGTGGATATCGGCTGCAATCGGGGCGGCTATTCTATCCTGGCAGCTCAACGGGGGGCGCAGGTTATCGCCTTTGATACCGATGAAGATAGTGTCGCCTTTCTCTATGAAACCGCCAAAGAGAAGCAATTGCCCATATTGCCGTTGGTGATGGATTTTCTCAATCCCTCCCCAGGTTGTGGCTGGCGCACCCAGCAATTTGCCGCGGCGCCATCTCGCTTTCGCTCGGAAATGGCCCTGGGGTTGGCTCTGGTGCACCATCTGGGCATAACTCAACGGCAGACTTTTGAGCGTATTGTCCTGGCCTTGGCCGACTATGCGGAGACCTGGCTGCTGACGGAATTCATTCCCATGGATGACCCTCGGGTCCAGGAACTTATGGCCACGCATCGGCGGGAGATGGATTGGTATTCCCTGGAGAATTATTTGGAGGCCCTAAGTGGCCCATTCAGTCGGATTGATACTTTTCCTTCCCACCCGGAAGGACGCATCCTGATCTTATGCCAAAAATAGCTTTTCGATCCGCTTATTTTTCCTAAAACCATGAATCCACCAGCCCAAGTCATTCCCGCATATGCCCCCAAGGACGTTTTCAAGTTCGCCATCCAGTGGTGGTTGTTTCTCTTCATTACCTTTCTGCTGCCCCTGGACCTGCTTTATCGGGTGAAATCCCTGCTTGAAGGCATGGCCTGGTGGCAATTGATCCTGTCCACCTCCTCCCTGGTTATCTTCTTTGCCTCCATAGCCCTGGGCATTGCCGTCATCTCCACCATGCTGGCGAAAATTTTGCTGTACCTGACCCGGGCCGGGGGCAAACTAACCGCCGAGATTAATGTCCTCTTGGGCTGTTGGAGTCTGGCCACTATCCTCCTGGGGTATTTTTGGAAATGGCTTCTCAAAGTATTTGACCTGCCCTGGACCTGGGGAATCGATCCGAAAATTGGCCTGGTCATTGCCCTGGTAGCTTTCCTCTTGGTGGCGGCTAATTTTTTCTATGACCGGCTGACCCTTGTGGGGGAAATCCGCAAATTAGCAGCAATCTTTTTCAAATTTAATGCCGCGGTCCTCCTGCTTGCCGGCCTGATAGGCTCCGGTAATATTGTCTATACCCAGGTGACCCGCCATCAGGCCCAAAAGCCCGGGCCGCTCCAGGCCGGGAAAACGAACCCCGGGCAGCCCAATATTATTCTCATCACCTTTGATGGTCTGGCTGCGGGGCACTGTTCCTTTCACGGCTATACCCGGGAGACCACTCCCTATCTTAAGAAATTCGCCCGGGAAAGTTATGTCTTTGACCGCATGTTCGCCAGCACCAACTTTACCCCCTCCGCCCTCGCCAGTCTGCTGACCGGCAAACATCCCTTCCATCATGGGATTCACAATGACTATTCCTATTTTACCGGGCCGGCCCGGAACGAGAACCTGGCCGCCCTTCTGCGCCAGAGGGGCTATGCCACCCTGGCGGTGTGCGCCGTGCAGTTCGGGGTGCCGTGGAACCGCAATATGGAGGGTTTTCAGCGGGTAAGCCGGGCCTTTACCAACTCCCGGGGGTACGGAATTCTCAGCCAGTATTTTTTTGAAACCGGGCTGGGGTCAGCCTCTTGGCTGGCGCCCCTTTACCGGGAAAATCCCCTGCATCTGGCAGAAAAGGGCCTGAAGGAAATCCGCCAGGGGCGTGGGCACACCCCCGGCGATACCCGTAATGTTCTGGGGGCGTTCGCAGAACCGGAGCATACCCTGGCGGAAGCCGCGGCCTTTTTAAAGGCCGCCAAAGAACCGGTCTTCCTCTGGGTGCATCTCCTCCCCCCCCATGATCCTTATAACCCCCGGAAGGACTTCTTGTATACCTTCCTCAAAGACAAGGTTTTTCTCGGCAATGACGCCATGACCGCGGAGGTGGCCCCGGATGGCCGCTACCCTCCTAAAGACCAGCCCCTAGTCGATAAGCTCGCCTGCCGATACGACGAACTCATTTTGCATGCGGATCACGAGGTGGGGAAATTTCTGGAGGGTCTGCGGCGGAGCGGCCTGCTGGACCGGTCGCTCCTCCTCGTCTCCTCCGATCATGGGGAGATGTTTGAAAAAGGCTTCTTATCCCACTGCGGGCCTTATTTGTATCAGCCCCTGGTGCATGTCCCCCTGCTTCTGCGTCTGCCTGGGCAGACCCAGGGCCGGCGGCTGGCCGCGCCCGTCAGCGCCGTGGATATCCCCCCCACTATTTTGGATCTTTTGGGAGTGGAGACCCCGGCCTGGATGGACGGCAGGTCCGTTAAAGGGGCTTTGACTAATCCCCACCTGGACACCGGCGCCAAATTTACCATGAATCTCTCCTATTGGGGCGCTCCCCCAGATTTTCACACGAAATCCATCGCCGCCATCAAGGGAAACTACAAGCTCATCTACTATCTCGATTTCCAGAAATACGAATTGTACGATTTTATTAATGATCCCAAGGAGGAACATAACCTCCTGGACCAAGAGAAGGAAGTATTTCTGGACCTGAAGGGCGAACTCGACAGACTGCTGGGCCGCTGGCACCCCCCCAAGTGATTTCCCCATAATTGTCTAGGGGGGTGGGAGGCCCGTCTCCGGGTCTGTCTCTCTCGCCGGGAAGAGGGGGGGCACAAGGGGCCGGGACGGGGCGGGCAGGTGAAAGGGAGGCCCCGCCATTTGGCAGGAGTGCCGCGCCCAGGGCGGGAGCAGGGGCAAACGCAGGGGGGGAACTAGGGGCAGCGGCAGAGAAATCTACCTCTTCCTAACCCCCTTTATTCACGATAGGGATGAGCAGGCCATTTTTTAAGGCGTTTTTTGAGATATAAAGGCTGCGAGGGAGCCTGGGAGAAGGTAAAAAGAGCCTTAAGATAGTATTTTCTGGGAAAAAGCCTGCCGGAGGTGACGTTAGGGGCGATTTTGGACGCACCTATCCACAGGGTTAAGCGGAACGGATAGAGGGAGCAATATTAAGCCGGACTGGCCCGCAGGTTATGCAACAGCCCGGCCAAGAGTTCACGGTAAGGGTAACCGGAGGCCAAGTGTACCCAGACGCGGCGGCTGGTCTCCCGGATGCGGGCCCCGATCTTCAAGAGCTTGAGCCGTAGGGTATTGACCTGGGCCGTGGCCAACTCCGTGCCCTGGAGGTGGTGGCGCAGCAGCCGGAACAAGCAGTAGGCTGCGGTGTGCAGCAGCAGCCGAAACTGGTTG